>CAIQJJ010000497.1 GCA_903872065.1 uncultured Anaerolineales bacterium | reverse complement strand
TTTTTTCTTAGTCTTCTTATTCGTGAAAATTCGCGTTATTCGTGGTTAATCTTTGCAAATCTGGCTTAAAATCTGTGTAATCTGTGGATAATAATGAAAGTCTTACACAAATTGTTACGGTCTCTTAAACCTGGTCGAACGAATACTCAACATCATGTACAGAGGAGAAAGGAATAGTAGCATGAGGATAATTGTCCGTTATTCCTGTCTATTGCTGCTCTTAGGCTTGAGCGCCTGCAGCTATTTTGCTGACCAGCAAAGTACACAAACAGCGCTTGCCGTCACCGTTGACGCCGCGCTTTGGACAGAAACGCCAACCTATACACCAACAAGCACACCAACAGAGACGCTGACGCCAACTCCAACGCGCACGCCAACCCCCAGCCTCACGCCCACCCCATACCCTACCCTCACTCCCACTGCAACGTTGATCCCAGTGGACGTGGTTATCCGTGAACTGGACGAGGCGGCTGAACTGGTGACGATTATTGTTGAAGAGATCATCCCGGTTCAGGTTTACGCTCAGGAGAACGGCTACTGCGGGCCTTTTCAACTCGACCCAACCAAAATTCAATTCAGCGGCGAGGGCAGTGTACGGGCTGGCATTGATCTCAAGTTGATTGCCAAGAGTGATATTCAAGTCTCCCGACAGGAAGCAGCGCAGGAAGTCACAATCGCTCTCCCCGCGCCACAAATCATCGTCGCTTCAGCCACGCACAGCATCCTGGATGTCACACTGCCCTTCGACTATGTTGTTTGCAGCGCCGACGTTAAAGTCAGTCCCGACAGCTTAAATGGAATCGAAAAGGCAGTCAGCGCGGCCGTCTTGGAGGCGGCCTGTAATGAAAATGTGCTGGAGAAAGCCAATTCCACCGCCAAAGATGTGGTCTATGGACTGCTGCAGCAGTTAGGCTTTACCACTATCACGATCAACGCCCAGCCAGTAGGCGACTGCCCTTGAGCATTGCTTGAGCAATGCTTAAGCATTGAAAGAAACAGCCCATGAAACCAGGGACTATCATCAAAGTTTTTGTTCTGCTCCTTGCCGCCGGGATACTTGCAGCGGCGTGCATCAGTAACCGGCTGCCAAATATTTTGCCCGCCTCGCCAACGCCAAAGCCAACGCCAACTCCCATCCCGATGGAGGTCATCGTCAATGAAATCAAAAAAGCGGCTGAACTGGTCACTGTCATTGTTCAGGAAGATGTCCAACCGGCGAATTACCATCAGATTAATGGTACCTGCGGCCTTCTGACCCTGGACGATACCATCATTCAATATACAGGCTCAGGCAGTGTGCGAGCTGGCATCGATCTGCTGTTGATCTCTGAAAATGATATTAAAAGATCGGGCGAGGCAGTCACGGTGAATCTTCCGCCGGCGCAAATCATTATCGTTTCGAGCGACGCCAATGTCTTCGATACCGAACTAGCCAATGATTTTTTGGTTTGCAAAGACAATGTCGCCATCAAACCCGAGAGTATCAACTTGATCCAGGCCACTGTGAAACAGGCCATCCTGCAAGCCGCTTGCGATAAAAACATCCTTGAAAAGGCGAATACGTTTGCCAAAGATTATGTCTATGGGCTGCTGAAGGGTTTAGGCTTTACAGAGATCACTCTCAACACTCAAGCGGTTGGCAATTGTCCATGAGGCGATAAAGAATGAGGGAGGGCGTGGAGCGACAGCAGCCAGGCGGGATGTGCATCTGGAGCGCGTCCGCCTGGCTGGATGTATGCCCGGCCACGCGTCCGCCTGGCGAGGTGTCCGCCTGGCGAGGTGTCCGCTGGTTCAAACCAGCGGTTGCTACGGGAAACACGTTGGGAAACGTGTTTCGGCAGGCCGGCAGACCGCTTCCCCAGGTCGCCGGCCTCCTCCAACGCACTTATGAACCTTAAAAAATAAATGCCGCTACCCTGCCTTGGCGCTTACGCCAGAACTGGCCTCTACTCGCTGCTCACGATTCAACGGCCCAAAATATGGCGGGATCAGGTGACAGCAAAGTAGCGGTATTTATTTCTGGATATTCATGAGTGCGTTTCCCGTATCATCCGATGAATTCTATTCATCGGACTCCGCGGCGGAAAAATGTTCGTCTGATTTGCAAAACTGATAGCTTCGGCAGGTATATTGTTCTTTGACAGACCGGTCAGAGTCGTCCAGGCAGTAATCCGCCAGTGAAATGATG
>CAIQJJ010000496.1 GCA_903872065.1 uncultured Anaerolineales bacterium | reverse complement strand
GGGCTGGCGCTCATCTGAAACATCCCCGTCGCCGCCAGCAGCAGCAGGCAAAACCAGCCCAAAGGGTCCAGGCGGCGCTGGATGGAATCCAGCAGTGCGGCGTAGGCGCGCCTATCCAAAGCCTGCGCCGCGGCCGGCAAGACCAGCAGCGCCAGCGCCGCCAGCCCGCCGATCCACAGCACGGTCGCCAGCAGGTGCAGCCAATAGAGCAGCGCCAAAACCCAAAAGGGAGTGGGGGTCATGGCGTGGGCGTCTCGCTCGGCATCTCAAGCGTTGGGGTTTCGGTGGGCGACTCCAGTGTAGGCGAGGCCTCGCTGCCAGGTTCAGGAGTATTGACCCCGCCTTCCGGCGTCGGGGTGCTTTCCTGGCCGCCGCCGCTGTTGCCCGAACCGCTGCACTGATCGGAGGCGTAAACCGCGGTGGGCTGTTGGGCGGCGTCCGTATTGCCAGAGTCGAACGATTTCTGGTACTGCGCCTGGGCGTCGCACCAGAGACCCTGCAAAGCCAGCCAATCGCCATATTTCATCAAACCCTGGCGGTAGCGGTCAATTGCGTACATGGTGCCATCGCCCAGGTACGGCGCTTCGAGATAGAGCATTTCAAAATAGCCCAGCGCCTTCTCCCAATTGACGCCCCAATAGCCCACGCCGGTCAGGTACCAACTAACGCGGCGCTGCCAGGCCTGCGCCTCCAGGTCCAGCGGGCCAAACTGCTCGGCCAACGCCAGGTCGTACGTCCCGCCTTGCAAATCCACCCCCTGGATCGTGCTGTCGGTCTGATTTTTACCCTGGATCTTATCCACCCCACGTCCACGGTAGGCCATGTAAAGCATCCCATCCACCTTGATCGCCTGGTAGGCCGCGTCCTGCTTGCGCAAGGTCAGCAAATCATCAATCGCCGCGCTCCAGTTGGCGGCGTTCAGCGCCTGCTGCGCATCGTTGAAGAGCTTTTCTTTGCCGCGATTGTCCGGCGTGGGGGTCAGCGTCACTGTCGGCGAGGGGATAGTAGTGGGAGTGATTTGAGACTGGTACAGCATCTCGGACAGCAGATCGAGCGCGCCGGGGTAATCGGGCATCCACTCCAAAATCCATTCCAGGCGCATTTGCGCCTGAGGATAACGCTTGGCGCTGACATCCTGCTGCGCCAGGTCAAACTGAAGCTGCAGTTCGGCGGCAATCTCTTGATTCAAGATGCGCGCCGAGGCCGGCTGCGTCTTGAGCCAGTCCAGGCGCTGGCGCGACAGGTCTACCAGGCCTTTGTCAATCTCTTGCAGCCCCAGGGCGGATTGGGTTTGCACGCCCTGCGCAAGTTGAGTGTCTTTGGCTTCCACGCGCTGCTCAAGGCCAGACTGAAAACCGCCGTATGCGCTTAAGGCCGCGATCAACAATAACATCAAAATCCCCAGCAGGATGATCAGCCAGGGACGCAAACAACCGCCCTTGCCGGCCTGTTCGGCGTCCGTTTCGACCGGTTGGGTTTCTTCTTCAGGTTCAGGGGTAAGGTTCTTCATAAGCTCTTGGTAAGATGGGAAATGCGACAGGAAAAGCCTGTGTTCACCGCATGGTATCATATTTCTATGCAACTGGGGACAATTTGCGGCGTATAATATCATGGATCAAGACGCTCGTCGCTCTGCAGAGGTTCCCACCCTCAGGCGCGCAAACGCGCAGGCGCATAGGCGCGCTGAGCCTGTCGAAGCGTTACCGAAGCGCTCTGTCCTTCGCCTATCCTTCGACTATCCTTCGACAAGCTCAGGATGCCTGATGCCTCCCGCGCAGGCGCGCTGAGCTTGTCGAAGCGTCGCCGAAGCGCCGATCATCCTTCGCCTATCCTTCGACAGGCTCAGGATGCCTCTCGCGCAGGCGCGCTGAGCTTGTCGAAGCGTCGCCGAAGCGCTCTATCCTTCGACATCCTTCGACAAGCTCAGGATGCCTCCCGCGCAGGCGCGCTGAGCCTGTCGAAGCGTCGCCGAAGCGCTCTATCCTTCGACATCCTTCGACAGGCTCAGGATGCCTCTCGCACAGGCGCGCTGAGCC
>CAIQJJ010000495.1 GCA_903872065.1 uncultured Anaerolineales bacterium | reverse complement strand
GAAGGCCTGACGCAGGCCGAAATTGATCTAAACCAACTGCACCGCACCCGCGCCCGCCTGCCGCTGCTGCGCGATGAGCGCACGGCGCTCGTGCGGCGCGAAATGGAACGCATTTCAGGTTGAGCGAGGATGAAGTATGATTGATCTCACCATTAACCCCACGCTGACGAAACAAATTTTAACCGGCTTTTTGCACAGCGAGATCACCCGCACCGGTTATTCGCGGGCCGTGATCGGACTCTCCGGCGGCATTGACTCGGCGCTCTCCTGCTTCCTGGCCGCCGAGGCGCTCGGCGCGCAAAATGTGCTGGCGGTGCGCATGCCCTACAAGACCTCCTCGCAGGCCTCCCTGGACGACGCCCAACTGGTGGTTGACGCCCTGGGCGTGCAGTCGCTGACCATCCCGATCAGCGACATGGTGGACCCGCTCATCCAGCGCGATCCTGAGATCACCCGCATGCGCAAAGGGAATATGATGGCGCGCATGCGCATGATCGTCCTGTACGACCAATCAGAGGCCTTTAAAGGGCTGGTGGTTGGCACGGGGAACAAGACCGAGATTTTACTCGGCTACACCACGTTGTACGGCGATTCAGCCTGTGCGCTGAACCCGATCGGCGATCTGTATAAGACTCAGGTGCGCCAACTGTCGCGCGCCCTCGGCGTGCCAGAACCGATCCTGACCAAAGCGCCGACCGCCGATCTGTGGGCCGGGCAGACCGATGAGGGCGAGCTGGGCTTCACCTACGAACAGGTGGATCAGCTTCTCTATCTGCTGGTAGATCAGCGCTACAGTCCGGCGGACTGTGTGGCGGCCGGGTTCAGCGAGGCGATGGTCAAGACGGTGGTGGAACGCGTGCGGCGCAACCATTTCAAGCGCATCCTGCCGCCGATCGCCAAGCTAACCAACCGCACGGTGGGGTATGACTTTTTGTATCTGAGGGATTGGGGGACGTGAGGGTCGCCCAGGCTCACGCCTATAACAGCGATCCCGATGGATGGGCGCGCAGAATGCGCTGCGCCTCGGCGTCCGGGTCATTGACCACCACACTGCCGGCGGCGTCGAAGATCATCGTCGCCCGCTCCGGGAGGCTGTAGGCCGGCCAGGCCGGCAGCCCGGCGTGGCTTGGATTGCCCGTCCGGGCAAAGGCCGCCCACGCGCCGCTGATCTGCCGCGACAATGTCTCGGATTCGGGGTGAGCTACCAGGCGCATCGCCAGGGGCAGTTCGGCGGTGTGGAAAGCGCCCAGCCGCCCGCCGTCGCAGGGCGTGTTCCAGGTGAAGTAATATACAAAGACCTCCGTTCCACCCTGCTCGATCTTCAATTCCGCCTGCCGCGCCGCGTTCCAGCGCGCCCCGCGGTCGGCGGCGATGCGGAAGAACAAGTCTCGCGGCGTCTCACGCGGATAACTGCGGTGATAGAGGGCCAGCAGCGTCTCGACCTCGTCCAGCGGAATGCCGCCAAAGACCAGCCACTCCCGCAAGCCAGCCTCATCCGGCTCGAAGGGCGCGCCGTTTGTGTCCGGCGTGAAGATGCCCACGAACAGCGTCAGTTCATCTTTGCAGTTGCCCACCAAGAGCGGCACATCCCGCGCCCCGGCCGGCGCAGCCTGCTCCCAGGTCGGGCCAGGCAGAGTCAGACCGTCCATCACCGGGCCGAGCGCCAGCGGCGAACGCGTCACGCCCGGCGCTTTGCTCAACGCGGCGCACAGTTCTGCAGCCGGGAGATTTGCCAACTCGTCCAGCCGGCTCCCCTCCAGTCCCAACTCCGCCAGGACAGCCCGCGCCACGTCCGTCGCCGCGGCGCGCTCGGCGGCGTGCAGCATGGAGCCGCTCTCCACAATCGCTTTGTGGAACAGGCCCTGCGCGGCCGGCATGGCCAGCAGCGTGCAAATCTTGGCCCCGCCGCCGGATTCGCCAAAGACCGTCACATTGTGCGGGTCGCCGCCGAAAGCAGCGATATTGTCGCGCACCCACTGCAGAGCGGCGATCAGGTCAAGCTGCCCGGCGTTGCCGGCAGCGTACTTCTCGCTGAACTCGCCCAGGTACAGGTAGCCGAAGACGTTCAGACGATGATTGACACCCACCAAGACCACATCCTGCTCGGCGACAAAGCGGTCGCTAAACAAGGTCAGGGCGCTCGATCCGCCTGTAAAACCGCCGCCGTGGAGGTAGACCATCACGGGCCGCTTTCCCGCCAGGCCCGGCGTCAGCACATTCAGGTTGAGACAGTTCTCGCTTTCTGGCTGCTGCGCCAGCTCCGCCCGGTCGGGACGCCCGCCGCTGAAATACTCACCGATCACCGGCGAGAGGAAGATCACGCCGGGATCCTGGATGCAGCGTGGGCCAGTCGCAGTGCAGTCGCGCACGCCGGCCCAGGCTTCGGGGCGAACAGGCGGCAAAAAGCGCGCCCCGCCCTCGGTCGGCCCGCCGTAAGGGATGCCACGGAACACAAGCACCCCGCCGGCCGGCGCGCCGCGCACTTTTCCGTAACTTGTCTCTGCAATGCAGCCGGCAAAATCTGTCTCTGATGGCATAGAGGACTCCTTATTGAAAACATCAGTGCTGCTCATACAACACCTTTCCCTGCGAGACAATTTCATGAATAAAAGCATCGCTTTGTCTCGCCGCCTCGATCTCATCGGGCGTCCGAACGAGGATGTCCATTGGAAATGGGCGCGGGCGCAGTAAACGCGACACCGCCAGGATGCGTTCCGCCGGCCTGGCAGTGGTGTGCATAATCACGAGAATATCCAGATCGCTATCGGGAGAGGGCATCCCATAAGCATAAGACCCAAAAAGGATGATTTTTTGAGGATGTACGCCGGTCACAATACGCTGAACAATGCTTTGCAGCAATTCAGCCGTGACGGGTGCAAAACCTTTCGGCTGCACAGAAACGCATTCGAGCCAATCCAGCGCCAGGATGTCCATATCTTTATTATACTCCAGAGAGCTTCTCCCATTTTAGTTCGAGAGGGGAGACGTAACGAATTGGGGAAAAGTCAGTTTTCACCGCCGAACGCTGAGATCGTTGAGCATTTAACGTCACCAAGAATGCAAAGATTAACCACGGATAACTCTACTCCACGCGTCGTGGACGGACACCCCGGTTTCGTCCTGGTGTATTGCAAACCGGCTCTGGACATAAGTACGAGCTTCGGCCACAGGTCGGGCAATCACCTGACTGGTGCGCTGTTCCAACTTGAGAATACTGCCCAGGCCAGTTCGGACTGGAAGAAATCAGCCATGATCCCCTGCGTTTCACGCTTGGTCAGGTGACAGCACCCACTCAGCAGGGCTATCATCGCCTGTTCAAATTACATCAGAAATTTACCAGACGTTTGTTAAAGTTCGTTATGATGCCAGCCCGTGAACCACATTACCTCTACGTCTCATCACTGCATACTGTCATTTATCAATAACCATAGCCTGAACGAACACCCTCCATCCTAAAAAAATACTCCAAACCAACGTTCTTCATACCAAGTAATTTTTACAGAGTAATCATGAGCTACTCCTTGAAAAAAGTTTTCTTTCTTACCCTCTTTGTATAATTTTATTCTTTCTACATTCCCATTTTGATTAAATATTCGAACATATACAAAATCTATACATACGATGTACAAAAAGCAGTCTTTCTCAACATTTGATATCTCTATATGAATGTCCCCATCAAACATACTACACAAATCTCCGATAGTGACATTTGTCACCTTTTTTGCACTGGGGCGTCTTTCGGTAACAAATCGGGATGGTATTGCGCAATCAAGTTGCCGTAGGCCTTGACCAGGCT
>CAIQJJ010000494.1 GCA_903872065.1 uncultured Anaerolineales bacterium | reverse complement strand
GAGTGGAAACTGATCGGCCAGATGAACAACCCAGACAAACAGCAAGTTCAGAGACGCCGATTCTGAGCGAGATGACAGGCAGTCTGACGACAGAGACGCCGTTAGACGATTATCATGCCTACCTGGAGAACAAGTATGGCCAGCCTTAAGGCGTTGATAGGAAGGTAAGTGGGAATGGAAATTCTCGTTGTACTTTTTCTGGTTAGCGGGTTGTTACAGGTAGGGCTGGCGCTGCCTTTGATGGCGGAGAAGATCAAGCCCAATCTGTGGTACGGCTTCCGCGTCAAACAAACGCTGGAAGACCCCGCGTTGTGGTATGCAGTAAACCGCTATGGGGCAAAGCGTCTGCTGGTCAGTGGGCTGATCTTCGCCGCGGCGTCCGTGGGCTTATACTTCGTCCCTGGCTTGAGCGTGGATGGCTATGCGATCGCCTGCCTCATCGCGTTCGGCGTCCCGTTTACAATTGGCATGAGTCAAACATGGCAGTATTTAAAACAAATTTCCTGATTTGATCAGTATAATTGACACTATGGCAACGGTAGATTTTCCGGTTTTTGAGAAAGATGGGCGCAAGATTATTCATGGGGATGCTGTTGAAGTGCTGTCAACCTCTATTCCAGATGCGTCTATAGATTTAATTTTTGCTGATCCGCCCTATAATATTGGGAAAAATTTCAACGGGAGAAAGGATCAATGGGCATCTGAGCAAGATTATTTAGACTGGTGCTACCAATGGCTTAACCTTTGCATCCATAAGCTCAAGGCAAATGGCAGTCTCTACGTGATGACATCCACACAAGCCATGCCTTATTTCGATATTTATCTGCGTAAAAGGCTCAATATTTTATCCCGGCTTGTCTGGTTCTATGATAGCTCAGGGGTTCAAGCAAAGAAATATTTTGGTTCATTGTATGAGCCGATTTTGTTTTGTGTAAAAGATCAAGAAAACTACACTTTCAACGCACAAGACATTTTGGTAGAAGCCAAAACAGGCGCACAACGAAAATTGATTGATTATCGCAAACCTGTGCCTGCAGTCTACAATACGCAAAAGGTTCCGGGAAATGTATGGGAAATTCCAAGAGTGCGCTATCGCATGGACGAATATGAAAATCACCCTACCCAAAAACCTGTGGCCTTATTGGAAAGGATTATCCTCGCCAGTTCAAACCCTGACGATCTTATCCTCGATCCATTTTCCGGCACTTTCACCACCTCTTATGTAGCCCAAAAATTGGGACGCCGTTCAATCGGCATTGAGATTGAAGAAGAATATGTCAAAATTGGCCTACGGCGTTTGCAAATCTTAACCTCTTACAATGGAGAAGAACTTGCACGTGAGCCGCGCTCATTTGAAAAAATTGGACAAACGCAGCAGACTCTTAAATTATTTGAATAAACTTCATGGAACATGAATTTACTATCCAGATTTCAGATATTCTTCACCAAATGTTTGGAGATGCGGGACAATCTGTTTTTGAAATAAGTCCGCTCATCCAATATCTGAACATTAAAACACGGTCAGCAACAAAAGGGTCTAAATCACGCAGCAGTTTCGCGAACATTTACGCAATTTATGTTCTTGTTGAAGATTATTTGAAAAATGGTTTTGATAGGCGCGAGGACTACAACGCGTATACAGGAGCACGCTTTAGCGACATTTTTAGAAGGCAAAGGGAACTGCCGTTCGGAAGCAAGTTACAGAACCATGCTCTCAACCACCGTTTGAACGAAGAATTTAAGCGTTATTTTCCAGAAGTCGAGTTCATCCCAATCCTTCGAGATGTACAAACCAATCGCTATTGGATCAATGAAAATCTCCTCAAAATTTCGGATGGTCGTCATCTTTATCCTATCGCGAAAGCAGTGGTTGCCATTATTGACCGCTATATTGAGACAAAGCAAAATGCTTTCAAAAATTTTCTCGATACCTGCGAACGATTAAAATCTGTTGCAAAAGAAGACGATCAAGCAGTGCTGGGCTTCATTGAAAGTTTGTTAGCGCCCAACGTTGATGCCAGAATTTTCGAAATCGTCAGTTACGCAATCCTGCGTTACTACTATCACAATCAAGTAGTATATTTTGGCTTTGATCTTGAACACATACGGAAAGAAAATCTTCTTCTTTACAAAACGGGCAGAACAAACGCTAATGATGGGGGAATTGATTTTGTTATGAGGCCTGTCGGGCGCTTCTTCCAAGTCACAGAGACTTTGGATGTCAAAAAATATTTTTTGGATATCGACAAAATTGAACGCTTCCCAATTTCTTTTGTCATCAAATCAACAGAGGAAGTAGATGTGCTGAAGCAAAAATTGCGAAGTGGGGCAATGAAACAGTATTCTGTCAACGCGATAGTGCAGAGGTATATGGATTGCATCGAGGAGATCATCAACATCCCAATCCTGATTGAACGTTTCAGAGAGTCTCATACACAAAAATATTTACGGCAAATCCTCGACGAGATTATCACTCAGAGTAGAATTGAGTTTAACTATGAACCATAAGTTTGCTTTTCAGCAAGATTCGCGGTATAAATTCGCCTCAGGAGAGCGGCGCGCCGCCTCCCTTTGACGCGGAGATTTTTCTTTCTACACCCTTATAAAGGAGATTTACTATGCCTCGTCCTGTTACCCTTTTCACCGGCCAATGGGCCGACCTCACTTTCGACACGTTGTGCGCCAAGGCAAAGTCCTTCGGCTACGATGGGGTCGAGATTGCTTGCTGGGGCGATCACTTTGATGTGGAAAAAGCGCTCAGCGATGATGCGTATGTGCGCGGGCGTTGGGATATCCTCAACCAGCACGGGCTGAAATGCTTCGCCATAAGCTGCCACCTCGTCGGCCAGGCGGTCTGCGACCGGATTGACGAACGCCACAAGTCTATCCTGCCCGATCGCATTTGGGGCGATGGCAAGGAAGACGGCGTGCGGGCGCGCGCCGCGGAGGAGATCAAGAATACGGCCCGCGCGGCAGCCAAGATGGGGCTGAAGGTAGTCCCAGGCTTCACCGGCTCGCCGATCTGGCACATGGTCTATTCTTTTCCGCCCAACCCGGCCGATTTTTATCAGAAGGGCCTGGCGCTCTTTGCCGAAATGTGGAATCCCGTTCTGGATGTCTTCCAGCAAGAAGGGGTGCGCTTCGCGCTGGAAGTTCACCCGACGGAAATCGCTTTCGACGTTGCTTCGGCGGCGGCGGCGCTGGAGGCGGTCGGCAATCACCCCGCCTTCGGCTTCAACTATGATCCCTCGCACTTCGGCTACCAGGGCGTGGACTACGTGGCGTTCCTGCGCAAATTCGCGGCGCGCATTTACCACGTCCACATGAAGGATGTTTACTGGTCGCCGCGCCCCACCGAAGCCGGCGTCTTTGGCGGGCCTCTCAATTTCGGCGACGCGCGCCGCTTCTGGGATTTCCGCTCGCTCGGCCGCGGCAGCATCAACTTTGAGGAGATCATCCGCGCCCTGAACGACATCGGCTATAACGGCCCGCTCTCGGTCGAATGGGAAGATGGCAAGATGGATCGCGAGTTCGGGGCGACCGAAGCCGCGGCCTTCGTTAAGAAATTGGATTTCTCGCCCTCGGCCATCGCGTTTGACGCCGCCTTCGAGAAAAAATAAAGCGGCTTGAGCAAGCACCCTCACATCTAAGGAGACTGTGTCATGTCTGAAGAAGTTGGTTTCGTCACAATGGCTGGCCCCAAAGCCAGCGGCAAGGCCCCCGAAATCGGCGTTGGCATGCTTGGGTATGCCTTCATGGGCAAGGCTCATTCCAACGCGTTCAAGAAAATTCCCTACATGATGTACCCGCCGCCGGCCATTCCCCGGCTGGTGGCTGTCGCCGGGCGCAATGAAGACGCCGTCAAAGAGGCAGCGGCGCGCTACGGCTACGAAACCTGCTACACCGATTGGAAGCAGATGATCAAGGATGACCGCATCCAGCTTTTCGACAACGGCGGGCCGAACGACGCGCACGCCGACCCGTGCATTGCCGCCGCCGAGGCCGGCAAGCACATCTTGTGCGAAAAGCCGCTGGCGCGCAACAGCCAGGAAGCCGCCCGCATGTTGGAGGCGGTGACGAAAGCGGGCGTCAAGCATGCTGTGGCGTTCAACTATCGTTTTGTGCCGGCCGTGCGCCAAATCCGGCAGTTGATCGAGACGGGGGCGCTGGGCCGCATCTATCACTTCCGCGCCGTCTATCTGCAAGAATGGATCATGCCCCATTACAATATGCCGCACATCTGGCGGCTGGACAAATCCATCGCCGGCTCCGGCGCGCTGGGCGACCTGGGCGCGCACATCATTGACCTGGGGCGCTTCCTGGTCGGCGAGTTCAAGAGCGTCAGCGCCCTGACGCGCACCTTCATCCCGCAGCGCCCCGGCGCGGATGGGGCGATGAAGACGGTGGATGTGGATGACGCTTTTGTGGCGGCGGTGGAATTCGAGAACGGCGCGATCGGCACGGTCGAGGCGACGCGCTTCGCCGCCGGGCGCAAGAACGCCAACTGCTTCGAGATCAACGGCGAAAAGGGCAGCATCCGCTTCAACCTGGAGCGCATGAACGAGATGGAAGTCTTCTGGGTGGGCGAGCAGCCCAAAGAGACGCAGGGCTTCCACGAGGTGCTGGTCAGCGAGGGCTATCACCCCTTCTGGTCGAACTGGTGGCCGCAGGGTCACATCATCGGCTGGGAGCACACCTTCGTGCATGAGATCACTCACCTGCTGGACGCGATCGTCAACAACAAAGCGGTCGCTCCGTACGGCGCGGACTTCGTGGACGGCTACAAGAACGCGGTCATCTGCGACGCGATTCTTGAGTCGGCGGAGAGCGGCCGGCGGGTCGAGGTTAAGTACTAAGGCTGGTTAAACCAAACCACGAATAACACCGGTCTTCTCGCAGGCGGGGGTAGAGCAGATTGGGTGTTATTCGTGGGCTTCATGTTGAACCTGGTAAGGGAATACGATGTCTTCTTCTTCCTTCTCGAACGATTGGCCGATCGATCCTGCTGATCTCCACATCCTGCGCGAACTGTTGAAACGCAAGCGCGATCTGGCGCAGCAGCCGGTGATGGCAGAGCGCCGCGCCCTGTGGACGCGCCACGCGGCGTTGGACAGCCAGCGCCCGATGATTTTGATTGAAACCGGCGGTGTGTTGGATGAAGTGGTTCCGCTGAGCGCGCTGCAATGCCAGGCAAACTGGGCGCGCGCGATGGAACGTGCGCTGCGCGAGGAGATTTTCCGCGCCCAAGAGATCAGGGATGATTACGTGGTTGAGCCGTGGCTGGAATATCAATGGGAGGTGAACGGCGGCGACTACGGGGTGACAACGGTCAAGCAGCGCGGCGAAAACGCCGGCAAGCTGGCCAGCTATCACTGGGAAGCGCCGATCAAAGACCTGGATCAGGATTTCGACCGGCTGCATTTCCGCCGGCTTTCAGTCAACCGCGAGCGGACGCTGGCCTGGAAGGCGCTGCTGGAAGAGCATTTCGCGGACATCCTGCCGGTGCGGCGGCGCGGCAGCTATTGGTGGACATCCGGCCTGACCTGGACGGCGATTGATCTGATCGGGCTGGAAGGGTTCATGCTGGCGATGGTAGATAACCCGGCCGGCCTGCACCGCCTGATGGCCTTTTTGCGCGATGATTTTCTGCAGGCGATGGATTGGTTCGAGAAAGAAGAACTGCTCTCGCTAAATAATGAGAATGATTACGTCGGCTCCGGCACCTTGGGCTACAGCGCCGAACTGCCAAAGGAGAAAGCGGGGACGAACGAGGCGGCCCCTCAGAGCAAGGCGGCCCCTCAGAGCAGGGCAGCGCCTCAAGGCGAGGCGGCGCAGGGCGATCAGGGCGCGCGGCTGGCCGACCTGTGGGGATTAAGCGAGTCGCAGGAGACGGTGGGCGTCTCGCCGAAGATGTTCGAGGAATTTGTCTTCCAGTACCAGGTACCGATCACGCAGCGCTTCGGGTTCATTTACTATGGCTGCTGCGAACCGCTCCACCAGCGCATTCACATCATCCAGCGCCTGCCGAACCTGCGGCGGGTGTCGGTCTCGCCGTGGTGCAACCAGGAAAAGATGGTCAATATCCTGGGGGACGGCGTGATCCACTGCTGCAAGCCCAACCCGGCAATGATCAGCACGGATGTGTTTGATGAGGACGCGATCCGGGCCAATTTACGCGCCACACTGCAAGTATGCCAGGAGGTCCCGCTGGAACTGGTGATGAAGGATGTGCATACGGTCAACGATCAGCCGGCGCGCATGGGGCGCTGGGTTCAGATCGCCAGAGAGGTGTGCGCCGAATTTGGGTTTGAGTCGCAATAGGTTATTGATCGAGCAGACTGATCGCCTGGCGCAGGCGGGCCAGGACGCGCTCTTTGCCGATCACTTCCATGCTCTCGAAGAGCGGCGGGCTGACCGTCTGGCCTGTGACGGCGACGCGCAGGATGCCAAAAACCTGGCCGGCGCTCAG
>CAIQJJ010000493.1 GCA_903872065.1 uncultured Anaerolineales bacterium | reverse complement strand
CCGGCGACCCGGAACGCCTGGCGCTCTACGCGGACGGCGTGCAGGTGGATTTTGTCTTCAACCCGGTCGGTGTACTGGATGCGTTGCCGCAAATGCTTGCCGCCGGTCAAATCCCCGACATCGTTTACCGTGGGGTGCGCGTCTTGCTTGATAAAGACAGCCGCATCCCGCCTCTACCTGAACCTGGACATTTGCCTGCGGCCCAACCGCCGAGCGCCGAAGAATTCCGCCAGACGCTCGAATCGTTCTGGTTCAATGCTATCTACTGCGCCAAGCAGTTGCGCCGCGGCGAGTTGTGGACCTTCCAGAATGCCAGCGGCGGCATGACGTGGCCGCTGCTGCGCATGGTGGAATGGCATGCCCGCGCCATCCACGGCTGGGATTATGACACCTGGCACGCTGGGAAATTCATTGCCGAGTGGGCCGACGCGCCGGTTTATACAGCGCTTCAGGGATGTTTTGCGCATCTCGACCGTGAGGACAGTTGGCGGGCGATGGGAGCGCGCCTGGAATTATTTCACTTACTGGCACGGCAAGTAGCCGAGAAGATGGGCTTTTCATATCCCGCGGCATTGGAAGCCGATATTGTGCAGTGCATCCGCCTGGAATGAGTCACTGATTCGTTACGTTATTTTCGCGACGATACTATTACCCAGACAATCTGACTATATAACTTGCTGGTTAAATGCCCCATTACGTAGTTCTCTACAGATTTTCCACCCCTGTCCTGGCAACATAATTCCTTCATGACCGAAGATCTGCTCAGAACCAAATTCTTTCTGCCGCGACCCAACCAGGTGATCTGCAAAATCCGGCTGGAAAAGTTCGGAAGAGATATCAATTGCCAAACAAGCCCAAAAATGTCATAATATGACGTTAACCCGTCTGGTGAGAAAACCGCACTTGGCAATTACCATTCTTGCTACTAAACTACATTTTCCACAGGCTCGCCCGAACTTGGCCCCGCGCCCGCGCTTGACCGCAATGATCGAGCGCGGCATACAGGGGGCGCTTACGCTGATCTCCGCCAACGCCGGATCGGGAAAGACCACGCTGATGAGCGAATGGCGCGCCGGCCCAGGACGTGACAAACGAACCATCTGGATTTCCCTTGACGCGGCAGACAATGATCCCTTTCAGTTCCTGAACTATCTGGCCGTGGCTATTGATTCAGTTTCTCCCAAACTGGTCGATTCCACACTTTCCCTGCTTCAATCTGTAGAACCTCCACCACTTGATGTCATCGTGGTCTCGTTGCTCGAAGCGTTGAATTCGCTTGATGCTGATACGGTTCTCGTTCTTGATGATTATCACGTCATCGCCAATTTTCTTATCCACGAAACACTCAACAAGATACTGGCGCATTTGTCGCCCGCGCTTCATCTCGTTGTCCTGACGCGCGCTGATCCGCCCCTGCCATTGGCGCGCCTGCGTGTCCGTAATCAATTGACGGAGATTCGCGCCAACGACTTGCGTTTCTCGCTGGATGAGGCTGCGGCATTCCTTTCGCAAACGATGGGACTCTCCCTCACCGCCGAACAGATTGCCTCGTTGGAGGCGCGCACCGAGGGTTGGATCGCTGGCCTGCAACTGGCCGCACTATCCCTGCAAAGGCGTGGGGACGCAGGAGAATTTGTGGCCGCGTTCACAGGGAGTCATCGTTACGTGGGGGATTACCTCGTGGAAGAGGTGCTCAGGCTCCAGACTAAGAAGAGGCAGGATTTCCTTTTGAAGACATCCATCCTCGAGCGGATGAATGCTTCGCTATGTAACGCCTTGACCGATGAGTCGAACGGCCAGGCGATGATCGAAGAATTGGAACAATCCAATCTGTTCGTCATTGGCCTCGATGACTCCCGTCAGTGGTATCGCTATCATCGCCTGTTTGCAGATGTTCTGCAAAATCGCCTGGCACGAACTTACCCGGATGCATTACCGGAACTCCATCGCCGCGCTGCAGACTGGTTGGAGGAAAATAAATTCTTGTTCGAAGCTTTGCAACACGCACTGGCTGGCAAGGATAAGCCGCGCGCCGCCTCACTCGCCGAACAGGCCAATGCGCAAATGCTTGTCCGTGGCGAATTGGCGAACATGCTCCACTGGCTCAAGGCAGTGGATGATTTCATTGCAGAGCGTCCCCTGCTTTGCATTCAAAAGGCATGGGCTTTATTACTGACTGGACAGCCCGCGGATGTTGAAGCTTATTTGACCCAGGCTGAACGTTTGCTGTCTGCCCACATTCTTGATGATGAGACGTATTCCATGCGTGGCGACATTGTCGCCATCCGTTGTTTCTCTGCAGCCCGTAGCGGCAACGCGGCTCTTGCGTTGGAACTCGGCCATCAAGCTCTGCAGATTTTGCCGGAAAGCAACCTGGGAGTGCGTGGCGCGGCCTATCTTGCAATGGGCGGCGCCAATATCTTGCGCGGGGATTACCCATCCGCGTTTCATTTCATGCAGGAGGCCAGCCGCCTTGGACAGCAAGCCGGAAACCTGAACGTGGCCGTGACGGCGCTTTCATCCATGGCGAATCTCCTGACCAATATGGGCAAATTATTTCAGGCGGATGAAATGTATCGCACAGCTCTGTCCATCACATCCGCAAATGGACAAGCGCTGCCGATGGCGGCGCGTGTTCATTCGGGCATGACCAGATTGTCGTACGAATGGAACGACCTGGACGCCACCCAGGAGCACGTCCGGCAGGCATACGAGTTTGGAAAAAAATGGGGTAATGCTGATACGTTGGTAACCTCCCAGGTAATGCAAGCGCGCATTCACCAAGCCCGCGGGGATGAGCATGCCGCAAATGAAGTCATGCGCACTGTTGACGAACTCGTGCGAACACGGCGGCTTACTGCCACCGGCCCGGGCTGGGTGGATACATCGCGCGTCTGGTTGTGGCTGGCGCAAGGAAATCTCGAGGCTTGCAATCGTTGGGTCAATGCCCACCCGAACGTCCCGCTGGAACGATCTGCTGGGGATGAAGGGGAACGCCTGATTTTGGCGCGCATTTTGATATCGCAGGGCAAACCGGTCGAAGCATTGAAACGGCTAGACGTGCTGATTCATGAGAATGAAGTAGTCGGGTTTATAGGGAATGTTATTGAGTTATTGGCATTTCAGGCGCTCGCACTCCAGCAAAAAGGCGACCAGTCCGCAGCGCTAAAATCCCTATTGCGCGCCCTGACTCTGGCCGAACCGGAAGGTTATATTCGCGTCTTCGTTGACCAGGGAAAGCCTTTGCAGGAACTATTGAAAAAGATCAAAAGCGAAGGGCAGGTCAAGAAGTACGTGCATAGATTGTTGGTTTCCTTTGGCGGGGAATCCGCCCCCGGGTCACAGCCCTTGATCGAACCTTTGAGCGAACGCGAGTTGGAGATCCTGCGACTGGTCGCGGCGGGCAAGTCCAACCAGGAGATTGCGGACGAACTGATTCTATCGGTCGGCACGGTAAAGAAACACATCAGCAATATTTTCCAAAAGTTAAACACAGAAAGCCGCACACGCTGTATTGCCATGGCGCGGGAATTGAATCTGCTAGGGTAGCCACGCCTCTCAAAAACGACCACTGGCTTTGCAGGAAGATTTATCGCCTGCTAACACAAAAATAAACTGGGGATACTACTTTAGACAGATGTGTATTTCCCTTCGCTTTTATATACTGGGGGCATAGGAAATGACAATATGTTTACTTCCACGATGATCCCGCTAGATACATCAACTGTTTACGAGATCCGCATCCGCGAACCTCTTGGCGAGGAAAAACTGATCTGGTTCGATGAATTCATCATTACCCAGGCCGAGACCGGAGAGAGCATTTTAACCGGGCCACTGATCGATCAATCCGCCCTGCACGGCCTGCTTGCCAAAATTCGCGATTTGAATCTCACTCTTATCTCGGTTAATCCAGTGGTTGGTTTCAGTGATGGCGCCACAGGCGCTATCGCGGTGACGTGATTCATCATTGGCAACCTGCTCTACTACGCGGCGGGAATCGTGCTGGCGTATAAGCTCAAAGACAACCGTGCCTTCTGCAAATACGTTTGCCCTGTGAGCGTACCCTTGAAAATCGCCTCACGTTTTTCAGTGATCAAGATCGGACAGGGCGCGGGCCAATGCAACGATTGCGACGCCTGCGAGAAGATATGTCCGATGGAAGATTTGCTCCGCGAACTCGCGCCGAAGGTTAAATCCTAAAAAAGGAGTCTACTATGTCTGGTTTGATCAAACGACACCATCTTATCTCCTACTTTGTGATCGCCTACATCATCTCGTGGACAATCTGGTTGCCGATTGTTGCATCGGCGCAGGGATGGGTGGATTGGAATGTGCCCTACGCGCTGTATTACTTCGGCTCAGCAGGGCCTCTGTTCTCGGCATTGATCGTCACCGCGCTGACGGAAGGTGGTACGGGGGTCCGCAACCTCCTCGGCCGCGTTTTCAAATTCGGCGTGGAATTCCGCTATTATGCCTTCGCTTTATTTGCCCCCATCGGACTTTTCGCGCTGGCTTACCTCGCCAACTTCGTCGTCACAGGCGCGTGGTCTGACTTGGGTTTGTTGGGCGCGGCGGATTACCTGCCGCCTCTCAGTCCGCTCGGTGCGTTGGGACTCTGGTTTCTCACCTACGGCTTTGGGGAAGAGACAGGCTGGCGCGGCTTTGCTCTGCCCCATTTGCAGAAGAATCGCTCCGCCGCGAACGCCACGCTCATTCTTGCTTTGTTGTGGGCATGCTGGCATTTCCCCGCGTTCTTCTTCCGCGATACCTACGTTGATCTGGGCATCTTGGGATTTCCTATGTTTGCCTTCATGATGATCTTCACGGCTATGGTCTTCACCTGGTTGTACAACAGCACAAGCGGAAGCATTTGGATAGTCATTGTCTTTCATGCCTTTTTTAACTGGCTCTCGGTCTCTGAAGCCGGCGGACAATTTGTCGCTCAGATCATGAGCATCCCTGTCGTTCTGTGGGCCTTCTTCATTCCGCGGAAATACGGCATGGAGAACTGCGCACCTATAGCAAGACATACCATACAAACCAATGTGTCGAAGAGTTCATAGAGCATTTTGTTGGTAAAGCCGAAAGGAAAACCACAATGAACAGATTAACCACAAAAGATGATGTATCATGTAGGGTTCCGTTCATTGCCCGGAGAATATACTTTGTTTGATTATCGCGTTGTTATCCAGGCGCAAAAATGAAACAAAATGTGCAACTGCCATTCCTTTTAGAACTGAGAGATGAACATGTACGTTAATGTAAGAGCAATTATCGAGCAGGAAATAGACGGCGTCACCATGATCGTGATCCAGGTCCGCAATAAGCTATATGAGGGAGGCAAGTGGCTCGAATTGCCTGGCGGTCGTGTGGAAGAATTCGAGTCGTTTGCCAACGCGCTCAAAAGAGAGGTGATGGAAGAGACCGGATTGGTAATCTCCCGCATCGAGGGAATGGACTCAAGATTGGAGACGGGTTCGCCAGATGCAAATGTAGAATGTCTTCTTCCCTTTGCCGTGTACCAAACGCTCAAAGGTCCTGTAGATTCAATGGGTGTTTATTTCCTGTGCCGGGCAACCGGTGAATTGCTCGTGACTGGTGACGAAACGGAAAATATTCAATGGGCGCCTGTTCAGCAGGTTGAACAGTGGATGAAAACCGATCCCGATAAATTCGACTGGGTGGATCGGGCAGGACTTATGTTCTACCTAAGGAACCGGAATTAAATAACTATCTGCCCTTACCTACCCCGTAAGCTCTGACGTTGGACAGTTATTTAATCCTTGTTCCCAAGGGTCAAATCTTTACTTTGAAAAAGCGTAATCGCTCTGGGCTCGTTATATAAATCAGTTCCTAAATGAAAGAGATGAACAATGAACGATCTCTATGCCGATTTTGCTGAAAGATATGATCTTACGCAATACCGCATAATTCACTATGGGTTGTTGTCATAGAGAGATGCCCAGCGTTTTTCCAACTGTTTGAGTTGGGATAGGGACTGTTTGGCGGAACGGGTGTGTAGCCTGAAACGGTTTCGGTGTTCTCTTACTCGTTTGCGTTCACTTTGGAAATCTTCCTGGGGTACCTTTGAAAAGGCTTTTACAGTGGCATCCAGAGAGGTTGGTCTGGGAATGACTTCCCATGCGCCTTGACGCTGAATAATGCGTTTGACCAAGCCTTTCTGTCCGGTAGTGGAAAGCAAGCGTCGGTTCAAATCGCGGAATTCGCTTTCGCGGGCATTGTTAGTCCGTGGCAAACCGGGGATATCGTAGGAGTGAAACAAGCCGGGAGCATAACTGCAGGTGGTGCGATAGATGGTTTGGTAAAAATCATCCAAACGAGGTATCTCTTGGCTTTGCAAGTGGATGACGTCAAGATAGTCGAATAGTTCCTGGCGCACCTGGCTTCCAGACCGGACTGGCTGGTTTTTCGGATCAAGGATGGATGTGATATGCTTCAACCACTCGTCGGCTTGATGCAACAGATCATATTCGCTTTGAGTGGCGTCGAAGGCGATTTGCAATCCTTGACGCAGGTGAAGCAACTGCGGGTCGTCATGCTGCGCCAACATGCGGTCGATGCAATCACGTACTTCAGTAAGGCGTTCAAACATCTCGACTCCAGCCAGACGCAAGGGCGGGCGGCCTTTGAGGGTCAGCAAATAGCGGATGCGCCGGCGCAGGTCTTGCAGGATGGCCTCGTCTTCTTTTTCAGCAACAAGCGGGGATTCAGTCGCCGGGATGCCATCAGAAGTGGTTTGGGAGGATTCTTTTGCCTTGTTGGGCACTATCGGTGAAGGCAACCCCCCAGTGACAGTCAAAACGCCCACCTTTTCAGCCTTTTCTTGTCGGATAACCTCCCCGATCTCTTCTCGAACGCTCTGGCGCAAGCTGATTTTCATGGCTTCATCAGCTTGGGCGATGGGTTCGGCTGCATTATTCAGGTAATGTGCCTGACACCAAGCCTGTTTGGCGTTCTTGAAGACTGTTGCTACAGCAGGTACCAGACCGCGTTGCTTGTCGCTCAATACGGCCTGCACGCATAACCCCAAATCAGCAATCGGCTGCAAGAAGTTCACAAAGGTAGATGCATCTTGCAACGCCAACCAGCCGCTGCGCAATGTGATCCCAGTCTGCAATTCGCGTACGACCCATAATTGAGGTTCTCCACCTTCAGGAGCCAACCCATCCAAACTCAACCACAACCCTGTTTGTGCTGCCACCTCCTGCAATCGTCCCAAGTATTGCCGCTCGTGACATGCCAGCAAAGGTAGGTAGCGTTCATGATACAGCATCCGTACTTGCGTTTCTCCAATCAGCAGGTGCGGTGTCAGGCTACTGTGGATGTCGCCGAAAGTCTCTTTGCCTGTTTGACGTTGCCAGCCAATTTGGGCGATCACATCATACCCATAGGTGCAACCCAATGGCGCAGTTTGCAGCCAACGCGCTGATTGCCAACGCATCGCATGGCCACTACAGTTCGGATTAGCGCATCTCTTTGGGAGATGGGTCATTTCAAAAACACTTGTCATGGTTTGCACTGTTTTCGGGCTACCAATGTATATGACTTGCAATGGCCCATTACAAACCGGGCAGTTTTCCAATTCGCAGGCATACGAAAACTTCGTTTTCGGGTACAATCGTCGTGGGGTTTTCATGGTTCGCTCCTTTGTTCAGAGCAAGCTTACCGTGAAAGCCCCATTTGGATCAAGAGTGAATTATGCGGTATTGCGATCTTACCTATGACTTGTTCGCGCAGGACAACTCGCAAACGACAGAGTTCTTTCGTAAGTTGTTTGCAGAAAACCAGGTCCGCCGTGTTCTAGATTGCGCTTGCGGAACCGGGCGACATTTGCCAATGTTTAATTCACTTGGCATGGATGTAACTGGATCGGATATTTCCCCCTCCATGCTTGGACAAGCCCGAAAGAATCTGGCCAGGCTTGGTTTGACGATTCAGGGTCTGGGGCGCAGAACTTTCGGTTTTTTTGAAAGACGAACAGGAAAGGCTTCTAAAAGAGGCCAGATTTACAAGGATCGATTTTTACTCTTCGTTTGATTTCAATCCATACGATGTAAAGAGTAGCGATCTGCTGATAGCAACTGCTCGCAAATAGCATTCAATTCCCAAAAAGAAAAGGATAAGATACTTATGTGGTTCAATCCGATAATGATCTGGTTATTGAAATCCTCGTTGCATGGATTTGTCAGCAAAAACATAATGCTCATCACAGTGACAGGGCGAAAAAGCGGCAAGTCCATCTCAACGCCGACAAATTATTTGCGTGATGGAAACACGCTCTGGGTGATCAGTTGGCGCGATAGGAATTGGTGGAAAAATCTGCGGGGCGGCGCGAACATTCGGGCCCTGCTGGCAGGCAAGAGCATGGAAGGACTCGGACAAGTCATCGAAGAGGAGAAGGCCGTGGCGCAGAGTCTTTTCGAGTATTACAGCAAAGTCCCGCAAGTGGCGAAGTATGTTCAAATCGGTTTGGACGCGGCGGGTAAGCCTGTCGTTCCCGATTGCGAACGCGCTGCCTTCAGGTTGGTGGTGGTGAAGATTGAAGTAAAAACGGCTTAAACGAAATTTTCTGGTATTGCCAGTTTGAACTACATTCAGTGGAAAAGTGGAATGCATCCATAATACAACTTTAGTCGGATGACGCCAAGCTGTGGAACGCATAAACTATAAGCATATCGGAAAAAGGAGATAACTATGAACACGAAAAAGCGTTCCCTTGGCTGCTTTGGCAGTCTGTTCCGGGCCGCAGGGATTTTCGCCCTGTTGATCATCCTCCTATTGGCTGGATTAGCCATCAACCAGAAAATCGCCCTTGCCCGCACCCGAGAACAGACCCCTGCGCCTGGCAAGCTTGTAGAAGTGGCAGGTCATCATATGCACATCCATTGTGCTGGCAGTGGCTCTCCCACGGTGGTGATCGATGCCGGGAACGGGAGTTTCTCGGTGGAGTGGACTCCTATCCAGAAAGCGCTGCAGCCGACCACGCGTGTATGCACCTATGATCGTTCCGGATATGGCTGGAGCGAGCCCGGCCCGCAGCCGCGCGGCGGGGCGCAGGTTGTCTCCGAATTGCACGACTTGCTTCAGGCCGCAGGGGAACAAGGCCCCTATCTCCTGGTTGGTCATTCGCTTGGTGGAATTCATGTCCGCCTGTTTGCCGCCCGGTTTCCCCAGGAAACCGCCGGGATGATCCTGATCGACACCGCCTACCCGTTGACCATCACCCCCGAGTTCGAGCAGCAGATGCAGACTTCCATCGGCTTCTACCAGGTAATGAACATGATGACCAGTTCAGGCATCTTGCGCATCCTCGGGCCGCTGGGCGGCGAGAGCGGCATGCCATCCACCGCGCGCAAACTACCCCCCGAATTTCAAGGAACGTACCTAAACCTGCTGTTGGATCCGAACCAATATGCTACGGCCGTGTTCGAGATGCAGCAACTTCCGCAGACTTTCCAGGAAACGAGCCAATTGTTGGCGGGTAGCCAGCCCTTTGGCGACCTGTCGTTGATCGTGCTCACCGCCGGGCAGGCCAGCGCCCCTGGTTCCACCCCGTTCGATGAAACTTATGTTCCGGTTTCAGAGGAACAGCTCAGCCTCCAAGCGGAACTGGCGGCACAATCCTCGCGCGGGGAGCAACGCGTGCTTGCCAAGAGTGGGCATTCGATTCATCTCGATGCGCCGGAAGAAGTTATCCAGGCGATTGAAGATTTGATCTATCTTATCCGGCAATAATTTTCAAAAAAAGGAAGCCGGATACGGTTTCCAGTACATCTTTGAACGCCCCAGCCTGGTGGGGCTGGCGAGCCTGTTCGAGAGCATCGGTCTGACCATACTAGAATCTGAGTAAAGCGGCGTAGAGAGAGAAATGACAAATATGGGAACGAACGTGCAAAATTGCTGAACGCCTGGTGGTGAGTCTTTCGACAGTCGGTGAAGTACCACATCAGCAATATCCTGATAAAGTTGGGGGTAGATAATGGCGGACGTTGTGACGATGGCGCTGCAAAAGAAGGTTGTGCAAAACGTTGAGCCAGATCTGTTATTGGGAGAGCCAAAAATGTGTTATGATCCAGATCGGCTTTACTTGATCAGCACACGAGCATGCAACTTGCCCTAATCTCTACCAAACTCTACTTTCCACCGTCGCGCCTGGTCATTACGTCGCGTCCGCGCCTGGTGGAGCGTTTGGCAGAAGGATTGCATGGTCCGCTGACCCTGCTCTCGGCGCCAGTTGGTTCGGGAAAAACTACTCTGCTTTCTGAATGGCGCGCTGGGCCCGGAGCCAACACCCCCGTGGCGTGGCTTTCTCTGGATGCTGCCGATAACGATCCGTTGCGGTTTTTCCACTACCTGCTTGCCGCCTTGGAACCGCTCAAGCCCGCTCTGGCCCAAGAAATTCAGCCCCTGTTGCAATCCAACGATTCTCAAAACGTCGAGGCAATTTTAATCCTGCTGGTAAACATCCTGAGCGCTTTACCACAGGATTTTTTGTTGGTTTTGGACGATTATCATATCATTTCAGCGAACGCTATCCACGACGCGATGGCATTCTTGTTAGATCACTTGCCGCCCGCGATGCACATTGCCCTCTTGACACGCGCTGACCCACCATTGCCTCTGGCTCGTTTGCGTGCGCGCGGCCAATTGACGGAATTGCGCGCCGCGGATTTGCGCTTTTCTCTGGCAGAAAGCGCAACATTTCTGATCCATGACATGGGGCTGGCGCTTTCGGTTGAACAAGTCACGGCCCTTGAAGGTCGCACCGAAGGCTGGATTGCCGGCTTGCAACTGGCAGCTCTGGCCTTACACGCGTTGCAGCAAGAGCAAGACCCACAAGAATTTATTAAGGCTTTTACTGGTAGCCACCGTTATATCGTAGATTATCTGGCGGATGAAGTGTTGAACCATTTGCCCGAAACACTGCGCGATTTTTTGATGAAAACCTCCATCTTGGAGCGTTTTTCGGCGCCGTTGTGCGATGCCGTGGTGGAGGATCATGCCCAGAGCGAGGCCATCTTGCGCCAATTGGAGCGCAGTAATCTGTTTCTTATTCCTCTCGATCACGAACAGTGCTGGTATCGTTATCATCATCTCTTTGCCGACTTGCTCCACAGCCGCCTGATTCACTCGGAAGGCGAGCGGGTAGCGCTTTTGCACGATCGCGCCGCCGCCTGGTTCGAGCAAAACAACCTGATAGACGAGGCCATTCATCATGCCCTGGCGGCGCGTAATTTTGAGCGCGCTTCTCGCCTGTTTCGCCAGGGCCCGCTGGCTATCCTGTATGCTCGCAGCCTCAGCCTTTTGGAACAGTGGCTGCAAGCGTTTCCAGAAGAATTTCTCCATTCTGATCCATGGTTGTGTATTGCCAAAGCGCACGTGCTGTGGGCTACTGGCCGCCGGGATGTGATCGCCCCGGTGATGGCGAATGCTGAAAAAGCGCTGGCAGGGCTGATTGGGGCCGGCAAAATGGACGAGAATAGCACCGACGCAACGATCTTACAAGGAGAGATTCTTGCTTTTCAGGCCTTGAATGCCATGGGAAATAATAACCTGAGCCTGGCGGTGAGTCTGGCGCAGCGGGCAATCACGAAGCTTCCGGCAACTTCGCGCAGCCGCGTATTCGCCTTGGGCAGTCTTTACATGGCCTACATCGGCGCTGATGAAATCGATCGGGCCATCGAAATTTGCAACGAAGCGGCTACGCTGGCGCGCCCATTGCAGTATTTTTCGATGCACACCACCGCCACCTATACCCAGGCCAACCTGCTGCGGATAAAGGGAAACCTCCACCGATCTGCCCAAGTGGCGCGTGATGCACTGGCTTATGCGGAACGCCACGGTCAATCCCACATATTTTATTATGGCGTGGTGCACATTTCCCTGGCTGAAACCCTGTACGAATGGAACCGGCTGGATGAGATGGAATTGGCCCTGAACACGGGGTTGAAATTGTGCCGCCAGGGGGGGATGAATATCCTGGTGGTGCTCGGGATGATTGCCCAGGCTCGGTTGAAACATGCCCAGGGGGATATCGCAAGCGCGTTGAATGTTTTGGCGCAAATCGAGCACGACTGCCGGGAGATGGATGCGCGGATGTATCAAGAGGAGTGCACCGAACTGCGGGTATGGTTCCAGGCTGAGAACGGCGATCTCACAGGGGTGGCTGAAAAATTGCCCATGCTCCCCCAAGACGTAGAACTACAGGTCGGACTGGCTGGCCTAAATAAACTGTACCAGGCCGCAGATTACTTACTTCTCCTCGGCAGAGCGAAAGAAGCCATGCAAATTATGGAGCGTTTATTGCCGCAAGTGAACTTTGACCTGTGGCGGTTGCTGATCCTGATCTCGCTGGCAGTGGCCTGCGAAAAATCTCACCAACAGAATCGTGCTCTCGGTTATCTGCGCCAGGCATTGGCCTTGGCTGAGCCAGAAGGTTTTGTACGGGTGTTTCTCAACCGCGGCGAAGTAGTGCAGATGCTTCTGCAAATGCTTCCTCCCTCTGAACGCATCCATGGATTTGCGGCCAAGGTGTTGGCCGGTTTCCCCGCTCCGTTGCAGACGGCGGCCTCAAAGGTCGCGAAGGTAGAGCTTCTCAGTAAGCGCGAAGTTGAGCTTTTACACCTGATCGCCGATGGCCGTTCGAACAAGGAAATTGCCACTCAGCTTGTAATCTCTATTGGAACGGTTAAACGCCATACTGTCAATATCTTTACCAAGTTGGATGTGAAGAACCGCACCGAAGCGGTGGCTAAAGCCCGGGAATTGGGGCTGCTCTAAAAGGACGCGCACCCAAACAACAGGCCGCGGGATAGCCCCCTGGTCTGTTTTTGATCCTTTTGAGGCGGGGCAATGTGATGAATCCATGCCATGCACCTTTGAATACAACTTCAATGTCACTTTCGTTGGATGAATTCCTTTCGGCGAAAGCTTAGAATGAGAGTGTTGGTAAGGAGCAAAGTAAACGCCATGGAAACTACATTAACGTGGAAACTCGCTTGCCCGATCACGATCAGAGTGCACACCCCCTGGCCGGCTAAAACCAGATTAGAAAAGGTTGATCCCGCTCCCCAAAGCAAAATAATCCAGAAAGGTATTTCTTCCGAGAGCGAAAACTTGAACGGAGTGGAGGAAACGCTATGACAAGCGTCATCTACGATAGTGACATTTGTCACCTTTTTTGCACTGGGGCGTCTTTCGGTAACAAATCGGGATGGTATTGCGCAATCAAGTTGCCGTAGGCCTTGACCAGGCT
>CAIQJJ010000492.1 GCA_903872065.1 uncultured Anaerolineales bacterium | reverse complement strand
TGTCAGGTTGCTAAAGAAAGATTGCTGATTGAGTTCCAATCAGCAATCTACCTTCAAAGCGCTCTATCCTGAGAGCGGGCAACGGGACTCGAACCCGTGACCTACTCCTTGGCAAGGAGTCGTTCTACCAACTGAACCATGCCCGCATCTTTGACCTTTCAGGTCGTCGCGACCCTTACGGGTCGTCAGTGCCGAGAGTCAGGATCGAACTGACGACACCGCAATTTTCAGTCGCGTGCTCTACCAACTGAGCTATCTCGGCCTAAATGTACAAGACTATCCAATCAAGCGAAGCAATTTTACCCGCGCCCTCCTCCCTTGTCAAGCCGATCTTGCACGAATCCACGCTTTCTAACTTAAGATTTTATGAGAAGCGCGCCCGCGTGCCTGGGATTTCGTTTGGGGGACGATTATACTTGGCGCGGGCAAAAAATCATGCTTCGCCGCGCCAGCTAGGGCGCCGGCGCATTTCAACAAAACCAGGAATTGGAGCGAAAAAGATGTCTTTGCAAAACTCAATGAGCGGCAAAGTTTGTCTGGTCACCGGCGCGACCGCCGGCATCGGGTTGGAAACGGCGCGTGAGCTGGCGCGGCGGGGCGCAGTCGTGGTCGGGGTGGGACGCAGCGCCGAAAAAAGCGCCTCTGTCGCGGCGCAGATCCGCCAACAGACCGGCAGCCAGGCGGTTGAATATCTCCTGGCCGATCTCTCGCAGCAAAGCCAGGTGCGGCGGCTGGCGCAGGAATTTCGCGCCCGCTACTCCCGCCTGGATGTGCTGGTCAACAACGCCGGCGCTTTCTTCATGAAGCGCTACCTCAGCGCGGATGGTCTGGAACTGACTTTTGCGTTGAACCACCTGTCGCCTTTCTTGCTGACCAATTTGCTCTTGGAGACGCTGATCGCCAGTGGAAAACCCGGCGCAGCCGCCCGCGTGGTGAACGTCTCCTCCGGGGCGCATTTTGGCGCCAAGCTGGATTTCAATGATCTGCAGAGCCAGCGCTATTCGGGCTGGGGGGCGTATTCGTTGAGCAAACTGGCCAATGTTTTGTTCACCTACGAGCTGGCGCGCCGCCTGGCCGATCAGCCTGTCACTGCCAATGTGCTGCATCCTGGCTTTGTCGCCTCCAACTTTGCCACAAACAATGGCCGGCTCTGGCGGTGGGTGTTGGTGTTAATGAAGCCCTGGACCTTGACGCCGGAAAGGGGGGCGCAAACGTCACTGCTCCTGGCGACCTCGCCCAAGCTGGAGAGCGTCACGGGTAAGTATTTCGATGATCAGCAGCGCGAGATGCCCTCGGCGAAGATCTCTTATGACCGGCAAAATCAGCAGCGCTTGTGGCAGACCAGCCTGGAGTTAACCGGCCTGCAATAGCTGGCGCTGCTTGAGTACACCCGCATTCATTGGCGATCTTCTTGCGTATGGACGCGGTACTCACAGCCGATGTCCAGCGTCAGGTCGAACAGGCGTCCCCACGGCAGGGAGAGTCCGTCAATCCTGAGCGCCTCCAGGACGATGGCGGTCTCTCCGGCGGCGATGCTTTTGCCCACAAAGGCCTCTTGCGCCAGGCTGTTGGCTGCGGCGCGCAACTGTTGGACGAGCAGTTCCAACACTTGCGGCAGGTGTTCTGGCTCAAGCTTGCCGGTCGTCGGCCTGGCGCCGATCTGCGGCAGGGTTTCGAGCATGAATTTGGTGCGCCAGTGACTTTGATAGAGGTAGTCCTCAACAAAACGCAGGAAGAGGAAACGGGCGTGGGCGGCCAGCATTTGCGGCGTCGCGCCGTACAGGCGTTGGAGATGGCGGATGACCGCCTGCCCGATGACCGTTCCCAAGGTATTGCCGGCGGTGTTCCAGCCCCCATAAGCCGCCAGTTGGGCGATATCGGTCAGTTCGCACAAAGTGTCGCCGAGCGCCTTATCGCTGGCATTGACGAAAGCCACATCTGCCAGGGCGCAGGTCTTGCCGCTTTGCAGCGCCTGCTGCAGGCTGCGGGCGAACTCGACGCCGTTGCGCTGCGGCGTGTGCATCTCACGCAGGGTGTCTTGCAGACCGGGGTAAGCCAGGTAATTGCGAAAGGCCTGCTGCACTGCGGGAGGCTGGGCGCGAATGTAAGCCTCATCCACCGAGACCACATATTGATCCGGCCCATTGCCCTGGATTTCCGCCGGCGTGTTGAGATAGAGCCAGATATCCGCCTGGTCGGGGCTTTCGGCCAGGATGCCGCCCAACGGCCCTAA
The DNA here is from genome assembly GCA_903872065.1 of uncultured Anaerolineales bacterium. GTDB lineage: Bacteria > Chloroflexota > Anaerolineae > Anaerolineales > UBA4823 > CAIQJJ01. Next base: position 47,971 of record CAIQJJ010000492.1, on the reverse strand, counting down.
ATGGGCCTTGACCAGTTCTTCCATTGGCCGGTCTTCGTAGTCGGTGATCACCTGGGCATGGCGGGCGCTGCTATAACGCGTCCAAATCCGCGGCTGAAAACCGCGCCGGCTGGCGAGAAAGCGTCCCACCAGCAGCATGCCAATATCATCCGCGCCGGGGTAGACGGATACTTTGGCGGCCAGGCGCTTCTCGCGCGCCTCTTGCCGCAGGCGGCGCGCCTCGGCGATATTCCAGCCGTAATCTACCGTGTCATCCTGGGCGATGATCAGATAGTCAAACACGCCGGCCTTTGTCCAATCCAGCATGGCGCGGTTGACTTGATGATTGCGCGCCCGGCCTGCCAGGTAGTCGGCGACGATCTCAGGCGGAATTTCTGCTTGCAGCGCCGCCAGGCGGGTCTGGTCTTCGGGGCTGGCCACCGCCATATTTTGTTTGTCAGCGCAGACTGACATCTCGAACAGGCGGCTGCCATAGACCGCCACGTAAGGTTTTTCTTCCTCAGCGTCATTGCTGCGGTTAATCCGCATCAGGATATTGTAGGCCAAAATGCTCAGGGCCGGGCGCTGCGCTTTCAACTCGCCCAAAATTTGCAGGCGCGCCATGACCTCTTCCGCCGTATCCGATGAGCGCCGCGAGTTGACCAGCCCGCCGTAGCCCAGCGTGTCCAGCGCAACGATGATCCCGCTCGCCCCGGCCTGGACAGCCTCAGCCAGCCAGTTGGAAATATTCTCCATCTGTCCCGTGCGCCAGGGAGTGCCAAGCCAATCTTTGGGCGGCATTTGCACTTCCACCCCGCCGGCTTCTCCTAAGAGCTGCGGGCATTCATAATTGACAATCCGATCATCCAATGGAATGACAATCAAGCGGTCAGGGTTCACAGGATTCTTTTGCGGGAGCATACCAACCTCAATTGTTATCGGATCATGGAATGTAATCGGGCAGGATGCTCTCTGCATCCCGCACCGCGCGGAAGGCGTAGCCTCCCACTCCGACCAACGCTGCGCACAGGCCGGTGAAGATTAACACCAGCGCCATCCCTGAGCCTGGGCCGACGCCCACCAGCCAGCCAAAAGTTCCAGCCAACCAACCGCCCTCGCGCATCGCTGGCTCCAGCACGAAATCGGCCAGCGGCCCGCCGATCAGCGGCGCGATCGGCTGCGTGATCCAGGCGATCAGGCGGCGCGCCGAGAAGACGCGCCCCTGCAAATCAGGCGCGACCTTGGCCTGCCAGATGGCCTGGTTGGAACTGTTGACCCAGGGGATGAATAGAGTGCCCAAGAACGCCGCCGCCAGCCATAGCGGCAGGTCGCGTCCTAAGCCGAGCAGAGTTTGTCCAATCAAACTGCTGAACATCCACCCCAACAGCACCCCATGCACGCGGCGTTTGGTGCCTCCCCAAACGCTGATCAAGACGCCGCCCATCACCGCGCCAGCCGCCATCACAGACTGCACCATCCCGTAAGTCTGCTGGTTGAAATTGGTGCGCGACAGGATCATCGGCGCGACGACAACGCCGGCAATACCGCTCATCAGGTTGCCCATCAGAAAGACCAGTTGCAATCCCAACAGGCTGGGGCGCTCAAAGATGTAGCGAAATCCATAGGCGGCTTCTTTGAGGAGGCTGCCTTCGGCTTTGATGCCCTCCGCAGTGCGCTGCGGCTGCGGCACAAAGACAATCAGCAGCGCCAGGATCGCCAGGATGAAGGTGGCGACATCAATCAGCAAGATGCCGGTAAAGCCGATCACCGGCATCAGCGCGCCAGCGAGCAGGGGCGAAAAAACGCCCGGCCCGGCCTCAATCAACGACATCAAGCCATTGGCGCGCGTGTACTGCTCTTTCGGCAGCATGGTGGTGATGGCGGCGGAAAACGCCGGCCACTGAAAAGCGTTGAACGTGCCAGTGACGATGGCGGTGATGTACAAATGCCAGATTTGCAGATGCCCGGTCGCTTGCAGCACCAGGATGGCAATGGTCGCCGCGCCGGCCCCCAGGTCGCTCATCATCATCATCAATTTACGGTTTTGCCGATCTACCATCACCCCGGCGATCGGCGAGATGAGCAAAAAGGGTGTAATGAAGCAAACTTGCATCAGTCCTAGCGCGGTGGCGCTGCCGGTTTCCTGGTAAGCCCAAATGGTCAGGGCAAAACCAGTCATGTTGGTGGCTAAGACGGAGATCGTCTGGCCCAGCCACACGATGAGAAAGGCGAACATCCCAGATGGGAGGCGTGTTGAGGAAGGGGAAGAGGGGGATAGGTTCATGGCTTAAGTATAACGCAAAGCAGTCTCAGGCGCGGGCCTGAGACTGCTTTCACAATGAAGGAGAATATACAACAATATTACTCAGGACAGGTCAAATTGGTTCAATGAACTGGTTGCTAAACTGACCACTAAAGTGATTGGCGCTTATTCGACGAAAATCTCCACATGCTCGCCGTCTTCATCATCCATTACATCCACAATCTTGCCCGGCTGCGTATCGCGTAGTTCTTTGAAAACTTCCGCCAGGTTCATGTCCTTCAGTTCGGGGGCGTAGTGGGCGCCGATCTTCAGGCCGGCCGCCATCAGGCTGAGCGGCAGGTTGACCGTCACTTTGCTGCGGTTGGTTTTCATGTCGGTGACGCGAATGCGAAACCAACCTCCGCCTGAAGAACGCGCCGGAACGGGCGCGGAGGGCGAAGCATGCTCGGGGGCCGGCGCCTGTTCCGCTGCCGGGGGCGCTTCCGTCGTCGGAGTTTGCTCCGGTGTTTCCGCGTGGGCCGGCGCTTCGGCGACAACGGTCTTGTTGGGTGAGGCCGCTTGCGCGGCGGTTAGCAGGCGCACACCTTCTTCGGCGGTGATCTGACCTTGCTCAATCATTTGCAAAATTTTGAGGGATTCTGCTGAGGGCATCATGACTTTTTACTCCTTAAAAACCGGGATTGCTAAAATCCCAGCCTTACTCGACAAAAATTTCTACGTGTTCGCCGTCTTCTTCATCAATTACATCAATGATTTTTCCCTGGGCGCCGGATTTGATCTCATCCATAAACTGCGAGATATCAATCCCGCCCAGCTGCGGGGCATATTGCGCCCCAATGCGCATGCCAGCATCCACCAGGCCCATCGGCAGGTTCACGCTGACCTTCGTCCGGCCGCTCTTCATATCTGTCACCCGCACGCGCAGCCAGCTCTTGTTGGCGCGGCTCATCGAGGCCACTTCGCGCGCCTCTTTCCGGCTTTCGCGCAGCGCCGCTAACAGTTTGGCGCCTTCATCGGCGGTGATTTTGCCTTCCTGGATCATGCGCAGGATTCGCATTCGTTCTTCAGATGTCACCATAGTTACCTCCGTATCCTTCTATCCGATATAAATTTCCACATGTTCACCGCCGGGTTCATCAACCTCAATATACAGCGGTTTGTCTGGCGAAACGTTTTTGAGCAAGCCGATCATCTCGACGGGGTCAACTCCGTTTCTGGCGGGAATTTTGTCCCGGAAGAATGGCATGACCCAATGAACCAGTCCAACCGGCAGGGGGAAGCTGATCGAGATTTTCTCGGGGCGCGACCCCGGCTTCTGCCGGATGCGCAGGTGCAGCCAGGGGTTGTAATGACTGGCCCAGCCTAAGCTCAGGATGAGGACGCCGAGTAGGAAGGGAAACCACGTGCAAGCGAACCAAAAGCCAATCTCACTGTCCTGGTAGGCCAGGAACATCAAGATGGCCGCCAGGATGGTTATGACGAGGCCAATGGTCACGGGGATGCGCCAAAAGCTGCGGTAGTGCGCCAGGCTTGGCGGCTCACTGTGTGTCGGCAGCGGAGCGGCTTCTTGGGGAGGGTCTTCCGGTTCAGGGGCAAAGACTTCCTCCTCCGGCGCGGCGGCGGGCTGCGAGGGGCTTTCTGGCTGCGCCTCGCCCGCCTCTGGCGCTTTGGCTGGTTCAGCCGCCGGGGGTTCAACCGTCTCCGGCAAGATCGGGCTGGCCGGCTGCGCTGCTTCAACTGTCTCAGCCGGGGAAGAGTCGTCCTCTTCCATCGCCTTGATCAGCGCCAGGCCTTGTTCGGCGGTAATCACACCGCTGTTGATCATTTCAAGGATGCGTACTCGTTCGTCAGACATAAGAGAGAGCTTTCTTCTGCTCACAGAAAATCAGCTTTTTACTTCCCTTCGAGGGCGTTCAACAGTTGTTCAGCCTCATCCAGGGTGATCTTCTTCTGCTCCAACATGCGCAGGATGGTCAGGCGTTCTTCATCGCTGACCGGCGCGCTGCTGGCCTGAGCTTCGGGGGCGTGGAATGGCGGCGCTGGCGGGCGTGGCGGCATGGCGTGCGCCGGGGGAACGGGGGGGACAGGCGGAATCGGTGGAATGGGCGGAACAGGAGGGGTGGGGGGCGTTGACCAGGTAAAATTCCACCCGCGGCGACCCTGGCGGTCGGCCTCGCGCTGGCGCTCTTCGGCGCGGCGCTGGGCGGCGGCCATTTTTCGTTCCAGTTTCTCCTGCGCCAGGCGCACTTTTTCCTGGGCGCGGGCCGCAGCGCGTTCACTGGCGGCGCGGGCGCGCTCTTCCACCCGCCGGCGCTCTTCTTCAGGCAGGCCAATCGAGCTCAACCCAACCGTCAACTGCTGCATCTGGGCCTCAATTTGCGCTTCGATGGTCGCCATTTGGGCTTCGATCTGGCTGCTGACTTCGGTGGCGATCCTTTCCGCCGTCTCGCTCACTGCGTTGCCCACTTCATCGCCAAACTCACTGCCGACCTCGGCGCCGAAATCGCCCATTTCCCAATCCGGCGCCTGGCCCGAAACCACGGCATTCCCGCGAGCAGAAAGGACAACTTCCGCATCGCCATCGCCTAAGGTGGCCTGGTAAGGGCTGCGGCTGTGCTGGTTGACTTGCAGATCGCCCAGGTTAATCATCAACTGCCCATCAGCTTTGACCTGGAGGGTGGCGCTGGCATCCGCTGGCATGCGCAGGAAAAGGTTGCCATCTGCCGAGATATTGTATTTCGCGCCTGGCGTCGGGTCGAAGCGCAGGGTGGCGTTGCCGCGCACAGTGGCCGAAGCAGAGCCATCTACGTTATCAAGCTGTAGGTTGCCGTCCACCGAGTTTTGGATGGCGACGCTGCCTTGTACGTTTTTGAGCATCAGGTTGCCGAGGATTTGCTGCGCAACGAAATCGCCCGCAATGTTTTTCGCCATCACATCGCCTTGCGCCATCCCGATTTGGAGCGGGCCGGTAGCCTTCAGTTGCAGCCCGCCGTGCGCCCGTTCGATGACGAGTTTGCCGTCCAGTCCTTTGATGACTGCATTGCCATGGAGCGCCTGGGCGATAATATTGGCCCCGCGTGGCACGCGCAAAGTGCAGTCCGATTCGCAGCGGGCAAAGATTTCTTCGCCGCGCTGTTCGAGGGTGATGTGTTCGGCCTGGGAATTTTTGATCACGACCTGGTCTTCGTCCCAGCCTTTCAACTTGAGATTGCCGAGAACCTCGACGCGGATCGTGGGCGTGTTCCCGGTCGTTAGAAATTGCTTTTCCATGATTATGCCTCGCTTTCTTGCAGCAAGCGCATGGCCTGCTGGTAGTCAATGCGACCTTTTTCAAGGTCTTCCAGGATGCGCTTGCGGCGCTCTTCGGTGATGGCGCCTGCCTCAGCCTCTTCGCTGGGCGGTTCGTATCCCAGGGCGCGGATGACATCCTGAAGCTGTTTGCGGATGGTGGGATAGGAGAGATTGAGTTCCTCTTCCATCCTTTTGATGCGGCCCTCGCAGCGGATAAACGTTTCCACAAAAGCGAGCTGCTCGGGTTTAAGGTGCGTAAAAGGGTGGCCGGCGAAATGGCCTTCGATGGTGGTATCACATTCACGGCAGTAGATGCGAGTGACGGTCACTTCGCCGCCGCAGATTGGACATTTGTTAGGGATAATGTTCATAGGGTTAAGGCTTACGACTGGTAAGACTGAGTATCTGCTTGTTGTTTCATAATCATTATAGCAGATAATTAAATTAAGTCAAGCAATTTATCAATAAAATCAATTATGACTTTAAAAATATTTATATCCCCTTTAACTTTTGTGTAAATGTTCTTGTCCCCCGCCCGATCATGCGTTACGATTGGCCGGTGACGATCTCTTTTTGGCGTGTTTTGCGCCGCAGGTCTTTTTCAACCATCAGCTTCTCGCCCGTGAAGGGGTCGAGCTCGGTGTAGTACATCAATGTGGAGTAGGTTGAGGGGGTTGGGGTGAAGATCTGCACCTGCTCAGGTTGGATTTGCAGCCTTTGGGCGGCGAAGCGTTTGACCTTCTCCATATCTGCCTCACTGCAGCCGGGGTGCGCCGCGATCAGATAATAGGTCAAAAACTGCGGTTTGCCGGCGGCGCGCGTCAACTGCTCAAAGCGCTGCTTAAAGGCCAGCAGGCTGTCCGCGCCGGGCTTGCCCATCAAGCGCAAGACGCGCTCGTCCACGTGTTCCGGGGCGACCTTCATCTGCCCGGAGACATGATGGTTGACCACTTCTTGCAGGTAAGTGTCGCCGACGGCTTTATCCTCCAACAGCAGGTCATAGCGGATGCCGGAGGCGACGAAGACCTTGCGGATGCCAGGGATGCGCCGCAGTTTGCGCAGCAGGTTGATCTGCGGCTGATGGTCAGGCTTGACCAGCGGACAGACGCCGGGGTAGGTGCAGCGTTTATGCTCGCAGACGCCGCGGCGCAGCTTTTTGCTGCATTCATAGCCATACATATTGGCGGTCGGCCCACCCACATCTTGCACAATCCCCTTGAAGCCCGGCGTGTGCGTGAACTGTTCCGCCTCGTGCAGGATGGAGGCCTCAGAGCGCCAGCGGATGGTGCGCCCCTCGTGGACGGCGATGGCGCAGAAATTGCACTCGCCATAGCAGCCGCGATGGGTGGAGATGGAGAATTTGATCGTCTCCAGGGCGCGCGCCGCGCCCTGCTTTTCGTAATAGGGGTGTTGGGCGCGCTCGAAATCCAGTTGATAAATCGCGTCCAGTTCGGCTTGCGTCTCATAGGCCGCCGGCGGGTTTTGCACCAGCCAGCGGTCGCCATGCTTTTGCGCCAGGCCCTTAGCCGTTAGTGGGTCATTGTTCTGGTAAAAGGTGTGGAACATGCGGATAAAAGCTGACTTGTCGGCGCGTACCTCTTCCAGCGAGGGCAGTTGAAGGGAATCGGGCGGCGGCTGGCGGGCGATCAAGCAGACGCCCGGCGTTCGCTGGGGGTCATTTGCCGCCTCCACCGGCTGTTCCAGCGAGTCGGCCGCGGCGCGCAGCCGGCGGGCCAGTTCCAGCGCGGTGCGCTCGCCCATGCCATACACCAGGTAGTCGGCTTTGGCGTCAAACAGCACTGAACCGCGCAGCTTATCATCCCAATAATCGTAATGCGCCACGCGTCGCAGGCTGGCCTCGATCCCTCCCAACACAATCGGAACGGTGTTTTTGAAGCTGCGGCGGATCCAATTGGCGTAGACGATCACCGCCCGATCCGGGCGGCGGTCATTAACTCCGCCCGGCGTATAGTCATCCTGTTTGCGCTTCTTCCTGGCGGCGGTATAGTTCGCCACCATGCTGTCCACGCTGCCGCCGGTGACGCCCCAAAACAGGCGCGGTTCCCCCAGGCGGGCGATCTCCTCGCTCGTCGGCTGGGCGATGATCCCCACGCGGTAGCCGGCGGCGTGCAGCGTCTTGCCGATCACCGCCGCGCCGATATAGGGGCTGTCAATATAGCTGTCGCCAGTAATAATGATCACATCCAGCGCCGCCCAGCCGAGAGCCTTCAATTCTTCAGCCGTTGTAGGGAGAAACATAAGAAAAAGCCATCCTTCCTGCTTGAGGCGTCATTGTAGTGGGGGGATCGATCTACGTCAAGACTTATGCGCGCAAAGGGATTGACAAGCAGGAGGTTTGGAGTAAAATATGAATGAACGTTCGTTCATATTTCGGAGGTTTATGTCCACATCCCCTGTGAGCAAAGGCGAGCAAACCCGCCAGGCGATTATCCTGGCCGCGCATGACTTGTTTCTGCAAAATGGCTTTCACGGCGCCTCGATGCGGCAGATTGCCCAGGCGGCCGGGCTTGCGGTTGGCAGTCTCTACAACCATTTCTCCACCAAGGATGATATTTTTGTGGCCGTTTTGATGGCGCGCCACCCCATCCACGAGATTTTGCCGGCTTTGAGTGCCGCGCAGGGCGACGATGTTGAAGCCTTTATTCGCGACGCGGCGCGGCGGGCGGTCGCCAGCCTTCAGAATCGCCCCGACTTCCTCAACCTGGTTTTTATTGAATTGGTTGAGTTCAAAGGCTGTCACCTCCCCGGCCTGGCGCAAACTTATTTCCAACAAGCGCTGGCCTTCACCGAGCGCTTGTTGGAACACAATCATCAATTGCGTGACATCCCTCTGGAGATGATTGTGAGGACGTTTATCGGCTTATTTTTGGCCTATGTTGTCACCGGTCGGATGTTAAATATCTCGCCGGAGGCGCTCACTCAAGAGCTGCCCCTCGATCAATTTGTGGATGTTTTTTTGTACGGTATTTTGAAAGAAAAGTCTGCCGCAGCCAGCGCCGTTCAGCCTCCTGCCCAGTAAAGCCCCCTTGTTTGCCTGCCGGAGCATCAATTATGGTTTCTCGCCTGTTCTCTCTAATTCGCAAAGAATTTATCCAGATCCGCCGCGATCCGCGCACGCTGGTCTTGGTGTTGGTCATCCCGATCATGCAGCTCTTCTTATTAGGCTATGCCGCGACCAACGATGTGCGCAATGTGCCGTTAGCGGTTTTTGATCAAGATCATGGCCCGGCGGCGCGCCAGTTGTTGGACGCCTATCGCGCCGCCGATTATTTTCGCCTTGCGATGGAAGTCAATTCCGAAGCTGAATTGCGCAGCGTGATTGACAACAGCCGGGCGCGGGTGGGCTTAATCATCCCGCCAGATTACACCGATCAAATCAAAAGCAATGGCTCCGCGGCGGTGGTCTTCGTCTTGGATGGCAGCGATCCTACCGTCGCCTCCACCGCCTTGTCATCGGCTCTGCTGATTGGCCAGGCGCACTCCACCTCCATCCTTACCCAACGTCTCGAACGGCGCGGCCAGGCTGCTGTCTTCACGCCGCCGGTTGAAGTGCGCACCCAGGTCTGGTACAACCCGGATATGGTCAGCGCCCATTTCATGATCCCAGGCGTCATCGGCACCATTCTCTACGCCCTCACTTCCATCTTGACTGCGACCGCCATCGTGCGTGAGCGCGAGCGCGGCACCATCGAGCAATTGATTGTCACCCCCATTCGCTCGTGGGAATTGATCGTGGGCAAGTTGGTGCCGTATGTGGTGCTGGGTTTCTTGAATGCGTTGGAAGTCCTGGCGATCGGGCATTGGTGGTTTGGGGTGCCGGTGCGGGGCAATTTGTTCTTGATCGCCGGCCTCTCTGCATTGTTTTTGCTCACCAGCCTGGGCATTGGCTTGCTGGCATCCACTTTTGCCAATACGCAGCAAGAAGCCATGCTCACGGTATGGATGACGCTCCTGCCGGGCATTTTTCTTTCGGGCTTTTTCTTTCCACTGGAAGCGATGCCGCCGGCATTGAACGTCATTGCGTATCTGTTCCCGCTGCGCTACTTTTTGAAAATTATCCGGTCGCTCTTGCTCAAAGGGGTGGGGGCTGAGGCTCTGACTGCTGATATCGCCGCCCTGGTGTTATTTGGCTTTAGCCTCATGGCTATCGCCTCCCTGCGTTTCCGCAAGCGCCTCGACTAGATTTTTGCACTGATCCCTGACTTTTCATCACGGAGGTTCCCATGCATCCAAATCCTCGCAGGATTATCCCTATTCTGATCTTGATCATCGCCCTTGCCTCTTTCGGTTATTGGTACTTTCTACTCCGACCCATAGAGACCAGTAGCGATCAAATTTCTGCTTCCGGCGCTATCGAAGCGACCCTGGTTCAGATTAGCCCTGAACTGGGGGGTAAGACGACCGATGTTCTGGTTGGCGAGGGCGACCCGGTCAAATCGGGCGATGTGCTTGTCCAGTTCGATGCCAGTTTGCTCGAGGCGCAGCGCAAGCAGGCCGCCGCGGCGGTAGAGGTTGCCCAGGCCGGCGTTGCCGCCGCGCAAGCCAACCTGGCTGCAGCGCAGGCTCAGGTGGATGTCGCTGCTGCGGCGCAGGCCGCCGCCCAGGCCGGGCGCGACGCCGCCCAGTCCAACCTTGATCTGCTCAAGGCCGGCGCCACCGCCGAACAATTGCGCGCCGCTCAGGCGCAGTTCGAGCAGGCGCAAGCCAATCTTGCCGCGGCGCAAGCCAGTTACGCCGCCCTGACTGCCGGAGCGCGCCCTGAAGATGTCACTGCCGCCCGCTCACGCCTGGATTGGGCGCGCAGCGAGTATTACAGCATGACGATTGTCTTGAGCAGCCAGCAAATTGAGGCGGTGCAAACTGCCTGCGACACTGCCCAAAGCAATTTGGAACAGGCCCAAACGCGCAAAGCCGACTTGACCTCCGATACGCGCACGCCCCCTGTGGCCCTGGATGCGATGGCCAACACGATTGCCGACGCGCAGATGGTGTTGGACGCCGCTCAAGCGGCCTGCGATCAAATTCGCAACGATACGGTTCTGCCGCAGCAATCGCCCATTTACCAGCAAATTCAGGTCTTGCGCCAAAGCTTAGAAGCGGCCCTGCTGGGCTTATCGCAGGCCAAAGCGCGCCAGTCTGCCGCCCAGAACGTGGATGATATGACGCAGCGCGCCAAGGATGTCCTGCAGTCCACTGCAGATGACGCGCAGCAAATGGCCGATGACGCCCAGGCGGCTTATGAAGCTTTCACCACCGGCGATCAGGCCGATCGCTTGAAGATCGCCTGGGATGAGGCGCAAAAAGCCCTGGCCGATTTGAACGTTCTGGCCAAGGGCGGCGCGACGCCCCTGGAGAGCATTTTGAAGCAGTTGGACGCCGCTGCGGCCGTCCAGAGCGCCGCCCAGGCCAACTATCAAAACTTGCAGAACGGCGCACGCCCTGAGCAAATCGCTGCCGCCCAGGCCCAGGTGGATGCGGCGGAAGCGCAGCGCGTCTCGGCGGAAGCTAACCTGGCTGCCGCCAAAGCCAGAACTGACGCCGCCCAGGCGCAGGTGGAGGCCGCCCAGGCCCAGGTGAACGCCGCCCAGGCTGCCCTGGCGATCCTGGATGTGCAGCTTGCCAAATTGACCATCTCCGCCCCGCAGGATGGCTCGATCCTCACCCGCGCCATCGAGCCGGGGGAAGTTGCTAACCCCGGAGCGATTTTGTTCACCCTGGCTGACTTAACGCGCCTGACCATCACCGTTTATGTCCCCGAGGATCGCTATGGCGAGATCGCCCTCGGCGCGCCGGCGCAGGTCACGGTTGATTCGTATGCCGGTGAGACCTTTACTGCTACCGTAATTCACATCGCCGACAAGGCCGAATTTACCCCGCGCAATGTCCAAACCTCTGCCGGCCGTCGTACAACCGTCTTTGCTGTCAAGTTGAGCATTGACAATGCCGCCGGCAAGCTCAAACCGGGGATGCCGGCCGATGTAGATTTTGGCAATCCGTGATCGTTCTCAGTGGGCTGCCATGATCAACGCCACACACCTCCATAAAACTTTTGCCGCAGCAAGATCTGCTGCAGTGACCGCCGTTGAGGATGTCAGCCTGGCGGTCGCCGCCGGGGAAATCTACGGCCTGGTAGGGCCAGATGGGGCCGGCAAGACCACGACGCTGCGACTGTTGTGCGGCGCACTGCTGCCCACTCCCCGCCCCGGCGGCGCTCCCGCGACCATCCAGATCGCCGGCTATGATATGCTCAGGCAGACTGAGCAGGGGCGCTCCCAGATCGGCTACCTGGCGCAGCGCTTCTCACTCTATGAAGACTTGACCGTTCTCGAAAACATCCGTTTTTTTGCCGAGGTGCGCGGGCTTTCGGCGGCGCAGTGGCAGCCGCGCTGCATGGAGATTTTAACCTTCGTTGGGCTGGCCGATTATATCCACCGCCGCGCCGGGCAGCTTTCGGGCGGCATGAAGCAGAAATTGGGCCTGGCGGCGGCTCTGGTGCATCGCCCGCGCGTCTTGCTGTTGGATGAACCCACCACCGGGGTTGACCCGGTCACCCGGCAGGATTTCTGGCAGTTGATCATTCGCCTGGCCTCCGTCACGGTGGATGCAGAGGGAGAGCAGATCGCGGTCATCGTTAGCACTCCCTATATGGATGAAGCTGCCCGTTGTCATCGCTTGGGGTTTATGCGCGACGGCAATCTGTTGGTGGAAGGCACGCCTGCTGAACTGCGCGCCCGCCTCAAGAACCGGATTGTTGAAGCGCGCGGCAGTCCGCTGACCTCCCTGCGCAGCCTGGTAAGGGCAGATGCAGCCGTGGAGGATGTGCAGATGTTTGGCGACCGGCTGCACCTGCGTGTGCAGGCAGGGACGGCGGCGGCGGTCATCGAGCGTTTGCAAGCTCAGTTTGGCGCGCAAGGCGAGCAGCTTTCGCTGGCGCGTGAAATTGAACCGCAGTTGGAAGATGTTTTTATGGCGCTGCTGGAGCGTGATTCATGAACGAAGTGATCCGCGTAGAAAACCTGACCAAAAAATTCGGCGATTTCTGCGCCGTGAATCAAGTCTCTTTTACGATCAATGCCGGCGAGGTGGTTGGCTATCTCGGCCCCAATGGATCAGGCAAGACAACCACCATGCGAATGCTCCTGGGTTTGTTGATTCCCACCTCGGGCCAGGCGCAGGTGCTGGGTTTCGATGCGATTCGCCAATCTGAGCAGGTGCGTCAGCAGGTGGGCTACATGTCGCAAAAATTTGCCCTGTATCATGACTTGACGGTTATCGAAAACCTGGAATTTTACGCCGGCGTCTATGGCGTCCGCCAGCGCGAGCGATTGAGCGAAGTGTTGGACTTGATCGCCTTGCGTGGGCATGAGCGCGAGCGTGTCGCCGGCCTTTCGACCGGTTGGAAGCAGCGCCTGGCGCTCGGGACGGCGATCATTCATCACCCGAAACTGCTCTTTTTGGATGAACCCACCAGTGGGGTGGACCCAACCGCCCGGCGTTCTTTCTGGGATTTGATTTATACCCTGGTGCAGCAAGGGGTGACGGCTTTGGTGTCCACCCATTATATGGATGAGGCCGAGTATTGCGGCCGGGTGGGGATCATGCGCGATGGCAGACTATTGGCGCTGGATACGCCCTCGGCTTTGAAAGAAACCGCCTTGCCGGGCCGCGCCTGGGATGTATCCACCCTGACGGCGGATCACGGCGTGTTGTTGAGATTGCTAAACTTGCTGGAAACCTGCCCGTATGTGCTGCGCGCCGGCCTGGCCGGCGATCACTTGCGCGCCATTACACCTTTGCAAACGAACGCCGAAGATTTGCGCGCCCACCTGGCGACAGCGCCTGATGTAGAAGATCAATCAGAGGTGATGATCGTCCCTGGCGAGCCAAGCCTGGAAGATGTCTTCCTGGCCTTAGCGGCAAAAAAGTAGGGCGAGGAAATCTCGCCCTACTTTTTTGCTCCGGGGTTTAGCCAGTGGTGCAGCCGGGGGTGGTTTCGGGACTGATGATCGTGCCGGCGACGATGGTAGCGTTTTTAGGGATCACCACAATCCCATCGCGCACTACCCAATCGTCGCAGTCAATCTCAGTGCCGCGCGGGAAAGCCTCGATCACCACGTTCGCTCCGATGCGTGCATTTTTATCAATGATGGCGCCGTTGATCTGACTGTTTGGCCCAATGCCCAGGGCGATGCCCCCTGGCGGCGGCAGATCGGGGGGATCGTAATAGTCCGCGCCCATTACAATCGTTTTGCGAATCGTAACCCCATCAGCGATCTGACTGCGCAGCCCGATGATCGAGTCGCTGATCTCTGATTGGCCAATCCGGCAGCCTTCAGTAAGCATCACATTGACCAATTTCCCGCCATTGATCAGCGAACTGGGCAGGAAGCGGGCATGGGTATAAATCGGGCGCTGCGGATCGTGAAAGTCAAACGGGGAATCGGGGTTGGTCAGGCGTAAATTGGTCTCATAAAACGAACGCACGGTGCCGATATCTTCCCAATAGCCATCGAAATCAAAGCCATACACTTCGTGGGTGTGGATGGCCTTGGGGATCACATCATTGCCAAAGTCGTCGTCCGTTGTATCGGCCAGCATATCAATCAAAATTTTGGTTTTGAACAGATAGATGCCCATTGAGCCCAGGTAGGGGCGTTCTGGATCATCGCGGCTGACGAAGTTTGCCAGGACCGCCGGATCGCGCGGTTTTTCAACAAAATCTGTAATGCGTTGATCGGCCCCGCGTTTCAACACCCCGAAGCGGAATGTTTGATCATGTAAGACAGGCTGAACGGCGATGGTCACATCCGCCTGGTTATCCCAGTGGAATTCGGCCATTTTACAGTAATCCATGCGATAGAGATGGTCGCCGGCCAGGATCAAGACATACTTCGCGCCTGAGGAATTGATATCCATGAGATGTTTGCGCACGGCATCCGCTGTTCCCTGGTACCAATCTTCGCTGCGCGGGGTTTGTTCAGCCGCCAAGATTTGCACCCAGCCTGGATGAAAGGCGTCGAACACGTAGCTGCGGGCAATGTGGCGATGCAGCGAAACCGAATTAAACTGGGTGATAACGTCAATGCGGTTGATGCCTGAATTGATGCAATTGCTGATTGGAATGTCTATCAAACGGTATTTGCCGGCAATAGGCACGGCTGGCTTGGCGCGTTCGCGCGTGAGTGGGTAGAGCCTGGCTCCTCGTCCACCGCCGAGAATGATCGCCAGAATGTCGTTTGTAGATGGCATAATTGGAAACCTCCTGTGGGATATCGAGACTCGCCAAAGATACCCCCAATTATAAACGCAAAAGCGGCAGTCACTGTTCTCCTTACTAAAAGGAAAGGAGAGAACCAACCGCCGCCATCTCTGTGCCGAAGGAGGGAATCGAACCCTCATACCCTTCCGGGTACACGATTTTGAGTCGTGCGCGTCTGCCAATTCCGCCACTTCGGCGTTTGCTTGTGCTGCCCCTTCAACTGTCCTGTATTATACTCGAAATTTTTGTTTGTGCTTAAGAAATTTGATCGAATTTTCCACGCCTCTTCCAGTTTGCCTTCACCAATCTGCCGCGTACCAACGCAAGTAACGTTCAATATTTTTCGTCCAGTAATTTTCGTCGTGCGCGCCCTGGAAGAGATGCCATTCATGCGCCACGCCTTTTTTCGTTAGCAAACCTTCAAACCAGACGGCCGAATCCATAATTTCTTTTCTATCCTCTACGCCAATATCCATGTAAACTCGCATCGCCGCCCCCGGTGGGATGCGATCAATCCAGGCTGCCACGTATGGCACATCTTCCCAGAACACTGGCGGGCTGTGCGCCCCGATCACCGAAAACCATTCCCATTGCGAAAATCCCAGGTGAATGGCCCAAGATGCGCCGCGCGACAAGCCGCCTATGGCGCGCCCCTCGCGAGAGGCAATCGTGCGATATTCTTGATCAATCAGCGGAATCAACACCTTCATCACCGCCTCGCCGAAACCATCTTCGCTGGGCTGCGTCCAGATGCGGTCTTGGGGCATGACAATAATGAAAGGTGGAATTTCGCCGGTCGCCATTAAGAGATCGGCCATTTCATCGATTCCCATGCGATCCCACTGATCATCGGTATAACTCTGCCCGTGAATTAAATACAACACCGGATAAAATTGGTCGCTGTGTTCTTCATAACATGGCGGCAGATAGACACGGTACGTAAGAGGAAATTTCAACAGATAAGTTCTTTCCCAATCGCGTAAGATGCGCCCGCCATTTAACCAACAAGTCTCGAAAGTTGGCTGTGGGGAGGCGGTTGTGCTTGGGAGAGGCGATGGGGTTGCTGAGGCCTGGATAGTAGGGGTTGGGGTGGGAGGGGGTGTGTTTGTGACGGGGACTGGCGTCGCGCTGGCTGCCTGACGCATATCTTCCTGCGTTGGGGAAACTGCCGGGCTTTGCACATTGCGATTGGCCTCCGCCCGTGCGGCGCGCGGCGCGCAAGCGGAGAGCGTTAGGGCCGCCAGCCCAAATACAAACGTTAAAATAGTTAACCCAAAATAAATGCGCTTCATAATGCTCTCCAGTGTACCAGGATGGTACAATTGAGGCAATATCTCATAAGGAAGGTACTACATGAAAAAATGGTTTTTGCTATTGATTGCATTGGCGCTGGCAGCCTGTGTACAGGCTTCGCCCAGTCCGATGCCGACCTCGCAGGTGGAACAGCCAAAGCAGCCGACGCAAAAGGTTTCGCCGGCTACACTGGCTGTTGCCAAGACGCTGCCGCCTCAGCCCACCAAGACGCTGGAGATCAAATCTGGCGATGTGATGCCAGGTTGTACTGTCTCAAGCGCCAAACCCACCACTGGCCCCACGCCCGAATCGGTTTTTGGCGGCGTAACTGCCCAGGATTGGGTCACTGGCCCAGAAACGGCGACAGTTACGTTGATTGAATACAGCGATTTTCAGTGACCGGGCTGCGCTTCTGTCGCGCCCGTGATGGCGCGTCTCGCTGAAGATTTCCCGAACGACGTTCGTTTCGTATATCGTCATTTCCCATTGATGAGCATCCACGATAAAGCCGCTTTGTCCGCCCAAGCCGCTGAGGCGGCTGGTTTGCAGGGCAAGTTCTGGCAGATGCACGATCTGCTTTTTGCTGGACAACAAACCTGGTCTGCCATGACGGTTGAAGATTTTCAAGCCTGGCTGGAGACGCAATCTGCAACGCTGAAACTGGATAAAGAGAAGTTTGTCAAAGATTTAACCAGCGATGCACTGGTGAAAAAGGCCCAGGACGCCTGGGATAACGGCCAAAATATCGGTTTGCCCGGCACGCCGTTTTTGGTGATCAACAACCAAATCTGGCCCGATAATCTGCCCAAAAGCTATGAGGTGGTTGCAACGGTGGTAAAGCTCATGCTGCTTGAAAAGCGGCAGTTTAGCACTTGCCCCCCAATGATCATTGATGCAAAAAAACAGTACGAAGCGGTGATCCATCTAAAAACTGGCGCTGTTACCTTGAAACTCTATGCCGACAAGGCCCCGCTGACGGTCAATAACTTCGTTTACCTGGCGCGGGATGGTTGGTACAATGGCGTCACTTTCCACCGCGTACTGCCGGGCTTCATGGCGCAGGCCGGCGACCCATCCGGCACAGGCTATGGCGGCCCAGGTTATGGTTTTTCTGATGAAATTGACGCCGCGCAAAGCTTTGACCGGCCCGGCTTATTAGCCATGGCGAACAGCGGGCCGAATACCAACGGCAGCCAGTTTTTCATCACCCTGGCGGCGGCCACTCATTTGGATGGAAAACACACCATTTTTGGCGAGGTGATTGATGGGATGGACTTGGTCGAACAAATTACCCCGCGCGATCCATCCCAAGAGGGGACGCTTCCAGATGGCGACTCGATTTTGAGCATTGAAATTATTGAAAAGTAGTATGTCCCTATCCCAAACTCGTTCAACGGATTTTGATCTGTACTCGGCGCTTCAGTTCATCTTGAGCCTGGCGGCGGCCTTAGGGGCGTTTGCCTTGGCGGGGCTGCTGCTGTTGGTTGGGATGTTCGACCTGGCCGGGGCGGCGGGCGGCGATCAAACGATGAGCGAGTTTGTGCTGGCTGGAACACTGTTCTTTGCCGGCCTGCTGCTGTGTCCATCCGCGGTTTATGCCCTTTTGCGCCTGGCTGGGCGGAGGCCAACCAAACCCTGGCTGCCGCCCGCTGCCTGGCGGGTGGGGAACTTGCTGCTGTTGATAGCGCTGCCGCTTGCCCTATGGCTTGGCGATTGGGCCATTCGTTCCACTGCGCTGGCATGGCTGATCTTGCCCGCCGCGCATGTTCTGGCGATTTCTATTCCTGTGTTGTGGTTGGTTAACCTGGGAAGGCATGGGCTGCCAGCGGTTGCGCCTCAGCGCGCCTGGGGCATCTTAGCCAGTGGGTTGACGCTTGGGCCGCTGTTGATGTTGGGAACAGAATTGTTTGTCGGTTTGCTGCTGCTGATCTTGGGCAGTCTGGCAATCGTCCTCCAACCAGAGCAGGCAGCTGCTCTGCAAGACCTGGCGCAGAAAATCCAATCTGCTCCTTCGGACCCCACTTCTTTCTTTCCTCTGGTAGAATCATATCTCCGCCAGCCGATGGTGATTTATTTGCTCTTGGCTTACTTCTCAGCGATCGTCCCCCTGGTTGAGGAAGCGCTTAAACCCATCGGGGTGTGGTTGTTGGCTGGCCGCCGGCTTACCTCATCCGAAGGTTTTGTCAGTGGTTTGTTGTGCGGCGCAGGGATGTCGTTGATAGAAAGCCTGAGTGCAGGCAGCGCGGCCGGGGCAAGTTGGACGACAATCGTCATCGCACGCTGGGGAACGGCCGCCATGCACATTTTCACCGCCGGTTTAATGGGCTGGGCTTTGGCTTCGGCCTGGGCAGAGAAACGCTATTTCCGATTAGCGTTCGTCTATGGGATTGCAGTCCTGATCCACGGTTTGTGGAATGGGATGACTGTCGCGGCTGCTCTGCTTACCTTGCAGCCGTCCACAGCGGCTGAATTTTCACCTTTGGCAGCGCTTCAGATAGGCCTGGCGAGCGCCTTTGGGGTGCTGTTGATCTTTGGTTTGCTCAGCTTTAATGCTACCCTACGGCGCAGGTTGAGCCAGCTGCCGGTTTTATCAACAATTTCTCCCTCGCCTGTGACAATCTCATCCAATGGAGTGGATGATGCGGGTGAGGCAAAAATTTCTTCTGAGGTACTTTCATGAATCTGATTCTCTCTTTGATCGATCTATTTCTTCACCTGGATAAATATCTGAATATAATTATTCAGCAATATCAGGCTGGTTCGTATATTCTCTTGTTCCTGGTGATCTTTATGGAAACCGGGCTGGTGGTTACCCCATTTTTGCCCGGCGACTCGCTGATCTTTGCTGCCGGGGCTCTGGCTTCGATAGATGGCAGCCCCCTCAATATCGTTTTTCTGTTCATTTTGCTCAGCATCGCGGCGATCATTGGCGATACCGTTAACTACTGGATCGGCCACTATATTGGCCCAAAGGCATTTACCAGTAACAGCCGCTTTTTGAAAAAGGAATATCTCGATCGCACCCATGCTTTTTATGAGAAGCATGGCGGCAAAACCATCATCCTGGCGCGCTTTGTGCCGATTGTGCGCACTTTTGCGCCGTTCGTGGCCGGCGTTGGCGCAATGACTTATGCCAAATTTATTTCTTATAATGTGATCGGTGGTATTTTGTGGGTTGCCTTATTTTCTTTTGCTGGATATTTCTTTGGCAACCTGCCTTTTGTCGAGCAGAACTTCTCGATTGTCATCATTGCCATTATTTTGGTTTCGGTGCTGCCGGCGGTGATTGAAGTGCTTAAAGAGCGGATGCGCCCTAAAGCGGAAGCCGCCGATTAAAGATCGGCCCGAAAATAAACCTGCCTTCTTTTCTCTTAAGGTACAATTTGAGTATGGATCAACAAACTCTGGAACGCTCATTAGTTGATTTACCTCTGGGGAGCATCCGCTATTATGATCAAGTGGGGTCTACCAACGATCAGGCCGCGCGTTGGATTGCGGAAGGCGCGCCGAATCTTTCGCTGATTTTGGCCGATGAACAGACGGCTGGCCGTGGGCGATCGGGGCGACAGTGGATCACCCCGCGTGGGGTTGCATTAGCGGTAAGTGTCGTCTTATACCCGACGCTTGAAGATAGCGATGTTTTGCCGCGTATGACGGCGCTTGGCGCGTTGGCAATCTGCGACGCCCTGCGCAATACCTATCGCTTGCCGGCCCAGATCAAATGGCCGAATGATGTGATTTTGAACCGTCGTAAAGTGGCCGGGGTGTTGGCCGAGGCGCAGTGGACCGGCAGTGACCTGGCGGCAGTTGTTTTGGGCCTGGGAATTAATGTCGCTTCGGCCTCGGTAGATGGCGCGGTGCTGCCAGCTTCCGCTTTGCGCTTCCCCGCGACCAGCGTCGAGGATGTTTTGGGACGTCCAGTTGATCGGTTGGAAATGCTGCGCGCGGTGCTGGTTGAATTTTTGCGTTGGCGCAAGCGAATGGGGTGGCCCGATTTTGTGCGCGCCTGGGAATCCCGCCTGGCGTTTCGCGGGGAATGGGTGCAGGTGTTTTCAGGGCGAGGCAGCAGCGATACCGGCGCCTTGCCTCTGCTGCGAGAAGGTCAGATTGCTGGTCTGACGCCCGATGGTTCGCTGAAGTTAACCGTTCGCTCTGGCGACGTGGTCACAGTGCAGTTTGGAGAGGTGCGGCTTAGCCCGCTTAAGTCAGAAGCAGGTTAAGCCTGGTCTTCTCGCCTTTGGTTGCATAGCCTGAAATGTACAGGAGGAAGTATGTTCGACGATCTTCGCAAACAAGCTGAACAGGGCAGTGAAGAAGAAAACCCTGATGAATTTGTAGTTGAAGAGCGGCCGCGCCAGCCAACAAGCGCGCGCATTTTTGGAATGACCGCCCCTCAACGCCTGGTGATTGTCGCCATGCTGCTGGTCTGGGTTTGCGAGATGAGCTTTTTTATCTTATTCCTTACTGAAAAGATTATGCCCTTTTAATCGCCCCCGTTTCATTTCACCCGCTGCGCGCGCTATCCGCGCAGCCTTGCTTTGTTGTTCCGTTGCGCAGCCCTGAGCAGTTTGCCCAGGGCTGCGCCATTGAATAGGTGAACTATAAAGCCACTTAAGCGACAGACACTTTGATTGTCTTCGGGCGATGCGCTTCTGCTTTGGGGATGCGCAAGGTCAAGACGCCGTTCTTGATGCTGGCTTCTGCTTTACTCGCATCCAGCGCTGTGGGGAGAGTGACCACGCGGCCAAAACGTCCATTGGGAAGTTCACAGGTCAAAAACCTGTTCTGCCCTTCATGAAGGTCTTCACACTTGAATTCGCCGCGCAAGGCCACAGTATTGTTCAAAATCTCAATGCTCACATCCTCCGCGTCCAGGCCAGGCGTTAATGCCCGGATGACAAAAGCGTCATCTTCACCATAAACATCTACTGCCAGGGTCATCTCACGTTCATTTGCAGTTGGTTCGGTCAAATTCTCTTCCAAAAGGCGATCCATTGCCTGGCGCAGTTGGGACATACGACGATAGGGGTTTACATAGAAGGTCATCATTTTTTGCTCCTTATTCACACCGTAGGAAACGGTCAATTGATTGATTTATGATGACCTGATCATATCCTGGCTCTATCAGAGAAACGATAGCGCCGTGTTAGAAATTTGATAGAACTTGTCAATTCCTCTTCAGGCGTTTTCTTTGCTCAAAAGGCTAATCAGATAACTGGATTCTGGCGTGTAGGCAGACTCATCAAAGTCTCCATACAGGCTTACCATTTTCAAGCCGGCGGCAGCAAATTCGGCAAGATAGCCCTCGACGCTCAACAGTTCGTGCCGCGCCTGGGCCGTGACGCGTTCGGTCACTCCATCCGCGCGGAGATAATCATAATGCCAGGTAAAGGTGAGGAAATGCGCCCCCCGCAGCCAGGCGCTGCTCACTTGCACCGGCTCGCCATCCAGCGGATGGGGGAAAACTTCTTCCACCTCCGGCGCGCCCCGGCGCGGCAGACTCGCCAACAGGATTGGATTGGGCATGCTGACTACAAAGATGCCATTGGGCGCCAGGTGTTCCTTCACGCGCGCCAGGGTTGCCTGGCGCGTGGTCGCCGAGAGTGTACTCCAGGTATTGCAGGGCAGCAAAATTAAGGGAAATTGGATGGCCAGGCGAAAGGCGGCCATATCCGCTTGAAAGACAGGCAGTTTGGCGAAAGAATGGAAATGCGCCAGCATGTGGACGTCCGCATCCAGGCCCAAGACGCGGTGTCCTTGTTGACTCAATGGGAGCGCGACGCGCCCGGTCCCGCAGCCTAACTCCAAAATTGGCCCACCATATTGCTCTGCCAGGCGGCTAAAAAAGGCCAGATCATCCGGGTGACGCGTATGATGGGCATGGTACAAAATTGCAAACGAGTTGGGGGTAGCAAATCCTTGACGGTTATTCATAGTTCAGATTATACTCTCAGTTACCGGGGTGTAGCGCAGTTCGGCAGCGCACCGCGTTTGGGACGCGGGGGTCGCCGGTTCGAGTCCGGCCGCCCCGACAGAATTGTGGTGCGTGGAGCTATTCAATACTCCACGCATTACGTTTTTTTGGAGGTCACGAATGTTTAAATATAAGATTGATGGTGTTATCGAAGCGGTTCATTATGCACCGGATGGAAAAATTGCCTGGGTGCGGGTTTATGAACGCCGCGGGCCAACCTATTCAGATCGTGTCTTGTTGGATCGCGAGACATTACTGGCGCGGTTGAAAGCAAAGAAACTTTTTGTCATTGGCCGCCGCCTGCCGCACGTTGCCAGCACATTCGATGTTTCTTTGCCGGTGCGCGTCATTCGCGAACAAGATACAGAGGTCGTGGTGACGGGCTACCTCCACAGCCCCCACGACCGACTTGAAGGCGCTCCGATCATCTAAAATTTTGGAGGCTGTATGGCAAAAGTCACTCGCATTGACCATGTCGCGATTCTCGTTGCTGATCTGGATGCTCCGCTGGCGTTTTGGCGAGATGCACTGGGGATAGATGTCTCTCATGTCAAAGACATTCCGACCGAAATGGCCCAGATCGCTTTTTTGCCGACTGGCGGCAGTGAGGTGGAACTGGTAAAGCCGACGACTGCTGATTCGGGGCTGGCGAAGTATCTTGAAAAACGCGGCCCCGGCATGCACCATTTATGCTTAGAAGTGGATGATATCGAAGGTATGTTGGCGCAACTGAAAGCCAAAGGAATCCAATTGATCAATGAGCAGCCAAAAGTGAGCGCGGAAGGTAAGAAGTATGCCTTCATTCATCCCAAGAGCGCGTTCGGTGTGATGGTAGAACTGTACGAATTGCCCAAGTAGAGGAGTTTTTGATGGACATCAAAGATAATTCCAAAAAAGATCCAGTGGCAAAGCTGTATTTGGTAGATGCCTATATGCGCTGGGCGCTGTTGGCTGCCGAAGAGGTGGTGGGGAAGCAGGGGTTGGCGGTTGTGCTGCGCAGTAACAACCTGGAGCGTTTTATTGACCATTACCCCCCCGAACTGCTCAAGATCAGCGGCGAGATTACCCTGGGCGATTATGCCAATCTGTGCGCCGGGTTATTGACCTTTTTTGGACGGGCCGGCAAAAGCATGGTGGTGCGCATTGGGCGGTTAACTTCAAAATATGCCATTGAAAAGCAAAGCGCGGTTTACAATGTTACCGCGCGCACCGCAGCCCGCTTGATGCCCTCGGCGATGCAGGTGAAAATTGTCCTGGATAGTATGGCTGATGGGTATCGCAAGCTGTATCAAGATGCGGGCCAGGAATTGCATTTTCGGGTAGAAGATCGTGGTCATTCCTGGGGATTTGTTTCGGTAGAATGCCCACTCTGCGCGGGAAAGAAAGCTGATACGCATATTTGTTGGGGTCGAATTGGTACCCTGAAAGAGTCAGCTTTTTGGTTGACGGGCAAAGAATTTGAGGTGGAAGAAGTTGAGTGCCGCGCCATGGGCGACCCGGCCTGTGTGTGGGAAGTCAGTAAGACGCCCAAGTCTTGAGGTTTTCTACAAGCTCTTAATCGGATCAAAATGAGGTAAAAAACGACGTTTTGACGTTCTCGCGCCAAAATGTCGTTTTTTTTGCAGAGCGAACCCGTAATGCTTGGATCAAAAGGGTATAATTGATAGATATTTTGAGGCGCTTATGAAAAACCCTTTGGTTGAATGTATTGCAAACTATTCTGAAGCCCGTCGTCCTGAGGTGGTGGAGGCGATTGCGGCAGCGATCACCAGCGTGGGCGGGGTGCGCTTGTTGGATCGCCATTCTGATCTGGATCACAATCGCAGTGTTTTAACTTTTATTGCCCCTCCTGAAGCAGTGTTAGAAGCGGCCTTTCGTTCAGTGGCTGCCGCGGCGGACCTGATCAACATGGATGAGCATACTGGCGGCCACCCGCGCATTGGCGCAGCAGATGTGCTGCCTTTTGTGCCGGTACAAGATGTTTCGATGCAAGATTGTGTTGAACTGGCGCGCCGGTTAGGACGTCGCGTGGGCGATCAATTGAATATTCCAGTATATCTTTACGAAGAAGCCGCGACCTTGCCAGAACGGCAAAACCTGGAAAATATCCGCCGTGGTCAATATGAGGCCCTGAAAGTTGAGATTGGGGTTGACCCGGCGCGCGATCCTGATTTTGGGCCGCGTTATTTGGGCACCGCTGGCGCGACAGTGATCGGCGCTCGCCAGCCTTTGCTGGCATTTAACGTTTACTTGAACACAGGCGATGTGGAGATTGCCAAAAAGATCGCCAAAACTGTGCGCAATTCATCCGGCGGCTTTCGTTATGTCAAAGCCATGGGGATTTTAGTGGACGGGCGCGCCCAGGTTTCGATGAATCTGACCAATTTTCGCTCCACCCCCTTGTCTTTGGTGGTTGAAACCATCCGCCGTGAGGCGGCGCGTTATGGTGCAGCGATTCACCATTCCGAACTGGTGGGTTTGACGCCTCAGCAAGCCCTGGTGGATGCCGCGGTCTGGTATCTTCAGTTGGATCAGTTTGAGCCGGATCAGATCTTGGAACATCATCTGCAGGAGACACAGACGACCCCTCCTGGCGAAGACCTTGCGTCATTGAGCGAGTCTTTTGTGGATGAGTTGGCGGCTGGAACGCCTACGCCGGGGGGGGGATCGGCTGCGGCTTACGCCGGCGCAATGGGGGCGGCGCTGGTGGCAATGGTGGCGCGCTTAACCGTTGGGAAGAAAAAATATCTTGCCGTGCAAAACCAGATGCAGGTTATTATTGAGCGCGCTGAGGCGCTGCGGGCAGATCTGCAAGCCGCCGTAACGCGCGATGCAGAAGCTTATCAGGCAGTCATGGCTGCCATGAAGCTTCCTAACGGCGCGCCGTCCCCAGATCAGGCGCGTTGCCAGGCCATTGAAAAAGCGACTTTGGTGGCCGCACAAGTGCCGTTGGAGGTTGCCCAAAAGGCGGTTAGCGTCCTTGAGTTGGCGCTTGAAGTGGTTGCGAAGGGTAATCTGAATGCGATGAGCGATGGGGGGAGCGCCGCGGTTTTGGCGGGTTCTGCCCTGAGGATTGCTGGCCTCAATGTCCGCACAAATATTCCGATGCTGCAAGACCGCGCTGCGGCTGAACAGTTGTTAGCGGATTTATCTGCGCTTGAAGCGCGCGCCGCAATTTTACAAAACCGGATTCAAATTCAACTTGTCGAACGAGGAGACCTATCATTGTGAGGCCAGATCATTCTTTCCGCATGGACGCCGCCTTCTGGCAAAAATGGCCCGTTGGTTGTATGATGTTGATCTTTTTGGTCATGCTTTCAGCCTGCAGCCCCGCGCCATCTGCTACATTTGATCCTCGTTGGCCAACCATGACCGCTTTATTTGCTGAACGGATAACCTCCGGGGTCGTTGTTGAAGCAGAATCAAGTCAGACGCCTGTTCCAGCGACTCCGTTAAGCAAGCCCGGCGTAGTGGAGACGCTCGATTTGATGGAGACGCCTGATTTGGTGGAGACTTCTGATGCTTTGCCGACGCCAACTGCATCGCCCGCGCCGACGCAGCCCCCTCAATCTTTGTGGGTTGATCCCAATCTGCCGGCGGCCTTTCGCCAGCAGATTGTGCTGCCGGCGGAGATGCAGCGTGTTGACAAAGCCGAGGATGCGACGCTGCGCTTGAGCATTGACTCTACCAATGGCGACGCTGCCCCCGTCAGTCGTTGGGTATACGCGCTGGTGGCGCCGTTTCCGACCATTCCAGATGGCGTTACCGCGGAAGAACTTCATGCCGCCTGGAAAGGCGTCTCGCCGCAATCTTTCGCTGTCCCTCTGATGATGGACGCGGAAACGCAGGCGGTTTTGACCGCTTTTTGGGGCGCGCCGGCTGCGCAGGCGGTCCAGCTCTTTCCTGCCGAGCGCTTGGTGGAAGCCGCCTCGAATCAAAAGCCGGCCTGGGCGATTGTGCCCTTTGAGGCGCTTCAACCCCGTTGGAAAGTATTGACCATTGATGGACAGTCGCCGCTGCACAAAGATTTTGATCTCGCAGCCTATCCGCTTGCAGTTCCGTTCTCGGCAAGCGGCGAACTGCCGCCGGGGGTGACTGCGCCGGCTGCCAATCGCGATCCGGATTTGATGACCGTCGTGGCGATGACTGGCGTGACGGCTATGGTGCGCGCCACCGCCTGGACGATGGATGCGAAAGGCATCCTTTACCCGGCGCAGGACATCCGTGATTGGCTGCGCCTGGCGGACCTGACGCATGTCAGCAACGAAATTGCTTTTGACCCCGAATGCCCCCTGCCCAATCCGGCCCAAACGGAACTGGTTTTTTGCAGCAATCCGAGTTATATTGCTTTGCTGGAGGATATTGGCGTGGATGTGGTGGAACTGAGCGGCGATCATTTCATTGATCGGGATGCCGATGCGATGCGCTACACCATTGAACTGTATCAAACAGAAGGCTGGAAATATTATGGCGGCGGACTCAACCTGGATGAGGGTCTTAGCCCGGCTCTGTTTGAACACAATGGCAATAAAATTGCCTTTATTGGTTGTAATGCGAAAGGCGGCGGTTACGCCAAAGCGAGCGCTACTGAGCCAGGGGCCGCCGAATGTGATTTCCCGCGCCTGTATTCCCAGGTTGAGACGCTGAAACAGCAGGGCTACCTGGTCATTGCCACCATGCAGCACCAGGAATATTATACGTATAAAGTCAAGCCCGAATATCGCCAGGATTTTACCGGATTCGTCAACGCCGGGGCTGTGATTGTACAGGGCAGCCAGGCCCACCAACCTCAGAATTTTGAGTTTTACGGCGACGGTCTGATTCACTATGGCCTGGGCAATCTCTTTTTCGACCAGATCAAAGAGATCGATTCTGGCGGCGATCACATTGCTCAGCGCGCGTTTATAGACCGCCACATTTTTTACAATGGACGCTACCTCAGTACGGAGTTGTTAACCATTCGCTTTGTGGATATGGCTCGCTCGCGCCCAATGACGCCGGATGAACGCGCTGAGTTCTTAAGGGTAATTTTTAAGGCGAGTGGTTGGTAAAAGGAGTAGAGAAAGACATGGGACTTAAACCCGATCATTGGATCAAGACAATGGCCTTGGAGCAGCGCATGATTGAGCCATTTGTGGATAGCCAGGTGCGTAAAGGGGTGATTTCTTATGGGTTATCCTCTTATGGGTATGATATTCGCGTGGCGGATGAGTTTAAAATCTTCACCAATGTTTTCTCGGCGGTCGTAGATCCGAAAAACTTTGATCCCATGTCCATGGTGGATTTCCGCGGTGAAGTTTGCACCATTCCGCCCAACTCATTCGCTTTGGCGCGCACCATCGAATATTTTCGCATCCCGCGCAAGGTATTGACCGTATGCCTGGGAAAATCTACTTATGCGCGCTGTGGGATTATCGTCAATGTCACTCCTTTTGAGCCAGAGTGGGAAGGTTTTGTAACCCTCGAAATCTCCAATACAACTCCCTTGCCGGCGCGCATCTATGCCAATGAAGGGATTGCCCAGGTATTGTTTTTTGAAGGCGATCAAGAGTG
Source organism: uncultured Anaerolineales bacterium (assembly GCA_903872065.1). Classification (GTDB taxonomy): domain Bacteria; phylum Chloroflexota; class Anaerolineae; order Anaerolineales; family UBA4823; genus CAIQJJ01. The sequence goes on along the minus strand of CAIQJJ010000492.1, from coordinate 20,338 downwards.
TGAGATTTCCTATGCGGATAAAAAGGGCAAATATCAGAGCCAGCAAGCCATTGTATTGCCAAAGCTGTAGCGAGCTTTAGCGATTTGCCAAGAATCAAGAAATGATAACCACTATGGATCCGCGTTCGCAGCCGAAAATCCTCTATATTGAAGACACCGCCGATGCGCGCGCACTGGTGAGCCGCGTGCTTTCTCGCCATTATATTGTCCTCGAAGCGGCAGAACCTTTAGGGGGGATTGAACTGGCTTTAGATACCCATCCCGACTTGATCTTGTTAGATATGAATCTGCCTCAGCTTAACGGCAGTGAACTGGCGGCGCGTCTGAAAACGCTGCTGCCGAATACGCCGTTGGTGGCTTTTAGCGCGGATACCTCAGTTGAAGCGCGCCAGCGCGCCCTGGCGGCCGGCTGCATCGGCTATCTGACCAAGCCAATTGATATTGATGTATTTGTCGAACAGATCGGTGAATTTTTAGGGGGCAAGCGCGAATCTCTGCCCAACGCCGCCATACACCAACAGCAGTTCGCATCCGACCTGGTTGCGCGACTGGAAGGCAAAGTGCGCGAATTGACCAGAACGGCCGATCGCAATGCCTTTCTGAATGAACAGAATCAGCGCTTGATCGGCGCCTTGCAGCGTCGTCAGCGCTTGCTCGAGGCTGCTGCTCGCGTCAGTCATATCATCACCTCCATCCTCGACCTGGACGAACTGCTGCGGGTGACAGTAGATGTGATTTGCGAAGAATATACCCTCTATTTCGCGGCCATCTATCTCCTATCTGCTGACCAAAAGCAGGCCGCACTGCGAGCCGGGCGCGGCGAGCTGGGAAATTCCCTCCTGGCGCAGGGCTACAGTTTGGATATTAGCGATCAATCCGCGGTGGGGCGTTCGATCATGCAAAGAGCAGCGCAGATCACGCGCCAGGTTTCAGATGGTTCGTTGGCCTCCGTTGAACTGCTCGATTTTGCTGACCTTCCCAGCCTGTCAGAATTAGCCCTGCCCTTAATTATTAAGGGAACCGTTTTGGGGGCGCTTTCGTTTTACAGCGATCAGCCAGAGGCATTTAGCGAAGAGGATATGCCGGCGCTTCAAGCGTTGGCCGATCAAGTGGCGGTCGCCATTGATAATGCCCATTTGCTGCGCGACCTGGAATGCGCCAACCAGGAATTGCTGCGGGTGAAAACCTTCGAAGCGATTGCCGCTGCAACCGGCGAGGCGATTCATTGGGTGGGCAATAAGGCTGCGCCAATTCCTGGCAGCGCCCGGCGTGCGCGGGAGGATATCCTGGCGTTAGCGCAAATTTTTTGTAACCTGACCGCTGGTGGTGAACTTTCCAGTCATCCTTTGTGGCCGGCCTGGAAGCGCGTTATCCCCACAATCCCTATGGAAATCCCGGCTTCTACGATAGAATTATTGTCGCTTGAATCGATCCTTGAAGATCTTATCATTATCGAGCAGAGCGCCCAGACGATCTTAGATGTGAAAGAAGATTTGATTGGGCCGGCGCGCTTGAAACATATCGCGGAGATTGATTTGCCCGCTTTGCTGCAGCAGACGATTTTTGAGATGGCGCTGCCGCCTGGGGTTGTCCAACTTCGCCAGGCGGCGTCTTTGCCTCATTTACGCGGTGATGCGCGCCAACTGAGTCAGTTATTTAATAATTTGATCAAAAACGCGTGGGAAGCCCTCTATGGTTTCGCGGAGCCCAAGATTGTGGTTACGGCGCGTCTCAGCGACGACCCACACTATGTTCAGGTAGATGTGACCGATAATGGGCCTGGAATTGCTCCAGAGATGCTTCAAAGGATCTGGGTATCGTTTTTCACCACGAAGGCCGCCCGCGGCGGTACGGGCCTGGGTTTACCGGCTTGTATGTCCATCGTCAATCAGCACGAAGGGAAGCTCTTTGTAGAAAGCACTGTTGGCGCTGGCGCTACTTTTCGCGTTTTACTTCCGGCGCCATAGGAAAAAATTCGAATAACTTTCCGCAATACATCACTGAGCAAACGTTTGAACCGGACAATGATAAAATTCCGGTTGCCGCGAAAGAGTGACAAGAAATCCACTGTAAAACGTTTCCGAAGGAGGAGGCGGTATGCAAGGTAAAAAGATTCTGATAGTTGATGATGAGCAGTTGGTCGCGCGTAGTATGCAAAAAACACTGGCGCGCGCCGGCTACACGGTGCAGGTAGCCTATAGTTGCACAGAAGGCCTGCAAGTGTTTGAAGCTGCCCAGGCTGCTGCTCCCTTTGATCTGGCGCTGCTCGATCTCAACATGCCTGGTTTCAGCGGGCAGCCTGAGAATGGCGCCGGGCTGGAATTGCTCAGTCGTCTCAAGGCGCTCAATCCTGGTTTGCCCGTGGTTGTATTGACTGCTTATGATGAGGTAAATAAAGCCCGCGAGGCGGTTTTGCGCGGGGCGCAGGCCTTTTTTGTCAAAGGCCGTGAACAGGCGCTGGTAGATCAGGTAAGAACTCTTTTACAAGGAGATGCTTCGCGATGAGCAATTATGATATGCCCAATGAAAATGAACTGCGTTATGTCGAGCGCCGGGCGCGCTTGCTGCATGCCGCCAACCAGGTTGGGAGACAGGTTACATCCATCCTTGAGCTTAACGAACTTCTGCCTAAGATGGTGGATATTATTTGCGACGCGTACGGTTTTTACTACGCCGGCGTCTTTTTGATTGACGAGACCGGCAAATGGGCGGTGCTGCGCGCCGGCCGTGGGGCGGCAGGGGCAGTGATGATTGCCCAGGGCCATAAGTTGGAAGTCGGTGGACAGTCCATGATCGGTTGGGCGATGATGTATCGCCAGGCGCGCATTGCGTTGGATGTCGGTGAGGATCGCGTCCATTTCCGCAATCCTCTTTTGCCCCACACTCGTTCTGAAATTGCCCTACCGTTAGCAGTTGGCGAAAAGGTGCTGGGCGCGGTGACGGTGCAGAGTATCGAGGAGCGCGCCTTTAGCGAAGAAGATGTGTTGACCTTGCAGACGATGGCGGATCACCTGGCCGTTGCGATTCATAATGCTCAGGCAATTAAGGCGCTCGAACGCGCCAACCAGCAGCTCTTGCAAGCCAAGACTTATGAGGCCCTGACCGCGGCTACCACCCAGGCCATTCACTGGATTGGCAATAAGGCGCTGCCAATTACCTCCACCGTCGAGCGTATGAAAGCGGATTTGACCAGCGGCGATATCGATCGTGAGTCTTTGTTGGAAGATTTGCAATTGATTGAGGATAGCGCCCGCCTGATTGTCGAGGTGAAGGAAAACCTGCTTGGGCCAGTGCGCGAACAGCAGCCTCGCCCGGCCATGCTCGACGATGTTGCACGCGCTGCTGCGGCGCAAGTTGGCATCTTGCCCGATCAGCTCAAAGTGGATGTAATGCGACGCACACCGCTGGCGTTGGCTGATACCACCCAACTTGTGCGCGTTCTTGGTAATTTGTTTATCAACGCCCTCGAAGCCCAGGCGACGCATTTGACGATTACGGTTGGCCCGGCCAAAGAAGCAGGCTTTGTCGCCCTGGATATTCATGATAACGGCAAGGGCATCCCCCCGGAAATGCTCAACAATATTTGGGCGGCTTTTGTCAGCACAAAGCCAGGGCATACCGGGTTGGGCTTAACCGCCTGTTTGCATGTTATCAATCAACTGCATGGGCGCATCAGCGTCAGCAGTCAGCTTGGCTCTGGCGCAACCTTTCACATCCTCTTGCCAGCCGCCCCTGATCATCACTTGCCGGATGTCACCGCTGAAGACATGAACATTTTGTTGATTGACGACGATGATCGCTGGGCAGCCTTTGCCCTTGATGCGTTAAAATCGCTTGGGGTGTCTGCGGCGCGTAGTTTGCAGCCCGAAGGGACTCCAGACCTGATCCTGGTGGATGAGGCGCTCGAAGCCATGCCGGTTACGGCCGTGATTGAAAGCTTCAAAGCGGCGAATAGGGTGCATCAATTGGTGGTCATTACGGCGGCCCTCAAAGTAGACCGCGTTACAGCCTATTTGCAAGCCGGCGTCCGCAATGCGGTTTTGAAGCCCTATACCGTGGATGAATTTGGCGATTTATTGACACGCCGCTAAACGGCGCTGCGCCGGCATGCATGCCGGCGCTTTTTTTATCAGGGCGCTGCGCCGACAAAATCCAACGCATAGTGGGCATCCTCGAAGCCGGGCCGCGCCTTGAGCGCCGCCCGCCAGTCTTCGATTGCGCCAGCCGTGCTGCCTTTGCGGTAGCGCGCCCATCCGCGCCATAATAACGCCTCTTCTGAGTTTGGCGTGCGTTCCAGGGCATACTCTGCCAGGGCGAGCAGGTCGTCATAGCGATGGGCATGAAAATAAGCAAAAAACGGCCCAAACTGATAGCGTAACATGCGTTGGGGCAGTTTGAGCAGGCGCGCTTTATCATAAGCGTTGGCCGCCTCGCTGTACTTTTCGAAGTACACCAGGTTGCTGCCCAGGTTAAACCAGGCAAAAGCATCGTCAGCATTCTTTTGGGTTTCGCTTTGCGCCGTATCCAACGCCCGCTGCCGGTTGGTTTGCACATCCCAATCCTCTCCCAGGATGGTTTTGACCTGCTCTTCTTGCGTCGGTAGATAAACCAGGAAGTACACGCGGTTAAAAATCCGCCAGTAATCGTCCAGTTGTTGGTAACTCACCTTTTGATCCGCCCCGTGAAAACTATCTTGCCCGGTAAAGACTTGCGCGGCGTCATCATAGCCGGTGAGCAGCAGATAATGCGCCGCCCATAAGTCATCGTTGGGCCAAAACGGATCATCGAAATAAAAGCTCTCTTCAATGATCACGGGGATTTCAGCCGCCAACAACTGCTTCAGCAAGGGCATTGTTCCGTTAACGCGATATTCAGCATTTAGCCAACCAGCGCGGGTGCGGACAAAGAAAAGCAATTCTTCAGGATTAACGTTGCGGTCTTCTGGGATGGGCTTAATCAGCGTTGAGATGTTGAATTGATCGCCCTCCCAGCCGTAATAGCGCAAATACATGGCCAGGGCGGCCGGGCCGCAGTTGTTGATGTCTTGCTTTTCCCATGCCGGCGCGGGGAGGGAGATTGCGGCTGGCAGGGGGGTAGGAGATGGGATCGGCGTCGCCGTGGGGCCAGGCGGCGTGGCGCTTGGCGCGGGCGCAGTTGGAGAGGCTGTCGCGCTTGGCGTTGCGGAAGGGGGCGGCGGCGTCTCTTCTGGCGAGGTGGGGGTCGGCGAGGCCAGCGGCGTCGGCATGGGGCCGGCCGGGTATACGATGCCGCGCAGATAGGTGGTTAAGACTTCGATGCGCCAGGTCACGAGCCGCCTGACCGGCGGATACTGATAGGCTAGAAGAGCCGCGAGGACGCACAGGATCAAAACGGCGGGAATCAGCCAGCGTGTGGGGGAAGGACGTTTTCGGTACATAATTGGTATTGTAACATGCGGCGATTGGATGGTATAAATATCTGTTGTGGAAAGTTCTCTTTTTCGTCCCCCGCGCCGCGCCGGCTTTCTTTTCCAGGCGATCACATTGGGCGGTTTGCTCAGTGTCGCCATCGCCAACCTGGCGCGCGCCTCCTCGACAGAATCGGGCCTGGCATTTGTGCTGGATTTATTATTGGTATTTGCCGCGCTTGCCCTTGCCCCGGTTTTTGCTTATGGCTTGTATGCTTTGTGGAGCGCGACATACATATTGGAACGGGATATGATCCGTTTGCAATGGGGGCTGCGGGTAGAAGAGATTCCCATCCAGCAAGTGCGTTGGGTGCACAGCCTGGAAGAACTCGAATCGCCTCCTCCCCTGCCCTGGCCGCGCTGGCCAGGTTCGGTGGTTGGAACGCGCCATTGGGGAAATCAGCCGCCGGTAGAGTTTTTAGCCTCTCGCCCCGCCGGCTTAATCTTGATCGCTGCTTCTGACAAAATCTTTGCCATCTCACCCGGCGATCCCAGGCTCTTTTTGCGCGCCTATCAATCCCTGACAGAACAAGGCTCTTTGTCCGAACGGGCGCGTCGTTCGGTGCAGCCGGCGGCTTTATTAGCCAACTTTTGGAACGATTTGCCGGCGCGTTTGTTGATTTTGGCCGCCCTGGCGCTGAGCCTGAGCCTGTTGATATGGGTGAGCCTGGTCATCCCCATCCGTCCAACCATCCCTTTTCGCTTCGATGTCAACGGATTGCCGATAGAATATGTGCCTGGGGTGCGCTTGATGCTGCTGCCCGTGATTGACAGTATCATGTCGGGTTTCGATCTCTTGCTCGGTATGTTCTTTTATCGCCGCCCCGAATCGCGTGTTGCGGCTTATCTTTTGTGGATTGGCAGTGTGGTTTCCAGCATTCTCTTTTTGCTGGCGGTGTATTTTCTGACCACCGCTTAATCCATTTATTCCACAGCTCAGAGCAAGTTTTCCACATCACTTATCCACTTATCCACAGAATATCCCTACTTATCCACAGGTGTTTGTCATGCAGCTCTTTTTTGGTTTCTTAGCGGGTGTTTTCATTGCGTTCGCGGCCTGGCGTTTGGGCGCTCTTGCGCTGGATGGCGCGGCGGCGGCGGCTGTGATGGGGGGGATGATCTTTGGCCTGGGAGGCTGGCGCTGGGCGGCGCTCCTCCTGGCTTTTTTTATCTCTTCCAGCCTTCTCTCCAAAGCCTTTGCCCGGCGCAAAACAGCCCTTGATGAAAAATTCTCGAAGGGCAGCCGGCGGGACGCCGGCCAGGTGCTTGCCAACGGCGGACTGGGCATCCTCTTCGTGTTGGCCTATACGCTTTGGCCGCAGCCCTGGCTGTGGCTGGCTTTTGCCGGCGCAATGGCCAGTGTCAATGCCGATACCTGGGCGACCGAGATTGGCGTCTTGAGCAAAGCTGCTCCGCGGTTGATTACCACCGGCCGGCCGGTCGAGCGCGGCACATCGGGCGGGGTCTCATGGCTGGGATTGGGCGCGGCTGTGGGCGGCGCATTGTTTATCGGCGGGCTGGCCAGCCTCCTGGATGGGACGTCGTACTCCTGGCTGGCGGCTGGGCTGGGCGGTTTGCTCGGTTCGCTGTTTGATTCATTCTTGGGGGCGACCCTGCAAGCGATCTATTTTTGTCCGGCCTGCCAAAAAGAGACCGAACGCTCCCCGCTTCATCCCTGTGGAGCGACCACCGTCCCCTTGCGTGGGCTATCCTGGCTGGATAACGATTGGGTTAACGGGTTGGCTTCGCTCTTTGGCGCGCTGGTCAGCGTGGGGCTATGGCGGCTCCTTGCTTAAGCGCGCCCATCATACCTGGAAGCGATCCTTCCGCGGCGGCTGGACAAATGAATTTAACCGCCGATCTCACTCATCACCCGGTTGAGAGGGATCAACCCCTCAGCCAGGCCATGCCCCCACGGTTTTTGCCAGATGCCGTCAATCACCCGCTGGCGCAGTTCGGCCAGGGAGGCCCCGGCGCGCAGCGGGGTGAGCAGGTCCACCTCTCCCTCGCGCAGCAGGCACAGGCGCAGGCGTCCGTCGGCGGTCAAGCGCGCCCGGGTGCAAAAGGCGCAAAACGGATTGCTCACCGAGGAAATGAAGCCGATATCGCCCTGGGCATGCGGCAGGCGGAACAGACGCGCCTCGCCATCCAGCCGCGGGCCTGGGCCATCGCCGGCGATTGGCTGCAAGGGACCGGTTTCCGCTTCGATCAGCGCTTGAATCTCGGCCATGTGGATCGTCTGGCTGGTTTGAAATTCACTGGTATCGCCGAACGGCATCATTTCGATGAACCGCACCTGCCAGGCATGTTCCACCGTCAGACGCGCCAGGTCAGCGACATCGGCTTCGTTATAGCCGCGCACGACAACCGCGTTAAGCTTAATCGGGGTCAGCCCGGCCTTCTCTGCGGCCTGAATCCCCGCCCACACCTCCTCCAGCTTTCCCCAGCGCGTCAGGCGCTGAAACTTCTGCGGGTTTAATGTATCCAGGCTGATGTTCACGCGCTGCAAACCGGCTTCTTTCAGCGGTTGAGCCATGCGCCCCAACAAGACGCCGTTGGTGGTCATGCTCAACTTTTCTACCCCAGGCGTAGCGGAGATGGCGCGCACCAGTTCCACCACACGGGCGCGCACAGTGGGTTCGCCTCCGGTCAGGCGAAATTTATCAAACCCCAGGCCGGTAAAAAGGCGCACCAGGGTTAAAATCTCATCATCTTGCATCAGTTCCGCGGTTGGATGAAAGGTAATCTCTTCAGGCATGCAGTAAATGCAGCGCAGATTGCAGTGATCGGTTAAGCTGATGCGTAAATAGTGAATACGACGTCCAAAACGGTCTATAGCCATGCGAATTGTCCAGTTATTCGGAGTTTAACTATCGTATTATAATACGAATGAAATGAGACAAACTGTTTCTACCACGCTTAGTCAAAAAATAGACGCCCTGCGGCGCTGTCGTTATTTTACTGGCTTAAGCAGCGCTGTATTGGCTGAACTGGCGCAAGGCGCGGCCTTGTGGCATTGTGAGCGCGGCGAGGCGCTATTTTGGCAGGATGAGCCTTGTTCGGGATTGCACATCATCGCCCGCGGGGCGGTCAAGTTGTTTAAGGTATCGCCTCAGGGTCGGGAGTTCATTTTTCGGGTGCTGGATGCCGGCGCGACCTTCAACGAAGTATCCGTCTTCGACGGCGGCCTCAACCCTTTAAACGCAGCCACTCTCGAAGAGAGCGATCTCTGGGTGGTCGAGGCGGCGGTTGTGCAGCAGGCGATTCGCAATCATCCAGAAATGTACCAGGCGGTGGTTTTGAATTTGACCCACAACCTGCGCATGTTTGTGAATATGATTGAGGAGCTTTCATTTTACCAGGTCACGCACCGCCTGGCGCGCCTGCTCAGCCAACTGCCGGCCGATACATCGCAGCGAGGCGCGGCCTCGCGCCTGACGCAAGACCAACTGGCGGCTCACCTGGGCACAGTGCGCGAAGTGATGGCGCGCTCTTTGCGCGAGCTAGAGCGCAGCGGGGCGATTCGCGTCGAGCGCCGCCAGATTTATGTGGTGGACAAGGCGATTTTACAGCAGTGGGTGGAAGCGACAGAAAATTGAGCCTGGGATCAGCCCTCAACTGCGCCGCCGCCAGAGATAAAGCGCCAACCCCAGCAGCCCGCTCAGAAGGGCAAAAGCCGCCAATCCACCTTCTGCCCATTGGAGTGTGGTCGGGCGCACTTCTGCCGATGTGAGCGCGGATTGGGTGGGGAGCGGTGTGGGAGGAAGCGCCGCGACGGCCGTCGCCAGAAGGGGCGCTTCGGTCGCGGTCTCGCTGGCGATAATCTCGGGCGTGGGCGTATCGGTTGCAGTTGGGATGGGCGAGGGGGTGGGACTGGCCGTCTCTGTGAGGGTTACTGTTTCAGTAGGCCACTGAGTTTCTGTAAAAACAGGAGTTTCCGTCGGCGCGGGGGTCGCCTCTTCAACCTGGATGGTGTCGGTTGCAACCTCCACCGAGCTAATCCCCTCCCGCAGCGCAGGATCGGTCGGCGTCGCCTCGCCGCTGTCGGCCGGCGTCTCAGTTTCAGGAGCAACCATCTTTAACGCCAGCCCTTCTTCTGCAACAACAGGCGTCTCTGTTGGAAGGGCGGTCTCTTCGCTGGCCGCGCGTTTAGCCATTGGCATCTCTGGGCTGGCCGGCGTTGCCTCGGGCGGCGGCGCCGCTAGTTGGCTGGCGGCTATCGCCTCGGTGGGGGCGGGCAGGCTCTCTTCCGCCGGCGTGATATTTCTTTCCGCTGCGACCTGGATGGCGGTTTGCGTAAGCTGCATGAGCGCCACAGGCGGCCGCGCCGGTTCGCCAAAGCCCAGGAAATCCATCAACAAAACCACCAACAGGAAAACAGTCGCCAGGGCAGAGGCAAAGCCAAAGAAAGGATACAGGCGCGGGGCTGGCTTGACCGCGACCATTTTTCTCGAAAGTGTAAAGTTGCGCGGGGCGCGCAAGCGCGGCAAATTGCGCAATGCCAGGCGGGTGCGTCCGAGTTCGTCCAGGGCATTGCGCAAAGAAGCGTCTTTCCACAAACGCGCCTCCAAACGGGCTTTCTCTTGTGAAGAAAGTTCCCCGTCCAGATACGCTGAGAGGGTTTCCCAATCGTGGGGAGAGAGTGGTTTCATGCCGGTCCTTGCGCCCATAAAAATAATGGTTAATTCTCCCCTTGTAGACGATAAGAAGGCGGCAGAAGTTCCCAAAATCCACGCAGACATTCTTGCAATCGCAGGCGCGCGCGCGCCAGGCGGCTTTTCACCGTGCCAAGCGGCGCTCCGGCCGCCTGCGCGGCTTCGGTGTAATCCATGCCTTGCACATCTACCAATACGACCACCGTTCTGAATTCGGGCGGTAAGCGGTTGAGGCAGGTCTGGATGGCGCTGCGCAGTTCTTTGCGCACGGCTTCGTCTTCGGGCAGGTCGCTGGGATCTATGTCCCAGCGCGGCGATTCGATCTCCTCTCCATAGTCATCCACCGGCTCCAATGGCACACTTGGACGGCGGCGCTGCCGGCGCAGCTCGTCATAGCACGCATTGGTCACGATGCGCATCAGCCAGGCGCGAAACGATCCGCCGCGATAATGGCTCAAGTTGCGATAGGCGTTGATGAAGGCTTCTTGCGTCGCGTCTTCGGCCGTGGCTTGTTCGCCCATAATGCGATAGGCCTGGGTATAGACCAAATCCTGGTAGGCCAGGACCAGGCGGTTAAAGGCCTCCAAATCGCCATGCTGCGCATCGTTGATCAGAGCATTTTCGTCCATAGCGCTATATTTTATCGTATCTTGTTGGGATAGTTAAGATGCCGAGGATTAACCCTTGACCGCCCCACGCGACAGTCCACGCACCAGGTAGCGCTGCACCAGCATAGCGATCAGCAGCACAGGAATCAGCACCAGTGTCCCGGCGGCGGCCATGCGTCCCCAGAGGACGGCCTTACTGGTCATAAAGCTGGTGATGGTGACAGGCAAGGTACGCGCGTCCCGCCCGGTAAGGATCACCGCGTAGAGAAATTCATTCCAACAGTAAATGAAACCGAGAATGGCAGTGGCGGCCAACCCCGGCGCGACCAGTGGAACGCTGACGCGCAGGAATGCGCCGAAGCGCGTGCAGCCGTCAATCATCGCCGCCTCTTCCAACTCCGCCTCCACATCGGCAAAGAAGCCGGTCATCATCCAGATCGAAAGCGGGATCGAGAAGGTGAGGTATGAAATGACCAACCCCTGCAGGCTGTCAATCATATCCAGCGAGTTGAACAAGACATACAGCGGCACAATAATGGTGATCGGCGGCAGCATTTGCGGGATAAGCGCCCCCAGGCGCAGCCAGTTCGCCCCGCGGAAGCGGAAGCGCGCGAAGCCATAGCCCGCCAGGCTGCCCAGGATCAGGGAGATGATCGTCGCCGCCGAGGCCACCAGGATGCTGTTCAGGAAATATTTGCCAAAATCACTGCCGGCGAAGACATCCTGGTAGTTTTGCAGGGTAGGCTCGAAGACCCATACCGGTGGGATGGCGAAGGTCAGGGTTGCAGGTTTGAACGAGGTCAGGATCAGGTAAACGATCGGAAAGAGCGAGATGAGGATGGCGACGAACAAAATCGCGTAACTGAGAGCGTTTAGGAGCAGGCGCATCCAGCGGTTCATCTTGCCCTCTACTCCGAACGCCCAATCCAGCGCGCCAACACCGCGGCCACGATCAGCATGATCAGGATCATGGTATAGGATGCCGCCGAGGCGAATCCCAGGTTGAATGACTGGAAGCCGTAACGGTAGACGTAAATGCTGACAGTCTCGGTCGCCCGCGCCGGGCCGCCGCTGGTCAGCAAATAGATAACATCAAAAATGCGGAAGGTGTCAATAAAGCGCCACAGCAGCGCCACCAGGATGGTCTGGCGCAGGAGCGGCAGGGTCAGATAATAAAAAGACTGGAACGTGTTGGCCCCGTCCATTTTGGCTGCTTCATAAGGTTCTTCGGGCAGCGCCTGCAATCCCGCCAACAGCATCAGCGCCACAAACGAAGTAGTGTTCCAGACATCCACCAGCACCACCGCCGGCATGGCCATGGCGGGTTGACTCAACCATTCCACCGGGGCAATCCCCAACTGCCCCAGGTAATAATTCACCAGCCCAAATTCGTAGTTTAGCAGCAGCCGCCAGGTCAGGCCGATGACCACGTTTGTGCACATCATCGGCAGCAAAATCAGGGCGCGGATGATGTTTTTACCGTGTAAATCCTGGTTGAGCAGCAGCGCCAACCCCAGGCCCAAGCCAAATTCGATGGCGACCGCGGCGATCACAAAAACAAAGGTCACGCGGATCGCCGTGATAAAATCGGCGTTGGTGAAAAGATCGAGATAGTTTTGCAGGCCCACCCAGGGGATGCCCGCCCTGAAGCCGCGCAGCGTCCACTCGTGAAAGCTGAGCCAGAAGGAATAGCCCAGCGGGTACACGAGAATAGTCAACAAAACTGCGAACGCCGGCCCGATGTAAAAAAACGGCTCCAGGCTGCGCAGTATGTGATGACGCCAATGCTGACGGGCTGTGATGGGCTGCATGCAAAAGCACCCCACGCCAGGCCTCAAGCCGCCGCTTGATGCCTGGCGTGGCAGGGTGACTAAAGTTTAATAACCAGCTTTCTTCATCATATCTGAAATTTTCGCCGCTGCATCATCCAGCGCTTGCTGAGGGGTCTTGACGCCAGAAACCGCTGCGACAATCGCCTCATTCATCACTGTTACCATATCCGCGGTGACGGTAGTGGGGGGGACGATCTGGCGGAAGGGCATGACCTCGCCGAGCATCTTGAACTGCGGGATCTTGGCGACCACATCGGGATCGGTCAGGGCCAGCTTGTTGCTCGGAATGCCGCCGTTCAACGCCCACATCTTGGCGCCTTCTTTGCTCGTCAGCCATTCGATGAACTTATAAGCGGCTTCCTTGTTCTTCGCGCCGGCCGGAATGCCCCAGCCCCACTGGCTGCCGCCCGTGCTGTGAACGACCTTTCCATCCGCGCCCGGGATGCCGGGGGGAACGGTGTAGCCCAACAGCGGTTTGCCGTCTTTACAAACTTTGGGGCTTTGGGTGCAGTCGGTCAGGGTTTGCGTGGCGGCCATCCATTGAATACCTAACGCCACTTTCCCTTCTTGCAGCGAGGTCAGGATTTCGTTATATCCGTAAGTGACCACATCCGGCGGCACCAATTTTTCCGTGACCAGCAGGTTGGAATAGAAGGTTAAGGCATTGACGCCGGCCTGGTTGTTGATGATCACCTGGTTGTTCTTGTCCAGGATGCCGCCGCCGAAGCTGAACAGGTAGAACATGAAATCCCACAGCGCTTCGTCCGCTTTGGCGCCGATCACCGCGCCGTAGACCGTCGGCGGATTGTTCAGGGCGCGCGCCGCTTGCAGGTATTCATCCCAGGTCTCAGGCACTTTCAGGCCCTTGGCCTCCAGCAAGTCCTTGCGATACCACAGCCAGGCGGTGTCGCCCTCGGAGGGCAGGGCGTACACCTTGCCATCGAAGGTGAAATAGTCGGTGGACGGCTTGAAGTTGTTGAGGTCGAAATCCGCTGCGGCCACCTTCTTGTCATTCATAAATTGCGAGAGGTCCGCCAGGGCGTTGGCTTTGACCCACGCCGGCGGCCAGTCCGACATAATGTAGGCCGCGTCGTAATCGCTGCCGCCGCCTACGAAGGTGGTGGTCAGCTTGTCGTAATAGGCTTCGCGGGCGATTTCTTCCACCACCACTTTGTTGCCGGTCTTCTTTTCATATTCGGCAGCCAGTTTCACCAGGTTATCGTGTTCTGGCCCACTCCACACGGCGACCACAATCGGCGAATATTTGGTCGCTGCGCCGCCGGTTTTGCAGCCAGAAGCCGCCAAAATCATCACCAGGATGACGATCAGGGTTAAAAGACGTTGAATACGCATAGCTCCTCCGTAGAATTAAAAAAGGGATACTTCATTTTACATTATATTGGCTGAAATTGGCAACCGTTCCACGCTGGATTTCTTGCCACACCAGCCGCCCCGCGCCGATCAGTCCAGCTTCATCGCCCAGGCGCGAGAGGGTGATCTCGGTATGCTCCAGATCAATCCAGGCGCCGCAGCGGCGTCTCACTGCCCGTCGCAGGGGCGGCAGCAGCAGGTCTGCCCCGCCAACCGCCACCCCGCCGCCCAGGGCGACCATTTGCGGGTTGAGCAGCGTGATCACATTGGCGATGCCGATCCCCAGGTAGTCAATCTCTTTGTCCAGGATGGCGCAGGCGACCTCGTCCTGCAGGCGGGCGGCGCGGAAGACGGTTTCGGCGCTCAATTCGCTCGCCTCGGCCAGTTCGGTGATCAGGGTTTTGCGCCCTTGCTGGATCGCCGCCCGCGCCCGCTGGGCGATCGCCGGGCCAGCCGCCAGGCTTTCCAGGCAGCCGTAATTGCCGCAGTTGCAGAGCGGGCCATCCGGTTCGATCGTCGTGTGGCCGATCTCGCCAGCCGTGCCGCGCCAGCCGTGCAGCACTTCGCCGTTGACCACGATCCCTGAACCGATGCCCGTGCCGACGATCAGGTAGACGAAATGCTGGCTGCCTCGCCCGGCGCCGAACCAGGCCTCGCCCAGGGCGGCGGCGTTGGCGTCCATTTCGAGGTAGGCCGGCAGGTGGAAGGCCTCTTCGAGCAGCGCCTTAAACGGCGCATCGCGCCAGTTGCCCTGGTTAGGGGAGGCAAAGACCAGCGTGCGCTCGCTGTTCAAAAAGCCGGCGGTGCTGTAGCCCACCCCCGCCACCCGTTCCCAGGCAACTTCTGCGCCATTCGCCAGGGCATGGAACTTCTCAACCAGTTGGGCCACCTGTTCCGGCGGGGCGAGATGGTTGGCGGCTGGAAAGCGATCCCGCGCCAGTACGCGTCCCTCCGGGTTGATCAGGCCGATCAAGGTCTTGGTGCCGCCGATATCCACACAGGCGGCCAGGGGCTCAGGCAATGAAGACATCTTGGCCTGTCCATTGAGCCTGGAACTGCGCCGGCTGGCGTAAAAACTCCCAGCCTGCGCCGCGCCTCTCCAGCAAGGCCTGGTAGAGCGGCTGCGCCGGCGATAAGTTCAAATCAGGAAACTGGCGCGGGCGAAGGCGCGCCAGCGGCGGCGCAGCCGAGTAGCGCGGGTTGGGGACGAACTGCGCCCCGCCCGCCTTTTCCACCTCCAGGTAGGCGGCCCCGCCGGCCTGCTTGAAGTCCTCGTAGAGACCGCTGACGCCCGGCGCGACCACGTCCGAGAAGAGCAGCGGCCCTGGGCCGGGGTTGATCGTCAAATGGTGGTAGCCAGGCGGGATGATGATCTTTTCCCCGCTGTGGACTTCCACATAAAATGCTTCGAGGGCGGTGTGCGGCGCAGCGCCGAACTTTTGAAAGAAGAAATGGGCGACGCCGTGCAGCACTTCGCAGATTTCTGGGTAATCTATCCCGCTTTGGGGTTCGGCGGCGTGAAGATGCCCCAGGGTCTTCACATATTCATGCCCAATGCGCCGGTCGGGGAAGAGCGTCAGTTCGTAGCGCAGCCCGGCCTCGGCCAGGAGAGGCGCATCGGCCTCGCGGTAGACGCCGTTGTACATGAAGTACGCCGCTTCGTCGCCGGCGACGCTCAGATCGAGGTACACGGCGCTCAATTCGCTGAAATGGCGTATCTTAAACTCATCCACCACCACGCCCGCGCCAAACTCAAGCTGTGGGGCGGGCGTCAGGTGGATGGGCAGTCCTGCGTGTTCAGATAAATCCAGGTTCATTCCTTTGTCCTTGATGGCGCAAACTGCGCCGGCCCCCAGGCTTTCTCCAGCGTCAGGCGCGCCTGTTCGTAGGTGTGGATGATGGGGTTTTGCAGCAGGGCGCGCAGCGCTTGGGGACGGTCTTTGGCGAGGATGGCCTTGACCGCCAGCTGCTCATAGGCGCAGTTGCGCTGCAGCAGGGCGCGTACATCGGGCGGCGGCTGGCCGGGCGAGAGAGGGCGCACGACCCCATTGTGCAGCAAACAGGGGACTTCGATAATGGCATCCTCGGGCAGCCAGGGCAGCGTTGAGTGGTTGACGAGATTCAGGGCGAAGCGCGCCGTGCGCTTTTCGAGCAGTGCCACGATCACCGGCGCAATGATGGCGCGATACCATTTGGCTTTGCGCTTGACCAGCCCGGCGGGCTTCTGCCCCTGGGCGCGTGCCTGTTCATATTCAGCCAGCAGTTCATCTTGCAGGTCGAGCAGTTCCCCGGCCCGCGGGCGCTTGCCCTGCTTTTTGGCGAGCATGCGGTCGGGGTGGAAGACGTAATTCAGGTAGGGGCCGGGGATGGCCCCGATCGCCTGGGTGATGGCCGGCTCCACCTCCGGCGCGGCGAGCGCCGCCTGCGCCAGGGTCTGCGCCAGGACATCCTGCCCACTGCGCCAGACGCCCACCGCCCAGCCAAAGTGGTGCATGCCCACGTAATCCACCTCCAGTTCGCCCAGGGGGGCTTGCAAGGCGCGGGCGATGGCCTCGCTCAGCGTGATTGGCCCGTCGCACAGGCCGATCACGCGCGCCAACCCGGTTTGCTGCGTGATGGCGTACTGCACCAGACTGCTCGGATTGGCAAAGGTGAGCAGAACCGCCTGCGGGCAGATCTGCTCCACCAGGCGGGCGTATTCCACCACCGTGGGGATGGTGCGCGAGGCGTTGGCAAAACCTCCCGGCCCAACTGTCTCCTCGCCCGGCAGGCCAAACTCGTGCGGATAGGTTTCATCGAAGGCGCGCGCCTCCAACCCGCCCACCCGCAGTTGATTTAACACCAGCGCCGCGCCTTGCAGCGCGGCGGCGGTATCGGTGGTGCAGGAAATCTTCAGCAGCGGGTCGTTGCCGGCCATCAGGCGGGCGATGTCGGCGATCAGGGCCAGCTTTTGCGCCGAGCGGCCCACCAAAACCACCTCCAACGGCAGTTGGCGATCGGGAATTTCGCTTAAGGCGGCGGCCAGTTCGGGGGTCGCAACCCCGCTGCCGCCCAGGATGACCACTTTGGTAGACATAGGCGGCCTCACTGGTAAAAGGCGCGGATGGCGGCGCACACTTTCTGCACCTGTTCCTCGGTCAATTCGGGGAACATCGGCAGGCAGAGGATTTCTTTCAAGTGGGCGTCGGTTACGGGGAAATCACCCGGCTTAAAACCCATCGGCTGATAGGCGGGCTGATAGGGGACTGGCCCTGGGTAGACGACCATGCTGCCGATGCCCTGCTCCCGCAGGTAGGCTTGCAGGTCGTCGCGGCGCGGGGCGCGGATCGTGTACATATAATAGACATGGCGCGCCCCGCCCACCTCCACCGGCGTGATCACCGGCGTCCCCTGCAGCAGTTGATTGTACCGGTGCGCCCAATGGATGCGCCCGGCGATATGCTCTTCGATGTGGCGCAGCTTGACGCTCAAGATGGCAGCCTGCAGATCGCACAGGCGCTGCTGATAGCCGACCACCTCGTGGACGTACTTGACGCGCTGCCCCATGTAGCGCAGCATGCGCAGCTTTTCGTACAATTCCGGGTCATTGGTCGTGGCCGCGCCGCCGTCGCCGTAAGCCCCCATCACTTTGGTGGGGTAAAAGCTAAAGCAGCCGATGTCGCCCAGAGAGCCGGCCTTGCGCCCGTGATAGGTCGCGCCGTGGGCATGGGCGTCATCTTCGATCACCCGCAGGTGATAGCGCCGCGCCAGCGCCAGCAGTTCATCCATCTCGACGCAGTGCCCGTAGAGATGCACCGGCAAGATGGCTTTGGTGCGTGGGGTGATCTTCGCCTCCACCTGCCTGGGATCGATATTATAGGTCAGCGGGTCTACGTCGGCGAAGACCGGCGTCGCGCCGGTGTAGGAGATGGCGAAAACCGTGGCGATATAAGTGTTGGGGACGGTGATGACCTCGTCGCCAGGGCCGATTCCGCAGGCCAGCAGCGCCAGGTGGAGCGCCGCCGTGCCGCTGCTGATCCCCACGCAGTAACGCGTCTCAGTATAGGCCGCAAATTCTTGCTCGAAGCGCTGCAAAAACGGCCCCATGGTAAATTTCCCGCCCAGGGCCACGTCATCCAGCGCGGCGTGAATTTCTTCGCGCAGCAGACCGTATTGGACGGTTAGATTTTCAAAGGGAATGCTGATTTCAACCGGCACAGAGACCTCCATCTATTGATTGCCGCGCTTCAAATAGACATCCGCCAGCACAGCGACGACCAGCACCAGGCCCTTGACCACATACTGCCAGGCCGGGGCCACATTCATCATTTGCAGACCGGTGGTCAGGCTGGACATGATCAGCGAGCCGACCATCGCGCCGAAGACGGTGCCGGCCCCGCCCAGGGTGGAGGTGCCGCCCAAGACGCAGCTTGCGATGGCGTCCAATTCATAACCCTGGCCGGCGGCAATCGTGCCATAGCCCACGTAGGATGCCAGGACGATGCCTGAGACGCCGCACAAGAAGCCCATCAGGACGAAAATCTGGAAGATGCTCTTGCGAATGTTGATGCCCGACAGGCGGGCCGCCTCACGGTTGCCGCCGATGGCATAGGCGTAGCGGCCAAAGCGCGTGTTATCGGAAACATAAGTCACAATTACGACCGTGATTGCCAGCAGCAGCACCGGGGCCTGGATGCCGTTGTAGAGATTGACCACCAGTACATACAACGCAACCAGGATTGAATAAAAGATTGTCTTCAGCAGATCCAGGTAAAGCGGCTTCAGCTCGAAGCCATAGCGCTGCTTATTGCGCCGGTCGCGGTACATGGCAAAGAACAGGGCGGCGATCACAATCGCGGCGATGATCCAGCTATACGGCCCAGGGATGTAGCCCTGCGCGATTTCCGAAAAAAACGGCTGATTGGCGGCGATCGTCTTGCCCTGCGTCACAATTAAAATCCCGCCGTTGAGAATCCACATCCCGCCCAGGGTCACGATGAAGGCCGGCACGCGCAAATACGCCACCACGTAGCCTTGCATTACACCGATGAGTGTGCCGACGACCAGCCCGATCAGGATGGACAGGATCGCCGCCAGCAGCGGTTGGCCGGGCAGCATTTCGCTCCAGGTATAGGCTTGAAAATAGGCTACCACCACCGAGACAAACCCGGCCAGTTTGCCCACCGAGAGGTCAATATTGCCTGTCACCATGATCAGAACCATCCCGCACGCCAGGAAAGAAGTCACTGTCATTTGGCGGAACAGGTTCGAGATGTTTTGCGGGATGATGTAGCCGCCGGCGGTGACAATGGCGAAGATGCCCCAAATGAAGACCAGGGCCAGGATAATGGTGTATGTCTGAAGATTTTGGCGGAACTGCCGGGTAAAAGTTGAAAGATCCATAGATCAACCTCAGTTGTCGAATGTCACGCGATCCCTGTCGCCAGGGCCATAATCTTTTCCTGGGTGGCTTCAGCAATCTCCAGGATGCCGTTCGAGCGTCCCTGGCACATGACCATGACGCGATCGCTCATCCCCAACACCTCTTGCAAATCACTGGAGATCATCACAATGGCGATCCCATTTTCTGCAAGTTCGTTCATGAGCTTGTAGATTTCGTATTTCGCGCCCACATCAATGCCGCGCGTCGGGTCATCCATAATCAACACCGAGGGCTTCGACATCAGCCACTTGGCGATGACCACTTTTTGCTGATTGCCGCCGGAAAGCGACTCGGTCGCTGCCAGCAGGTTTGGGGCTTTGATGGCGAGATACTTGGCAAATTTGGCGCTTTCAACCAGTTCGGCGTTCTGGTCAATGCGGAAGAAGGCCGCGAAGCGCTCCAGGTTGGGCAAAGAGATGTTCTTCAAAATGGACTGGATCAACACCAGCCCGTGGCGCTTGCGATCCTCCGGCACCAGGCTGATCCCGTTCTCCATTGCATCGTGGCCGCTGCCGATGTGCAGGTCTTTGCCGGCCAGCCTGACCGCCCCCTGCGTGACCTTGCCGTATTCGCCAAAGATGGTCATCACCAGTTCCGTCCGCCCGGAGCCCATCAGGCCGGCGATGCCCAGGATTTCGCCCTTGCGCAGATCGAAGTTGACCCCTTTCAACACCTGCCGCCCCGGCTTATCGGGATCCTCGGCTTGCAGGTTGTTGACCTCGAAGATGACCTCGCCGGGATGGCGGTTGCCCTTGGGGAAGCGCTCTTTCATTTCACGCCCGACCATGGAACTGACCAATTTTTCCGGCGTCAGGTTGGCGGTCTCCTGCGTCGTGACCACTTTTCCATCCCGCAGCACCGTCACGCGGTCGGTGATGCGGAAGAATTCATCCATCTTGTGGGTGATGTAAATGCACGTTACGCCGTGGCTCTTGAGCGTGTGCAGGATTTCCATCAATTTGTGGATTTCGGCCTCTGAGAGGGCGCTGGTCGGCTCATCCAGG
>CAIQJJ010000491.1 GCA_903872065.1 uncultured Anaerolineales bacterium | reverse complement strand
GCGCGGCCGCTGGAGCGTCGCGCGCGCCCTGACCACTACCATGATCTTTTACAATTTTGGCGCCGTCAGCGGTCCCTGGCTGGGCGGCTGGATCGGCAGCGTCTACGGTTTGCGCCGCGTCTATTGGGTCGCCGCCTGCGTCTTGATCATTTCCACCCTGGTCGTGTTGTGGATTCGTCCACAGCCCGTCGCCGCTCGCCACACACAGCGCGCCGCGTTCAAGCTCTCCTTCAGCCGCGACTACTTCCGTTACTTGGGCATCTTTTTCCTGGTCATGTTTGCGGTGTACCTGCCGCAGCCGCTCTCGCCCAATTATCTGCAAAATGTGCATGGTTTGAGCCTGGCGCAGATCGGCCAATTGGGTTCGCTGGCCAGCGCGGCCATCGTGCTGATGGGCCTGGCCTCGAACCTGGTCAGCCCGCGCGCCGCCTTTTTGCTGGCCCAATTTTGCCTGGCCGGTTTTGCCTTGTTGCTCTGGCAGGGCGGCAGCTTTTTCTGGTTTGCCCTGGCTTACTGCCTGTTGGGCGGCTACCGCGTGGTGCGCGCCATGGGTATGGCGCAAACTCGCTCTTTGGTGGAAGAGCATCACATGGGGCTGGCCTATGGCTTGACCGAAACCGTGGGCGCGGCGGCGTTGATCCTGGCGCCGCCCCTGGCCGGTGTCTTGTTTGCCTACGCGCCGGCGATCGTCTACCCGATCAGCCTGGCGCTGATCTTGTGCGCCGTTGGCCTTTCTGCCTGGTTCGTGCTGCGCTGTCCGCAGCTTCACCCTGCCGCGCCGCCCCTCGCCTCTCAACCAGGCGCGGCGGAATTGTCCCCCAACTCAGATTAATCGCCGCCTGGTTTTGTAATGGAGTGACTTGATGCAAGCCGTTTACGATTTTGGGATCGTCTTTGTCTTGTTTGTGCAAAGCCTGGGAGATTGGCTCGCCGCCCCGATGCTCTTCTTTTCCTCGCTGGGACGTGAGAACTTCTTTTTGCTCCTGGTGCCGGTCATCTATTGGCTGATGGATGCGCGTTTTGCTGTGCGCCTGGGGTTGATGCTCATGTTCAGCATTGCCTTGCACGAGGGTTTGAAGCTGCTGTTTCATACCCCGCGTCCCTATTGGCTGGATGGGCGCGTTCTGGCTCTGGATACGGAGATCTCTTTTGGGATGCCCTCCGGCCACGCCCAGGATGCTGTTCTGGTGTGGGGCTTGATAGCCTCCCAACTGCGCCGCCGCTGGGCCTGGCTGGCGGCTGGCGCGCTGGCCTTTTTGATCGGAAGTTCGCGCATTTACCTGGGGGTGCATTTCCCCTGGGACACACTGTTGGGCTGGACCTTGGGCGGGGTGCTGCTGTGGGCGGTGCTGCGCTTCGAACAGCCTTTGTTGGCCTGGCTGCGGCGCTTCTCCCTGCCAGCCAGGATCGCCCTTGCCTCAGCTTTTTCCCTTCTGTTGATCTTGCTGTTGGTTATGGCCAAGACCTCGCTGCAAACCTGGCAAACACCCTCTGCCTGGTTGGAAAACGCCGCGGCAGCCGGGCAGGCTTTGACGGTTGAAGAGACGCGCGCCTTGTCGGTTGCCGTGGCGGGGGTGGGTACCTTCTTGGGCATCGCGGTTGGCGTGATCTGGCTGCACGGGCGCGGCGGCTTTGACCCGCGCGGCGACTGGAAACAACTGGCCGGCCGCCTGCTGATCGGCATGACCGGCATGGCGCTTTTGTTTCTGCTGCGCGAGATCTTCCCCTCCGGCGAGTCGGCGTTGGCGATGATTTTGCGTTTTGCGCGCTATACCCTGATGGGCGCCTGGGCCGGCGGCCTGGCGCCCTGGCTGTTTTGCCGCCTGAAGCTGGCTGAATCGATCAAGAGAGTGTAGCAAAAGCCCCAAAAAACAGCTATAATGATCATAGATGGTTTTTATGGTTTAGAAAGTAGAGGTACTTATGGAAGTAATCGTGAATTTGTACAAAAATTTCTGGTTGAACTTGCAAACCGGTCAACTTTCTCAAACTGGTGTGTGGAGTTATCTTCTTTTGGTGGTGGTAGTGGCCATTGAGGGCCCGCTAGCCACTTTATTGGCTGCCGCCGCTGCGGCTGGCGGCTATCTGCGGGTGAACGTGGTATTCATTGCTGCGGCTTTGGGCAATCTTTTGGCTGATCTGGGTTGGTATTTGCTCGGTTATCTTGGCAAGGTGGAGTGGGTGCTGCGCGTCGCGCGGCGCTTTGGCTTGCGTCAGCGGCAGTTGGAGCAGATACAGCGGGCGTTGGCAGATCACGCCCCCAAGCTGCTCATCCTGGCCAAGCTCACTGCTGCTTTTACCATCCCGACCTTGATTGCCGCTGGTTTGTCCAAAGTCCCGCTCAAACGTTGGCTGCCGGGCTATGTGCTTGCCGAGGCGCTTTGGACGGGCTGCCTGGTCTTGATCGGCTACCATGCCACCGCCGCGATCACGCGCGTCGAAAAAGGTGTGCAGAATTGGGGCATCGCCGCCGGAGCGATATTTGTTGTCTTTGCGATTTTGATGCTGCGGCGTGTCATGCAGCACGGCGAATTGCAGACGCTTTTTGATAGCGAGGATCGCGGCTCTTGATCGCGGAGCTTCTAAAGGTAGGGTCGGTTTGAGATCGAGGGGCCTTTAGATGCTTTATCACAACGAGAAAGGAATTGTCATTTCATGCGTATTTTGATCGCCGGGCAGACTTACGCCCCTGCTTTGAACGGCCAATCCATTTTTACAGTTAATCTGGCTGAAGGTCTTGCCAGGATTGGCCATCAGGTCATGGTGATTACCTCGTCACGCGCCGGCCCGGATCGTTTGCTTGAGGAAAATGGCGTCGCTGTTCAGCAGCTTCAATCCATTGCTTTACCTTTTCTGCATCCTGACGCCCATACCACCTTACCTTTTAATCCCCAGGTGAGCTGCCTCATCCGTTCATTTCAGCCGCAAGTGGTGCATATCCACGACCATTACCCGATCAGTGGAGATGTCCTGCGCCAGGCGCGTTATCGTAAGATTAAGACCATCGGCACCGATCATTTCATGCCGCAGAACGCCAGCCCTTATGTTCCGTTGCCGCCTGGTTTAAAGCCGGCGTTTGAAAAACTGCTCTGGGGCTGGATGCTGCTGACTTATAACTGCCTGGATGTAGCCGCCGCGCCCTCGCGCACCGCCGCTGATATCTTGCGGCGCAATGGGCTGCGCGTCCCGGTATATCCCATTTCATGTGGAGTAGACCTGGCCCGTTTTCGTCATATCCCAGACCTGGATCGAGTTGCTGTGCGCCGGCGTTATCAGCTTGATCCCCAAAAGACATTGTTCCTTTTTGTCGGGCGCACGGATGGCGAAAAACGCATTGATCTCATTTTGCGCGCCTTCCAATCCCTGCCGCGCCAGGATATTCAGTTCGCCATCGCCGGCCGGGGGGCCGCCTTAGCCAGTTTGCAGGCGCTTGCCCGTGATTTGGCCCTCGGAGACAAGGCGCGCTTTCTCGGCTTTGTCTCTGCAGAAGACCTGCCCTTGCTGCTGAACAGCGCCGATGTTTTTGTGATGCCCAGTGAGGCGGAACTGCTCAGCATCGCCTCGCTGGAAGCAATGGCTTGCGCCCGTCCGATGTTATTGGCCCGCGCCCAGGCTCTGCCTGAATTGGTTGAGCCGGGCAGCAATGGCTATTTGTTTGAACCGGGCAACCTGCGCGACGCGGCGCGCTGCATTGCTTTACTCGCCGATCATCCCGCTCAGTGGGATAGGATGGGAGCAGCCAGTCTCAAGAAGGTGCAGTCGCACAGCCTCGAAAACACGCTGCATTCTTATGAGAAATTGTACGATGGCCTGTTGAGCGGCGCCTTCCCGCGCTCCCTCTCCCCTCGCCGTCGCATCAACCAGCGCATTCGCCGCGCCATCTCGAACTTGCTGCGCTCATAGCAGCGACGGCTTTAACCATCCTGCTCTAAAATCGCTCAAGTCGTTCTTGCACAAGCCCAAAAGATTGCATTTTTGCGCAACCTTTTGGGCTTGTGCTGCGTATAACTGATTGATACACCAAACTTTTCGGAGGATTTCCTTATGTCTGATCAAAATGTTTCTGAACCCACGACGCCCGAGCAGCCTGCTGCGGACCCATCCAAAGCCCGTTACGAAGAATTTCAGGTCTCTGGCGACGCCGTCGTAGCCAAAATCAAAGATTTGCTTCATCAGAGCAATATCCGGCGCATTACCCTCAAAAACGAGGAAGGCAAAGTCTTGTTTGAGATTCCCCTCACCGTAGGGGTAGTGGGCGTTTTGCTGCTGCCCGTTTGGGCGGCGATCGGCGCAGTCGCTGCATTGGCAGCGCGCTTGACCATCGTGTTGGAAAAAGTCGAAGACTGAGCAGGAGGCGCCTGTGAAACGCGGAAATATCGCCGCCGCCCTGACCTTGATCGGCATCGGCGCCTGGTTCTTGGCGCTTGAAATTGTCCCGACTTTGAAGGGATTTGCCTATGGCGCACAAACCTGGCCTTTGCCGATCATCGGGATTGGTCTTTTCCTGGCGCTGATCGCTTTGTTAAGCTGGACGCCCGGTCTGTTTGTGCCGGCCAGCATTGTCTCCGGCGTCGGCGCGCTCTTATGGTGGCAAAACACGACCCAGAATTGGGATAGCTGGGCTTATGCCTGGGCGTTGATCCCCGGTTTTGTCGGGATAGGCATGATCCTGGCCGGAATCCTGGAACGCAACCCCGGTACGCTCAAAGCTGGCGGGTGGATGATCTTCAACAGCCTGATCTTATTCGCCATTTTTGGCTCGTTCCTGGGCGGCGGCGAGATTGTCGCCCGCTACTGGCCGGTGCTGTTGATTCTCTTTGGCTTGATGCTGCTGATCCAGGGCGTCAGGCGGCGATGATCCCACTTCCCAGGCAGATGTCTCCCTGGTAAAAAACAACCCCCTGGCCCGGCGTTATGTCGCGCACAGGCTGATCAAAGACCACATGCACACGCCCCTCGTCGAGGGGCGTGATCGTTCCCGCCGCATCCGCTGCTTTGTATCGCACCTTGACGCCGGCCCGTAGGCTGCCCGCCGGTGGACTGCCGCTGATCCAGTTTACCTGTCGCCCGTACAGTTCGCGGCTGCCCAATTCTTCGGCTTCACCCACGATCAAGGCGTTGTTCTGTGGGTCTTTGGCCAGCACATACAGGGCAGTT
>CAIQJJ010000490.1 GCA_903872065.1 uncultured Anaerolineales bacterium | reverse complement strand
GGGTCTCCCTCCCCAACGGTGGTCTTCCGTTGCGGAGGGCAGCGGTAAAGATCACCGCCGGGTGGGGTGGTCTCCCTCCCCAACGGTGGTCTTCCGTTGGGGAGGGCAGGGTGGGGTCTCCCTCTTACTTATTCTTCTCCAGGCATGCGCCGGTCGTGTCGTCAATTTCTTTCAACGCGTCCTCAACGCTCGCCTCGCCACGGATAATGCTTTCCAGGGCGGTGGTGATGGAAGTGTTCAACTCGCCAGCGTAGAACGAACCGCAGTCCGCCGGGTAATCCATCACCGGCAGAATGGCGTCGTCAGCGCCCTTGATGAAGGCGTCCACATTGGCGGGAACCGCCGGCAGATTGGCCTTCCAGCTTGGGTCGTTGGCGACAGACTTCACCAGCGGCGTGCCCATTTCTTTCTTGGCCATAATCATCTGCAGGGAGGGCGAAACCAGCAGTTTGACGTACTGGTAAGCCAGTTCCTTGTTCTTGCTGCCGCTGTAGGCGGACATACCCCAGGCGCCCATGCCAGTGCGATGCTTGCCATCCGGCATCTTGGGCATCACCTGGACATCCCACTCGAACTTGTCGGCGACCGTGGTGCGGACATCCGAGCGCACGCCGGGGATGTGCGTGTAGACCGCGGCGCGGCCCATGCGGAAGGCTTCGCCGCCCACATCGTTGCCGAGCGGCTGGGCCACATTGTGCTTGGTCCACAGTTCGGTGTAGGCCTTGATGCCGGCAACCGTATTCGGATCGGACCAGGTGGATTTGCCGGCGTCGAGGATCTTGCCGCCGTACCCGACGACCCAGGGATAGTACGCAGCCCACCAGGCCCAAACGCCGCTGGAGGCGTGCGACAGGCCCCAATACTTCGGGTTGCCGTTCTCGTCCTTTTCCATCTCAGTGATCTTCTTGAGATTGGTGACGGCGTCATCCCATGTCCAGGAATCGGTCGGCATTTCTGCGCCGGCCTGGGTGAACAGGGTCTTGTTGTAATACATGGTAACGACATCCAGCGAGGAGGGCAGCATGTGGATCTGCCCGTCGAAGGTGCCGAGGCCGAGCATGGCGGGGAAGATGTCGTTCAGGTCCATTTCGGGGTCGGTGGAGGCCATCGGTTTCAGGTCAAGCGAAACGCTGTTCTTGGCGAACGGCACGACCCACAGATCGGCGCTGAAGAAAATATCTGCCATTGTGCCGGCGGCGGCCAGGGCCGCGTATTTCTCCGCATTGCCAGCCCCATCGTACTCCAGCTTGACATTGACTTTCGGATACTTGCCCTGCATGGCGGCGATCATGAATTCCTGCACGGGTTCGACGGGGGGGCCCTTCAGAACCAGGGCGCGAATTTCGCCTTCAGTGATCGGGGCAGCCTCTTTGGGGGCTTCGGTAGCTTTCGGGGCTTCAGTCGCCTTGGGCGCTTCAGTGGCCTTGGGCGCACAGGCGGCCAGCGCTGCACCAGCGCCGGTGGTAACGGCCATGCGAAGGAAATCGCGGCGGGAAATGCTCTTGCTCATTAGGTCTCTCCTTGGTGAGTGTAATAAGGTTTTTTTGTGCGGCTTTCGCGGCCTTCTTGACCGCGGCGGTGTTCTGTACCGCAGGGAATTGATCGAGAAAGGGTGTTTAGACTGTTCGTGGCTGGCGACCTCCTTTGTGAAG
>CAIQJJ010000489.1 GCA_903872065.1 uncultured Anaerolineales bacterium | reverse complement strand
GGGTCTCCCTCTCCATCGCTGCTTTGAGTGATGGGGAGGGCCGGGGTGGGGTAAATCACCGCCGGGGTGGGGTGCGCTTCTTGCAGTCTCAACTTCTGCGCCAGAAAATCCGTCAACGCTTCAACCGTCGGATAATCGAACAATAAGGTGGGGGGCAGCTTCTCTTGCAGACTGCCGGCAAGGGCGTTGCGCAGTTCCACTGCCATCAGCGAATCCAACCCAATTTCGCGTAGAGGCTGGCGCGGGTCAAGGGAGTAGGAAGGTTTTAATCCCAAGGTGCGCAAAGCCTGTTCGCGCACATGCGCCATGAGCAGGGCGCGGCGCTTGTTTGGCGCGGCGCTGGCGATTTGTTGGCGGGGACTGCTGCGGCGCGAGTCAGCGATGGGGGCTTTCTCAGGCGATGGAGTGGGAAGTGGAGATGCGGTGTTTGTCGCAGTGCTGGCCGCGGCAGCAGGGGCCGGAGGGGCTATGAACCAACGCGGCGGCGCGAACCAGCTTTCAATTGGCATGACGGCCAGGGATGGGCTGAGTCTCCATGCGGCTGCCGGCGGCGTGCTGGGCTTGTCTTGCGAATCATCTGCGGTCAAGCCGAGTAGATCAGCAAAGATTTGGGCGCCGTCCTGCGGCGAGATGGTCTGCAAGCCCTGGCGGCGCAGCCGCTCCTGATCGGCGGGGCTTAGACGGGCTGCCATGCCTACCTCTGCCCAGACGCCCCAGGCGATGCTGAGAGCCGGCAGGCCGCGAGCGCGGCAGTAATGCGCCAGGCCGTCCAACGCCGTATTGGCAGCCGCGTAGTTGGCCTGGCCGGCGCTTCCCAGCCAGCCTGCGCCGGCGGAGAAGAGAACAAAGAAATCTAGCGGCTGCTGCGCCGACTGGCGCAGCATGTACTGCGCAATGCGTCGCGCCCCATCCAGCTTACCGCCAAAGACGCTGGCAAAGCGTTCCCAATCTTGTTGGATCAGGATGCCATCTGCCAGGCTGCCGGCGGCGTGGATGACGCCGCGCAAGGGGGGCATTGCCTGGCGGATGAAGGCGAAGATCCGTTCCACTTCTGCCGCGCGGGAAATATCCGCCTGGAAGGGAACTACAGACGCCGATCTCTGACCCAATTGCGCCAGGCGGGCGGCGGTTTCCGGCGAGGGTTGGCTGCGCCCGACCAGAACCAAATGCCGCGCCCCGGCCTCGATCAGCTTGCTGGCGATGGTTAGGCCGAGCCCGCCCAGCCCGCCGCTGATCAAGTAAGTAGCGTCTGGGGAAAGTCGGGAGCGATAAAGATCATCGCCGCGATAAAGATCATCGCCGCGATAAAGATCATCGCCGCGATAAAGATCATCGCCGTGGGAAGCGGGAAGTGCGGCAGATTTCTGCTGCTCCAGAGAAGGCGCGGCGGAGGGCATTTCGGGCGTTAATCCAGGCGCTACAGGCGTCGCAACGGGCTGCGTCAGGACGATCTTGCCCACGTGGCGCGCCTGGGCCATGTAGCGAAACGCCTCTTGCGCCTGATCCAAGGGGAAGGCGCGCCAGGGAAGGGGTTTCAAGGAGGGGGCGTTGCGACCTGGGTCTGCTGGATCAGTGCACTGCTCGATCAATTGAGCCAGCAGTTTGCCCATCTGCTGCGGATAGCGCTCGCAGACTTCACCCAGGTAAATGATTTCATACTCAATATCCCGTCCCAGGGCCGCCGCTTGTTCGTGCGTCCAGATGCCGCGTTTGCCGATCTCGTAAAAGCGCCCGCCCGGTTTCAACACGGCAAAGCTTTTGGGGGATGAACTCATCGGCCAGTGAATTTAGCACCGCGTCTACCCCCTGGCCGTCGGTCAGGCGCATGATCTCATCTGCAAAGGAGAGTGCGCGCGAATCAAGCACGTGCTGGACGCCCAGGGATTTAAGATAGGCGCGCTTTTCCGGCGAGCCGGCGGTGGCGAAGATTTCGGCCCCGGCCAGCTGCGCCAACTGCACCGCGGCCAATCCCACCCCCCCGGCGGCGGCATGGATCAGCGCCCGTTCCCCGCGCTGCAGGCGGGCTTTCTCTGTGCGGCTGCCGAGGACGTTCAACGCATATTCGGCGGTCAAGAAGGCGATCGGCAGGGTGGCCGCCTCTTCAAAGCTCAGGGTGGGCGGTTTTCGGACGGTAAGCTGGGCTGGCGCGTAAGCGTAGGTGCTGAAGCAGTCCGGGGCCAGGGCCAGGACAGGATCGCCGACCCGAAGGCTTTCGCCGCCTTCAGGGACTGCGCCGATGGCGGCGACGATGCCGCTGCATTCGTGACCCAACCCGCCGGCCTCGCCGGGGTACATGCCCAGTGTGTTCAACACGTCGCGGAAGTTCAATCCCGTGGCGCAGACGCGAATCTCGATTTCGCCGGGGCGCGGCTGGCGGCGCGGCGCGGGCTGGAATGCCAGGGCATCCAGCACCCCGCGCTGTTTGATGATGAGGCGCGTGCTTTCTTGGACGGTGGGTGGCGGGGGGGAGGCGATGAGATGCGGGAGGTAGCGCCGGCCGTTGCGGTAGGCGACCTCGCCAAAGGCGGTCTCTGCTGTCAACTCGGCGAAAAGTGTGCGAGCATCTTCTTCCGGCAGCGCGGCGGGATCCATATCGATGCAGCGCAGGCCCAGTTCGGGCTGCTCCTGGCGGGCTGAGCGCGCCATTCCCCACAGGGCGCTCTGCTCGAACTGGACGTCATCCGAGATCACCGGTTGGGCGCCTTTGGTGACGAACCAGATTTGCGGCGAAGCAGGGAGTTGTGCTGCGTCCGTTCGCTCTGCTGCGGCGCGAACCACGGCCTGGATTAAGTGCAACGCGCCGCGTAGGGGTTCGAGGTGGGAAGTGGGAAGTGGAAAGTGGGCAGTGGAAAGTCCAAGGGGAGGGTCTTGAGCTTGATAGGCATCTTGAGCTTGGTAGGCATCCTGCGCTTGATAGGCATCCTGAGCTTGTCGAAGGATGATCCCCATCCCATTATTCTCTACCGCCCCCCAAAGGTATAGAATCCCGTGCAGAGGGCCGGCGGCGGCTGCCTCGCTTAAAAGGCGCTGGAAATCTGCGGTACAAACCACCGCCTCGGTCCAAACCACCTCCTCGGGACGTTCAGGATTGATCGTCCACGGCGGCGTCGAGGCCTCCGCTGGCAAATGGGGATTTTCCCCTGCCACTTGTACCACTTCCCACTCCCCACTGCGGTGGTTTGTACCGCTTCCCACTATCCCCAGCCCCGCGCCTGGCTTGAGCGCAACGAGCCTGGCCAACTGTTCGCTAATTCCATCCTGGTCATTCAGGAAAAGCCACCTCTTTGGCGCGATGCGATCGGTCTCCCGATCGCGACTTGCGCCGTCTACGGGAAAGACGGCGGCGGTGGGTTGTACCGCGGCTTTCGGAGCCTCCTCCTCTGGAGTTTCATCCGGCAGCCAGGCGATGCGGTAGAGCCAATCGGCGGGAGATTTCGATGCAGTGGGTTGTACCGCGGCGGTGGTCTGTAACGCGGCGGTGGTCTGTAACGCTGCTGATGCAAGTCGCTGAATAGATCGGCTGAGCGCGGCGCGGCTGGCCCGTTTCAGGCGCAGTTCCTTGAGCGAGGCGATGACCTGTCCATCTGGCGCAAAGAGGGTTACATCGACGCGGCGTATGTCGTCGAACGTCGCCTGTCCCGCGCCGGCCTCCTGAGCCTGGCTGGCATCGTGAGTTTGGTAGGCATCCTGAGCAGCGACAAAGGTCGTCGCTTGTCGAAGGACGGTGGTTTGTACCGCGGCGGTGGTTTGTACCGCGGCCCAAACCTCCTCCATAGGAATGCTGCTGATGGGATAAACCAGGGCGGCGCAGCCGATGGGCAAGTAGCAATACTCTGTGGGCTGCAGATGGTGGTCTTTACCGCCGCGGTCTTTCTCACCGCCGGCGGCATTCACCTCTTCCAGCACCAGGCCTGAGACTTGCAGGCAGGCGTCCAGGAGGGCGGGATGGAGTAGATAGCCAGCGCCGGTTGGGTTCGCCTCTGGTAGATTCAGCTTGACGCGTCCCAGGGCCTGGCGGCGGTCGTCGCTGCGCCACACTCCGCTCAGGTTTTGGAAGGCAGGGCCGTAATTCATACCGGTTTGGCGCAGGGTGGTATAGTAGCCGGCGGGATCGAGCGCCTCGCTGCAGGCGGCTTGGGCGTCAGCCAGAGAGACCCCACCCCTGCGTACCCCACCCTGACCCTCCCCATCGCGAAAATCAGCGATAGGGAGGGAGTCCCCACCCCACTTCTCACGGCGATGATCTGTATCGCGGCGATGATCTGTATCGCGGCGATGATCTGTATCGCGGCGATGATCTGTATCGCTCCCCACTTCCCACTTCTTCCCCACAGTCGCTTTGCCGGATGCGTGCAGCCGCCAGGTGGGGTTGTCGCGACGGTCATCTGCCGCGTCTGGAGCAGTCGCCGCGCGCTGTAGTTCACCGCCGCTGTAAATTTCAAAATTCCAACTGCGGGCGTCTGTTTCGTTCGCCGCGCGTTGGTCTGTACTGCTCGCCGCTTGCAGAATGGTTTGCAGAAGCGGGGTGGGTGAAGCGCCTGAGGCGGGCAGTGGCAGGGCTTGCTCAATAGACAGCTCTTCGATGGATAAAACAGACTCCGCCGCGCCTGGCTTCAGCGCTGCGCCTGGCCCCAGCGCCGCGCCTGGTTGCCGCGCTGCGGTCAGACCAGCCGCCTGGCGCACAGCCTGGAGCGCCATTTCAATATAGCCGGCGGCGGGAAAGACGGCCTGTTCATCCACGCGGTGATCCCACAAGTAGGATAATCCCTCGGCGTCGAGGGCTGTCTCAAAAATGGCCGCAGGTATGGCTGTGTGCAGACGTCTGTTCAAGAGAGGGGCTAATCCTTCCTGCCCCGCCGGCGCGAGCGGCGACAAAGACCTTTGCTTGTCGAAGGACAGCGCAGTCTGCCGCTCCTCAAACCAATAACGCTCATGCTGGAAGGGATAAGTGGGCAAATCCACCCAGCGCCGCTCTTGTGCAGGGAGATTGGCCGCGCCTGGCCCCAGCGCCGCCCCTTGGCAGTAAAGACTGCCCAAGCTCTTCAAGATAACCCGCCGGTCTTCCGCTGTCTGCCCCCTCTCCATCGCTGCACTTTGCGCTGGGGAGGGTTGGGGTGGGGTACGCTGGGGTAGGGTCTCCCTCTCCATCGCTGCTTTGAGCGATGGGGAGGGTTGGGGTGGGGTACGCTGGGGTGGGGTCTGACG
>CAIQJJ010000488.1 GCA_903872065.1 uncultured Anaerolineales bacterium | reverse complement strand
TATTGAGAGAGACGGCAGCGATGA
Source organism: uncultured Anaerolineales bacterium (assembly GCA_903872065.1). GTDB lineage: Bacteria > Chloroflexota > Anaerolineae > Anaerolineales > UBA4823 > CAIQJJ01. The sequence continues at coordinate 12,512 of CAIQJJ010000488.1, read as the reverse complement.
AAGCATAGGCTCGATCATTGTTGAGGACACTGGGGACGTGGTGCGGGGCAGGCCAGTTTGGAATATTGTCGTATATATTAGGGAGGCATGAGCGATGGACGATAGGCGGCTGCTTGAGGGTTGGTTAATCGAGCGGGGGTGGCGGTTGATGCAAGGGGAGAAAAGCGCGTTTCGTTGGGCGGGCGCAAATGACGGTGACTTGTACCAGTTTGAGGATGCGCTGGCGCGGCAGCTACGGGAAGATGCGGTGGAGTTGATTAAGGGGCGCGAAGACAAGCAAGTCAGAGACTTTACGCATGTTGCTGCGGGTGCATTGTTGTATGATTTGCTGATGGATGAGGCCCGCGCATCGGTGGCGCTTGACCACGACCCGCAATATCAGACGATGTGTTCGGAGGATGAGAGAGAATGAAGGTAGAGTTGGTTGCGTTGACGCACTTTGTGGACTATGAGGATAACCCATTGTTTGGCGATGGGTGTGTCGTGGTGGGCGGGGCCGAGGATGTCATTGAGGACGCTGGTAGGCTGTGCTATGGCGGTGAGTCGGCGGGCAGCCAAGAAGAGCAAGCGCGCTTCATCGGGGCGCGCATCGCCCAGGGGCATGAGTCCATCCTTGAACACGCGTCGGCCACGTTCCTGATTGATGGCATCTCGCGGGCCTGCATGGCGCAGTTGACGCGGCATAGATTATCGTCGTTTAGTGTTCGCTCGCAGAGGTATTGCGACGAGTCCGACGCGGACTACGTTGTTCCACCCGCGCTGATTGGCTGCGATGACGGTGATGCGGAACTGCTGTTCCGGGCAACAGCATCCCACGCGATTGACGTATACCGACAGTTGGTTGATCGTGGCGTCCGCAAAGAGGATGCGCGGTTTATTCTCCCGGAAGCGACGGCGACGAAGATGATGATGACCTGCAACTTCAGGGAGTGGCGGCACGTCATCCGGCTGCGTTGCGACAAGGCGGCGCAGTGGGAGATTCGGGCGGTTGCGATGGAGGTGCTACGCCAGTTGCATAAGGTTGCGCCGGCGGTGTTCGCGGATTTGTGGGGTATGTATGGCGGGTGATTGTGAGGCGATACTGGCCTTGATTCTGCGGGCCAATCCAGATTTGCCGGGGTGGGAAACACATTATCGTTTCGACAAGACGCGCCGGCATCTGGACGTAGCGTTTGCAGATTACAGCGTCGGAATCGAGGTGCAAGAGGAAACCTGTCACGGGCACTGGCGCAAGCAGACTGAGGACGCCAAGAAACTCAACGATTTGCAATTGTTAGGTTGGCTGGTCTTGCACTTCACGGGGACGATGTTGCAAGACCCGGACTACGTTATCGGTACGATCAGAAACGCTCTGGGGATGGGAGGGGAATGTCATGCGCCATGAGTGGACTGAGGATGACGAAGCGCGTATGCAAGAGCTTGTTTGCGCTGGTAAAGGCCCCAAGAGCGTCGCTGAGGCGCTAGGTGTGTCGTATGGCACAGCGAAGCGCAAGGTACAGGCATATCATTCTCACGCGAGGTATGCGAAGCGGGCCAGGAAGGTAATTGACGCGGATAGCGTGGCGCTTACACCGTTCGCTCAGTTGTCGGCGTTGAATCAGGCGACAATTCGCAGGCTGTGGCCGCAAATCAACGCGGCAATGGCTTCTGAGGCTCCTGTAAGGCGCTAGGAGCGGGTTGTATGGTCATTCGGCGTATGGCATTGTGGTGCGTTAAGGGGGAGAAATGGAGCGCAGGAATATTACAGTCATTTTTGAGAGGGGCGGGACTGAGCGGGAGATATGCGCGGATTGTTATGACGGCCTTGCGGTACACCCTACGTTAAACGCAACCAGTAACCTATGCCCTGGCGACTGGACGGTAACGCACATCGCCACGAAAAGAGCGGTGTATGTGCATTGTCCTTCGCAAGCGGTGGCGGTTGCTGCGGTAATGAGGATGCTCCCCCTGGGCTGTGACTGGACAAGTCGGGACGTGGCGCAAACCCCGGGCCTGAAACGTGAACTGAAACAGATTGCTAAAGCACTAGGGATTAGGTGGTAAACATGGCACAAGGCAAACTGGTACAGGGCGAGGGGAAGAGTTCACCGTTGTTGACGGTAGACGCATACCTGCGAAAGCGGATGCAGGCGGGGAGTATTCCGGCGTGTGTTAGGACGCGAAAGGAAACATTTCCTGACGCGCCGGCGACCGTGTTGGGTGTACCAGTCGTGTATGACGCGCGGGTGCAACCGGGGTGCTTCTTGTTTTGCGATGGGGGAGAGCCATGAAGGTAAAGCTGACCGCTTGGGCGATTGGTAATGGGGTAATGCTGTGTGATTGTGGCAAGTACGCTTATGTCTCTAGCGCGGAGGTGACGCGGCTTTTGCCACGCCTTGCGGTATTGGAGTTGTGCGGAAGGTGCGGCAGTTGGATGTTGCCGGCGCGCTGGCTGGCTGAGGCGGGCATGGCGGTGGAGGAGCGGGAGTGACTTGGCGTATCCTTGAGGGCGACGCGCGTAGCGTTCTGGCGACATTGCCGGCGGAGAGCGCGCATTGTGTTACCACATCTCCCCCCTATTTTGGGCTTCGCAACTATCAAGTTGATGGTCAGATTGGTCTCGAATCTTCGCCGGAAGCCTACGTTGACGCGCTTGTGGCCGTGTTTCGCGAGGTGAAGCGGGTGTTGCATCCGAGCGGGACGCTATGGCTCAACTTGGGCGACTCCTATAACGGGTCTGGCGGGTCTGGCGGCGACTATCGTAATGGCGGCTTGAAAGACGGGCAGCCGCGCTATCCCGGCCATGATGTGCAAGGGCTGAAACCGAAGGACATGATTGGGATACCCTGGATGACTGCCTTTGCCTTGCGCGCTGATGGGTGGTATCTGCGCCAAGACATCATTTGGCATAAGAAAAGCTGTATGCCAGAGAGCGTCACAGACCGATGCACGAAAAGCCACGAGTACATCTTCATGCTCACGAAGTCGCGCCAGTATTACTACGATTGGATGGCAATTGCGGAGCCGGCGCTTTTGACCGGTGGCGCGGCGGCAAAGTCATCCATATACGGCCCAAAGAACGCCCAAAACGGCGGGCGAGAGTCATCTGGTTTGGGTCTGGAATGGACAAATCCGTTTCGCAATCGCCGCGACGTTTGGATGCTTGGGCCTGAGCCGTTTAAGGGCGCACACTATGCCACATTCCCGACTGAGATACCGCGACTGTGCATTAGCGCCGGTAGCAGCGAGCATGGCGTGTGTAGCAAGTGCGGTGCGCCGTGGGAGAGGGTGATAGAACACAAGCCTATGCAGATACGCAAGTCTGGTCGAGGCGATGCGATGGGGGAGCATGGGCGCACAGCTGCAAGCGGGACGATGTTAAGCCAGGCAGAGAATGTCACTGTCGGCTGGCGTCCTACCTGTGACCACGATGCGCCGATTGTGTCCGCGACGGTGCTTGACCCGTTCTCTGGCGCTGGCACAACGGTGATGGTAGCGCAACGCCTGGGGCGCGACGGCATCGGCATCGAACTGAATCCAGAGTACGCGGCGATGAGCCGGGCGCGCATCACGGGCGATTGCCCGATGTTCAATGGGGAGGAAGTGGCGTGATGATAGCGGGATGGGTTTGGGCAAACAAGCTGCGCGCCCTATGCGGGGTGCTGATCGTCGCTGCGCTGGCGGTGACGCTATTCAATACCAGTGAGTTTGCGTCGTGGTATGAGCCAACGCCGGCGCTGGCCTGGGCCTGGGCCAGTTACGTGGACGTGGCGATCATTGGCTACACCCTGGCGCGAGCGCGTAACCAGGGCGACAAGACGGTGCGGTTCGCGTTCTTTTACTTTATCGGCTTGTCGCTTTTGGCAAACGTCATGGTGACACTGGCGCGCTATGATGCGGGGCGCGCCGGCGGTGGGGTTGCGGCGGCGGTTGCGGCCTCGTGGCCGTTCATGCTGGCGACGTGCCTGCTCTATGGGGCAAGCATTCCCATCAGTGTGTATACGTTCGCGCACACGCTGGCAGACGGGAAGGCGCATCCTGAGAAGGCCATTGTGGCGCATGTTGAAAAGCGCGCCCCAAAACAGGTGAGGAATGCGTATGAGGTAAACGTGATGGAGTTGGCTCAACGGGAGTCGCGACCTCTGACAGCGGAGCAACGTCGCGAGAAACTATCGGCTATGAGTGGGCGTGTCAATTGCGCGGCGCTTGCGCGGGAGTGGGGCGTCAGCGCGCAACAGGTGAGGAAGGACATGCAGCAGGTGAGAGGAGGAGAGCGGGGATGAAAAAGCTGGCGTTGGCCCTGGTCGGCGTGTTCATCGTCGCGCTGTGCGTGGCGCTGGCGAAGGGCTTGTCGTCTGAGGCAATGGCTGTTGTGGTCGGCATTGTCTGTGGCATCGGGGCGAGCATCCCGACGAGCATGGTGATGCTGTACATGCTCTCTCGCGCGGATGAACAAGCGCGGGATGAACCGACCGGGCTGAATCCTAATCCGCAGACCCCTGTGATGATTCAGAACCCCCACCACTGCGTTATTGTGTTGGGAGAGGGGGGTAAGGTTGCCAACGCGCCGCGCTTCATCGGCCCGTATGATGCGTATGATGGGCGCTTGCTGCCGGGGGATACGGTAGAGGAGTATCGTCGTGTCTGATTACCACACTATCGCGACGACGGCTAACGCGTCCACGCCGGCGCGGACGCAAAGCGTACATGCGGACGTGCTAGTCCCCCTGGCGTGGAGCGCAGTCGCGGGGGTTATGCTAGGCGGGGGCGCGGCGGGTCTGGCGCTATGGGGGGAGTGGGCGCGGCCGGAACTATGGGGGCTGGCAATTGGCGGGGGGACGCTAATTGTTAGCTTCTTTGCCCTGAGCGCGCAAATCAGGCAGTCGTGGTGGTCGTGGAAAGAGGATGACCACCACGAATCGAGCGGGGGGGCAGACCCCGCGCCTGAGCGGGTGGTGGTTGATCGTCCGGTGTTGGTTAATGCGCGCAAGAACGCGACAAAGCCGGCCAGTAATACGCCTATTTCATTCGCGCAGTTTGTCTTGGATTGCGAAGTGCGGGGAACGTCCGAAGACCAGTGGGTTAGCATTCTGGGGAGAGAACAATTTGAGGCATGGCGCGACGCGTTGATTGAAGCGGGGTGGGCGCGATGGCGACGGCCTAACGCGAGGCAACAGGGATGGGTGCTGACCGCGCCGGCGGGCGAGATTGTAGCGGAAATGAATGAGGATGACGGATTCGGGTTTGCGGTTGATATGCCAACGTGGATGAGGGGGGATTGGTGATGAAGCAGGAAGAGTTTAATGCGAAACTTGAAATGAGTCGAAGCGCCCCACTATGGGGATGGTTGCCAAAGTATCAGCACATTGAACGCATGGGAAGCGATGAGGTAGATGGACTGCTGGACGGCGAGGTCTACGTCCAGACAAAAATTGACGGAGCGAACGCAACGGTAGCGTGGGATGTAGACGCGGGCTTGGTCATCGCGACGCGTAACCGAGCTATCAGCATCGGCGGCAAGCCGGAAACCGGGATGCGCGGCCTTGTCGAATATGTGCTTGGGCATCCCGGTTTTGAGCGTGTAGCCTCCCAGGGTTACATCCTGCGCGGCGAGTGGTTGATTAAGCACAGCATCGCCTACGGCAAAGACGCGTGGAATCACCTGTACGTTTTCGATGTCCAGCGCGTGGACGATGGGGCATACCTAACGCCAGAGGAATACGGGCGGATTTTGGAAGACCATGCGATTCGGTACGTACCAGTCATAGCGCGATTCAGTCGGCCAAGCATGGAAGCGTTAACATCGCTTGTCTCTGGGCCGGACGCGTTTGGCGCGGAGCAAAAAGAGGGTGTAGTCGTCAAGCGGCCTGGGTTTGTTAATCGCTATGGACGCGTGACGTGGGGGAAGATTGTCGCGGCAGATTTCAAGGAGAAGAATCGGCTGGCGTTCGGAGCAAGCAAAGCAGACGCACCAGAAATGCGATTCGCGGCGGGCGCGGTTTCTACGGATAGCGTTATGAAACTGATCCACAAGATTGAAGATGCGAAAGGGCAGCCGGCGAATGTGCGGGACATGGCGCAGGTCATCGGGCGGGCGTGGCATGAGGCGTTCTCCGAGGAACTTTGGGATTTCGTCAACAGAGAGAGGGTTAGGGAGTTCAATTTTGGGGAGGCGCGGCGGCTGGTCGAGGCGAAAACGCGTGAGATTGCCCTCGCTCACTTTAACGGTGCAGTTGGGGGTGTCAAGTGAGCGAGGGGGTAGTATGCGTGTTGATTGTAGGAAGCGCGTTTGCGGGATTCGCCCTGTTTCTGGGGTTGTGTGCAGTTGCGGCGGCGATATGGTCGGGAAGAGTTAGTGAAATGGAGCGGCGACATGAAGAATGATCCAGCTACGCGCAAGCAGCCTGCCCCAGAGGGGGACGGGCGTGTAGTCGGGGACATGGTAATTCAGGACATCGGATACAGGATGCAAATGGGGCTACAGGCTTATGGGACGTATCTTAAGACCAGCAATGGGCGGGATGCGTTGGTTGACTTGTACCAAGAACTGCTCGACGCGGTATTGTATTTGAGGCAACTGTTAGCAGAGAGAGAGGGGGAATAGATGGCGCACCTTTCGGAGCAAGCTATTCGGATTCTGAGCGAGCGGTATTTGCGTTATACAGGGGAGTGCCAGGAAACGCCAGGGGATATGTTTTGGCGTGTGGCAAGGGCAATCGGGCGCGATGGGGAAGAGGCACGGGAGTTTTTTGACGCGATGAACGCGCTTGACTTCTTGCCCAATAGCCCGACTCTGATGAACGCGGGGACGCCGGGCGGGCAGCTGAGCGCCTGCTTCCCGGCCGGGACAATGATCGAAACGCGTTCTGTCCCAACGCCAATCGAATCAATTGTCGTTGGCGATTACGTCCTTACCGAACGTGGCATTTACGAAGAAGTGGTACATACCATGCAACGCGATGGACGTTTGTGGCGCGTTAAGATTGACCGGTTACCAGAAATGTTCGTTACTGGTGAACATCCATTCATGACTGAGCGCGGGTGGGTTGCTGTCAAAGACCTTATCCCTAAGACGGATTTCGTTCGTGTTGGACGACTCCCTATCGTGGTTGCAGATCAGAGCGTCGGGTGTATGCATTTGGCAGAGCATAAGGCCAATCACGATAGGCGTGCCCACCGCGTCCCGGATAAGGTGGATATTGATTGTGACATGGCGTGGCTCATTGGCGTCTATCTGGCTAACGGGTGCTGTGCGGAAACCGGCGATTTTAGAGTGACGTTTAACCTGAAAGACGCAGATCACGCTAAAAGGGTAGTTGAAATCGTCAGGGATAGACTACATATACCGGCGCGTATAGAACGGTCTAAGCAGCCAGAGGGATTTCCGGCGACCCCAGGTCGAGGGCTGTCCAACTGATGGCGTCCAGGGTGTTATAGAGGAAGTGCGGGTTGATCTGCGCTTGCAGCGTGCGGATCTCGGCCTGCTTGACGCGCAAGCCTTTCTCATACACCTCTTGCAGCAGCAGCTTGATGCGCTGGATCAGGGCGCTGTAGGAGGCGTACAGGGCAGCGATCTCCACTGTCTGCCTGTGTTCGGGCAGGGTCAGGTCCAGGTTGGACTCGGCGGCGGATTGGCGCATGATCTGCGATAGGGCGGCGATCGGGCGCGAGATCGAGCGGGCGATCATGTAGGAGAGCAAAATCACCGCCAGCAGCGAGACGCCCGCCCAGGGGATGAGAAATTCCAGCACGCGGTGCGTCTGCCCGGTAATGTCCGCGAACGGCGTCACCCCCACCAGCAGCCAGCCGGATTGGAGCGAGAAGACGCTGTACAACTGATTGTCGGCGCGAAAGGTGGCGCTAACGCTGCGCCGCGCCGCCGGCATGAGGTCGTGGGCGATCAGGAAGGCGCGCAGATCGTCCATTTGCCCCGGCGCGGCCTCGGCCTCCACCGGGTAAGCCCTCCCCGCGGTATCTACCAGGTAATAAACGGAATGATCGCTCAGGCTCGACGGTTCGAGGTTGCCGAACAAATCGGCCAGGTCGAACTCCAGCAGCAAAATGCCCAGGTCGGGAAAGCTGACCGTGCTGTACAGGCTGCGCGCCAGGCAGGCGGCGTAGATTTTGCCCGGCTTGCCGTCTTGCATGAACCAGTAGACTTTGCCGCCGTACTGCAAAGTCTGCTCGTAAAACGGCAGCGCCTGGGCCGGCTGGATGGACAGCACCTTGTTGGCCGGGAAGCTGTACTCACTGTACAGGGCGCTGGCCTGGAAACTGTCGTTGATGAAGAACCAGTAATTGACCGTGTTGAAATATTCTCGCAGCGGCACATAAACGGCGCGGATCAGGGCGCGGTTGATCTCCTGGCGCGACACCGCCCGCTCCGCCAGGCTGTCGCTCAATGGCTGAGAGATTTTCTCGAACAGGAAGCGGTCGTCGGCCAGTTCCACCAGGATCTCGTCCACCCGCTTTAAGGACGAGTTGACAAGGCTCTGGTTTTGCTGCATGACCAGGTGCAAATAGTCTTCGGTGTTGGCTACCAGCAGATTGGAAAAGAAGGCGTAAATGAGAATGCTGGTGATGGTCAGCAGGAGCAAGAACAAGGCGCTGACCAGGAAAAAAATGCGCTTTAAGAGGGGCAGGCTAGTCATGCGGGCGCGCCAGTTCTTTGTAGCCGCTGGGCGGGAGGCCCTTCACCTTGCGAAACACCTTGGCGAAGTAGTGTGCGTCGGGGTAGCCCACCTGGCGGGCGATTTCGTAGATCGGCAGGTCGCTGCTGGCCATCAGGCGGCAGGCGTGTTCGATGCGCAGTTCGGTCAGGAAAGCGTTGATGCTGGTCTTTTCAATGCTGCGATACAACTGGCAGAGGTAGCTCTGGCTGATGTGCAGCTTGTGGGCGATGGAATAGGTGGTGATCTGCGGGTCGGCGTAGTTGTCCTGGATGTATTGTTTGGCCTTTTGAACGAGCGCCGGCAAGCCGGGCTTTTTGGTCTCGGCGATGCGCCGGCAGACCCAGGCGTACTGCCGCTGCACATAACTGGCGACCAGGCTGGGGGCGTGCAGGGTCGGCAGCACAGCCAGGCTCTCCGCCAGGGATTGGCCGTCCACCGCCGCCGGCAGGCCCAGGTGGGCAAGATGACGGTAGAGCGCCGCCAGCAGGTTGGCAGCCACCTCCTTGACCGTCGGCAGGGTGAAGTGATCGGGGCGCAGGCTGTCCAGCAGCAGCCGATCCAGCGCCGCGGCGTCCCCCTTGTTGAGGGCGGCCGCCAGGTCGCCCAGCACGCTCGAAGTGAAAAAGGTGGACAGGCTGGCCGAATGCTGCTGCGAGGCCTGCGAAATCTGCTTGAGCAGGCGGGCGATTTCGGCGATTTTCTTATCGTCAATCGGTTTGAGAATGTAGTTGACCACCCCAAAGGTCATGGCATGCTGCGCGAAGGCAAAGTCATCATAAGCTGAGATCACCATCAGATGCAGATCGGGGAACTCCGCCCGCAGGCTGCGGCACAGTTCCAGGCCGTCCATGAGCGGCATCTTGACATCCGTGATGACCACGTCGGGATGGAGGCGCTGGCAAAGCTGCAGCGCCTCCACGCCGTTGGAGGCGACGCCGGCGCAAACACAGCCCGTTTCACTCCACGGGATGTGCCGCCGCAGGCCCTCGATGGCTTTGATATTATCATCTACCAGCACCACTTGCGTCATAGCTAGATTATACCCCGCGATCAAAATGCCCCGTCCAAGACTTCATTCCCCGCGATCGCCGGCGCGTATCCTCTGCATCGCCTTGCCGGCTTCGGTCTGTGTGCACCACTCATCAAACTGCCGCGCCGCCTCCAGCGCCGGCAGGCTGGCCGCGCCGCCCACCGCGCCCAGCGCCCGCGCCGCGGCTGCCTTAACCGGGTAATCCTCGCCGGGGTCTAGCAGGAAGCGCTGCAACCGGGCCTCCAGTTCCTCATCGGCCGCGCCCAACTCGTACAGCGCAAATAAGAGCGCCTGCCGCACCCGCCCGCGGCAGCGCCAGGCTTCTTGATGAAACTCGTCATACGCCTGGTCGAAGACGACCGCGATCGGCCCGATCTGCTCGGCCATGCGCGTGTCGTCAGTGCTGTTGACGAACTGCGCCGCGGGTTGGGTATACAGCGGGCGGGAGTCTTCGAGCGCCAACATCCGTTTCAACAAGGACAGCCAGCGCCGGTCTTGGCTGCGCCCGATGGCGACCGCCGCGGCGTAGCGCACGCGCCAATCGTCGTGCAGCGCGCACTGCTCAATCGTCTCAGGCCTGGTCAAGACTGCTTCCATTAAAGAATAAGCGTTCATGCGACAACTCCTCAGCCTTCCGCCAGCAGTTGGTAAGGCGCTTCGTAAACCTGCCGGTTAGTGACCAGGCGGATCACGCCCTGGGCGTAACTGGCGGATTGCAGCGCTTCTTCCTCGACGGGGTAGCACCAGGCCATGCCGCCGGCCATGCCAAGCGTCCCCTCGCCGCCGCCCTCGTAATGGCTGACCGGTACATCGGTGCGCAGGATGATCTCCACCTCGTCCAGCATTTCCAGCGCCGCCGGCAGAGGGACGTGCGGGGCGAGCAGTTCGCCGGAAACGGCAAATGGGCTGAGATCGATCGCCAGGCCGTTCAGATACAACTGCGGCCGCGCCAGCCCCACCGGCAGCTTGAGCCAGGCCGGGCCTCTGTGCTTGGAGGCCAGCTTGCGATACCACCAGGTTTTGACGATGGGCAGTTCCATCTCGTTGTGCGCCGGCAGCAGCATCGGCAGCAGGATCGTGGACTGCGCCAGCTTGTGCGCCGCGGTATGAAAATCCAGCGCCGCGCCGCTTTCCGGCAGGGCCTGGATTTCGTCCAACGGCGGCTCCGGGTCCCGATCGCGTCCGATCCAGGCCACGAAGAGGCGCTGCGCCGCGCACGCCTGGCGCGTAAAATCGGCGATCCCCGAACGCCGGTCGGGGCGGGCCGGATGATTGGCGACCACCTCCGTGTGGATCTCATCCGCCTCGAGCAGCTGCGCCAACTGCAGGCTGACCCCCTCCGGCGTGCGGATCTTGACGCCCGGCGCGCAGGGGACGAACTCGGGGCGCAGCAAAAAGCGCGAGGTCAGGCGGTGAGGCTGGCGAAAGACCGCCCGATCCTCGACCACAAAAAAGCGCCCGGCGCACAGCGTGCTTTTGCGCTGCACCGTTACCACATCCGGGACGCGCTCCTGGTAGGTAGGCGTCACGTCGCAGAACAGACTGTGCGCATTGCCGGCCGGGTTGCAGAACTGCGCCTGCTCGCCAAACAAGCGCAGCCCCTCCCATCCGTCCACCAGCAAGATCGAGTGCGCCCCGCCGCAGCCGTCGCCGTAGTTGTACACATCATCCCCGCCCATCGTCAAAAAAGAGACGCGGCGGAAGGTGTCGGGGAAGCGAAAGCGGGGGCAGCCTTCCACCGCCGGCGAGCCGTCCGCCGAGAGCGGCGCGCCGTAGCCGTTGAACAGCACTGCGTTGGGGTTGACGTGGGCACGGGTCGGGATGCCCGGCGCGGAGGCGTCCCACATCTGCATCAGGTAAAAGTTTTGGTCATCGCTGAGCAGCGCCCCGCCCACCTCCGGCTCAAACCAGCTTCGCCCGGCCGCGCCCGGCGTGCGGTCTGCCGGGCGCTCCGGCCACCAGATCAGCGTCCACACCAGGTCGTCATACGCCCAGCCGACGCCGATGTCATACGACCAGATGCACTCCTTTTCCAGGATGTCATAGAAAAGCGCCTGGCCGGTCGCCCGCGCCCCGTAGGCGGCGGTCGCCCGCACGCCGAATTGATAGCCGTAGTTGTCCCACGGCAGCAGCAGCCCGCCCGGCATCCATTCGCGCGCCGTCATCAACAGCACGTTGAACGGCGTCCCGCCGGCGGCGGTGAAGCGGCGGTAGAGCAAACCCCGCTCGCCAGTGATCCGTTCGAGCAGTTCCACCGCCAGGGGGATGGCCGGGCCGTTGACGCAGTCCATGTAGGCGCTGCCCTCGCCGCTGTAGCCGGAGGCTGGCATATCCCCGACGACGACCGGCAAGCGCCGCAGCCCCTCCTCGAACATGACCTGAGCCATCGCCGAGGGCTTTTCCCCTTGCGCAAAGAGATAGCCCACCAGGGCGCTGCTCAAGGCCAGCGAGAGCGTCTGGTTATCCACGCATTCGGGTTCAGGCTTGGTGCGCAGCCCGTAGAAAAAATTCACGAAGTGATACTGGATCAACTGCTGGGCGATTGCCTCTTGTTCGGCGGGGGCAAAAGCGCCCAGGGTGCACAACCACTGGAAATACAGGCTCCACTTGGCGTGAGGGAAGGCGAAGCACCAGAAGTGATACTGCATGCCGGTCGAGAAGCTCATCGGGTCGAGCTTGCTGATATAAGTGCGCAGCGCCAGCCTGGCGTTTTCGATATCCTGCGCCTGGCGGGTGATCAGCGCCACGAACGGCGTGAACCACGGGTAATTCAAGGGCGCGCTGCGGGCGCTGTTCTTAATCAACCGCCAGAGCTGCGCCTTGCGCCCACC
>CAIQJJ010000487.1 GCA_903872065.1 uncultured Anaerolineales bacterium | reverse complement strand
GTAGCCTCGCCTCCAACGGAGGGAGATTTCTGGAGGCGAGGCTTTTAGCCGATTGAAGCGCGTTCGGCTGAAGCCTCGCTTCCAGTGGACGTGGGAAGCGCCGTCCTTCACCATCCTTCGACAAGCTCAGGATGCCTGAGATTTATGATTGGCTTTGGCCGGCGGAAGGGGCAGATGGCGGCGCTTGCGGATCAGGGGGATAGGCGCAGAAGGGCCTGTGTCCCCAAGCACGATGGTGCATCATACGCCGGAAGAAGAGGATGCGCATCACGAAGAAAAACAGCGCGGCGAAGACCAAAAACCCGAACACACCGCGCAGCGGGTGAAAACCGAAATGTCCGATCGGTGAATAGGGGGCGTAAAAGCCGCGATAGAAATACGGCGCGGGGGCGGCCGGGGCCTGGCTTTGCCAGGTCTGCATCTGTTCGGCGATCGCCGGGCTGTCCACCAGACCACGCGTATAACCAAAGCGGAACATACCGCCGCCGATCAGGGCGAGTACCAGGATCACACCCAGCACTCCGAAAACGATTGAAAGTGTTTTTTTCATAGGTTCCTCCAAACCAGGTAGAAATGAAATCGAACTTGATGCTCTAAGGATACCCAAGGATTGTGGAGGAATTGTGACGGTTGGCTGGAAAGATTGTGGAGATTTCGTTTTTGGCGCAGATCGCAAAACGATAAAAAATGCCAAAATTATCCCCCACACTCCTGGCTGAGGGTTATAATAAACAGGTCGATCTTCTGCGGTAAAGTATGAGGAGTCTTTGATGAGCAAACGTGAAACTTACATCCAGCGCTATGAAGCCTCGCGCGAAAAGATGCGCGAAATCGTCAAACTGGCTGAGGAAAACCAGGTCATTTACGAACCCTGGCGTATGAAAGAGGTGTTGGATCACCTGACCGGCTGGGATGATGCGATTATCGCTTCGATCACTTCCTTATTGAAGGGCGAAGCCCCCGCCACGCCAGCGGCGCACGGCATGGACGCCTACAACAAAGCCACCGTCTCGACGCGCGAGGCGCTGCCCTATGCGCTTTCACAGCGCGAGTGGGAGGCTTCGCGGGTGGAACTGCTCAGGCTGCTGCGCGTGATGAGCGAGGAGCAGCTGCATCAGCCGTTCGCCCTGCCCTGGGGGAGTGAAGGCACGATCGAAACTGTGGTGGAAATCTTTTCAACCCACGAGGAAGAACACGCCCAAGAAATTGGCGAGATCATCCGGCGCGGGAGGCAGCCGCGGGAGGCGGCAGGGGGTCTTTAAATCGCCGGCTTTACGTGCTTGGTTCGCCTATGCGTACCCAACTCATTTTCCTCTGGATTGCCTCACTGCTCGCAGCAGCTCTGCGCCCTGTGGCCGCCGCTCAGGCGCAGCCGGCCCAGGCTTATCTCGCCGGCAATGCCACCGCCGCCGAATTGATCGCCGCAATGAATATGCTGCGTGTGTCCTACGGCTATTCCCCGCTCCTGGAAGACCCGATTGTGGATGCAGTCGCCCAAGTCACGGCGGAAACGATGGCTGCCAGCCAGATGTCCTGGCATATCGGCAATGTGCGCGGCCGCCTGGCGGCCGCCGGCTACGGCGGCGGGGCGACCGTCTGGGCGACGGAAAATTTCGCCGTCGGCAAGTTCAGCATTGACGAGCTTATGGTCGGATGGTCGGATGCTGACCATCTCCGCCCGGCCGCCGACCCCGCTTACTGTCACGTTGGGGCCGGAGTGGCCAAAGCCGCGAACGGGATGACGTATTATGTGCTGCAAGCGGCTTACATCGCCGGCCAGGCGTGCGGCGAGTCCACCCTGCCGCCGGGCTTCACCCCGCAAGCCGGATCCGGCGTCATCTCGCAAAGAATCGTACCGGTGAAAGTCTCCACCCCCGACGCGGATGGCAATATCTACCATATCGTCCAGGCCGGCCAATCCTTCTGGGCGATCGCCGTCGCGTACCAGGTCACCATCCGCGATCTGGAGTTTTGGAACAACCTCTCCCAAAATACGCCGCTGCAGGTCGGCCAGCGTTTGCTGATCCCTGGCAAAAACACGAAAGGCTACGCCACGCCGACGCCGGTGGGGATGATCGTCCCCAGCACCCCCGACGTGGGCGGCAAAATCGTTCACGTTGTCCAGCCTTACCAATCCTTGATTTTGATCGCTGATGCCTACGATAGCAGCGTGGAGACCATTTTGCGCTTGAACGGCTGGCAGGAAGAATGGCCCTTGCAAGTGGGGCAAAAACTGATCGTCTTCGGCGGCTACATTACCCCCAGTTCCACCCCGCGCCCCCTGACGCCCATCGAAAAGCTGACGCCGGCCAGCGACGGCCGCTACTATCACACCGTGCAGAGCGGCGAAACCCTGTCATGGATCGCCAGCCTGTACGAGGTCTCCCTGGCGGACTTGATGAGCTGGAACCACCTGACGCAGAGTTCGGTCATTTACCCAGGCGACAACCTGCTCCTGCAGGTCACGCCGCCCGTCACGCCCACCTTCACCCCCGGCCCGCCAAGCGACACCCCCGCGGCGACGCTCACCCCAGAGCCCCCGGCAACCACGCAAGCGCCGCCTACCGCATTGCCCTCAAGCGCCACGCCCGAACCAGCGCCGGGCAGTCCCGATGGCGGTTGGGGGCTGCCCATCGCCATGCTGCTGACCGGCATTGCAGTGGGTGTGCTTTTGTTCAAAATATTCAGCCGCCGCCCTGCGCCGCCGCCTGAACCGTGAACTGCTGGCTGAGGCGCTCCTGGTATTCAAACTGCAGTCGGTCTTCTGCTACAGCCGGTCTTCGGCTCGATCTTGCGGGACATAGCCCAGCACATCCCGCGCATGTTGGATATCCACCAGGTTGTACTCATTGGCCGAGTGGCCGAAGAAGATGTCAAAGCGCAGGCTGTCGGGGGCGCTGACACAGCGCTCGACCAGTTGGACGATGTCGCGCTGGCTGCACCAGATGGAACGGGCGCGCGGGTGCGGCAGGCGGTCGTCGGACAGCACCCAGCCGATGCGCAGACAGATGCACGACATGCCATGCGTCTGGGCGTACATATAAGCCAGCGCCTCGCCATAGACTTTGCTACACGCATAATCGTTGAGCGGGCGCGCCGGCTGCGTGTGGTCAATGTGCGGAAACTCCTCAGGCGAGAGATTCTCGAAGCCGCGCCCCAGCAGAGATTTGTACGGCTCGGTGGACATGTAGCCAAAGACGACCTGGTTGGTGCTGGCGTAGATGACGCGCTTAACGCCGGCCAGGCGGGCGGCCTCGAAGAGGTTGTGAGCGCCGATGATGTTGTTCTGCAAGACGCTTTCCCAACCGGCGCGGCCGTCGGGGTCGGCGGCCATGTGGACGATCGCCTCCATGCCCTGCACCGCCTGCTGCACAGCGGCGAAATCAGACATCTCGGCCAGGCGCAGCCGGTCAGGAGGGATCGGGCAAAACTGCATGGTCTCGGCGCGATGCGAGGGCTGCGCCCGTCGCGCCGAGGCATAGACATCATAGGTCTCCGGTTGGGCGGCGAGGTGGGCATAGACCAGGTTGCCGATCAGCCCATGCGCGCCGGTGATCAAGACTTTGAGAGGGGGCATAGAAAACTCGCAAAGAACGAGGAGAGAGACTTGTCAGGCAGGGTAGAGGCCGTAATGGCCCTTGAACTGGCTGACGTAGAGATTGTGGTAGAAGCCCTTGGCCTCCAGCAGTTGGTCGTGACTGCCGCGTTCGATAATCTCGCCGTGGTTGATCACCAGGATGGCGTCTGCCTTGCGGATCGTGCTGAGGCGGTGGGCAATGACAAAACTGGTGCGCCCCTGCATCAAACGCAGCATGGCCTCCTGGATGTGCTTCTCGGTGCGCGTGTCCACGCTGCTGGTAGCTTCGTCCAGGATGAGGATAGCCGGGTCGGCCAGGATAGCGCGGGCGATGGCGAGAAGCTGGCGCTGCCCCTGGCTGATATTGCTGCCGCGCTCCGAGAGCAGCGTGTGGTAGCCCTGCGGCAGGCGGTGGATGAACTGATCGGCGTTGGCCAGGCGGGCGGCGGCGATCACTTCGTCATCCGTCGCATCCAGCCGCCCGTAACGGATGTTCTCGATCACCGGGCCGGCAAAGAGGAAAGTATCTTGCAGCACAATCCCCAAGGCGCGGCGCAGATCGTCCTTCTTCAACTGGCGCAGGTCTTTGCCATCAACCAAAATCCGCCCGGAGTCCACATCGTAGAAGCGGGTCAGCAGGTTGACGATGGTGGTTTTGCCGGCGCCGGTTGGGCCGACCAGGGCGATCGTCTGGCCGGGTTTGGCGTGCAGACTGACGTGCTTCAGCACCGGCGCATTCTGTTGGTAGCTAAAGCAGACATCTTCAAAAGTCACCTCGCCGCGCAGCGGGTAGAGCGGCAGCGCATCAGGAGCATCCGCCGGCTCAGGCGTCTCGTCAATCACCTCGAAGACGCGCTCAGCCCCGGCCAGCGCCGACTGAATGGCATTGTAGAGGTTGGAGATCTGGTTGAGCGGCATGGAGAACTGGCGCGCGTAGCTGACGAAGCTGGCGATCTCGCCCACCGTCGCCAGGCCCAACACCGCCATCCAGCCGCCGGCCCCGGCCACAATTGCAAAGCCGACATTGCCGACAAAGTTGTTCAAAGGCCCCATCAGGCCGGCAAAAATCTGGGCATTGGTGGAGGCGCGGCGCAGACCGTGATTGGCCTCATCGAACTGGGCGATTACTTTCTGCTCGCTCCCATAAGCCTTGACCACTTTTTGGCCGGTGACGGTTTCTTCGATGATGCCGTTCAAGGAGCCCAGGCGCTCTTGCTGTTCGCGAAAGCCGCGGCGGGTGTGTTTGGCCACCCACTGGCTGATCCAGACCATCATCGGGAGTGTGATCAGACTGACGATCGCCAGGCGCACATTGAGCAGAAACATCACGCTCCCCACGCCGATGATCCCCAAAACGCTGGCGATAAGCTGCGTGACGCTTTCGTTCAGCACATTGCTGATGTTCTCCACATCGTTCGCCAGGCGGCTCATCAATTCGCCGTGAGTGCGCTGATCGAAGTAGCGCAAGGGCAGCCCTTGCAGACGGGTAAAGAGATGGTTGCGGATGTCGCGCACGGTGCGCTGGGCGACCGCGGCCATGAGATAGACCTGGATATAGTTCACCAACGGGATCGCCAGCGAAATCGCCAGCATCCCAAGCAAAATGCGCGCCAGGCCGGCCAGGTCGCCAACCGAAATGAACTCGTCTATCGCCTTGCCCATCAGGTAAGGGATGAGCAGGTCGAGGCCAGAAGAGATCGCCACCAGGAGGGCAACCAGGACCAACGACCATCGCTGCTGGCGCAGATAGCCCCAAATCCGGCGCAGCGTCCCCCGCCGGTCTTTGGCGCGTTCCGGGGCGCGCAGCATAAAACCACCCGGCCCGCCTGGTCCGCCACGCATGGGTGGGAGAGGAGCTTCACGTGAAAGTCTAGGCTGTGCCATAAGCGCCGCCTCCGTTACTGCCAAGTTGAGATTGATAGATTTCGCCGTAGATCGGGCTGGATCGCAGCAGTTCGCGGTGCGTCCCTTGCGCGACGATCACGCCATCGTCCAGCACCAGGATTTTGTCGGCATTCAAGACCGTGCTGATGCGCTGGGCGATGATCAGGCGGGTGCAGTGGATGCGATCGAGCGCCCGCATCATTTCGTTCAACGCTTCTTCGATGCGGCTCTCGGTCTCGACATCCACCGAACTGGTGCTGTCGTCGAGGATCAAAACCGCCGGCTGAGTGATCAGGGCGCGGGCGATGGCGATGCGCTGTTTTTGCCCGCCGGACAGGTTCACCCCGCGCTGGCCGATCTGGGTGGCATACCCATCGGGAAAAGCGCGAATAAAATCGTGCGCCTGGGCAGCCTGGGCCGCGGCGACCACTTCTTCATCGCTGGCCTCCGGGCGGCCAAAGCGGATATTGTCGCTGATTGTCCCGCTGAACAGCACCGATTCTTGCAGGGCGATGCCGATATTGCGCCGCAAGACCGGCTCAGGAATCTGGCGCACGTCCGCGCCGTCAATCGTGACGCGCCCAGAGGTGATGTCGTAAAAGCGCGGGATGAGATGGATCAGGCTCGATTTGCCAGAACCGGTCGCGCCCAGGATGGCCACGGTTTGCCCCGGTTCGGCGACAAAGCTGACGCCCTTCAAGACCGGGTTGCCGCCGTCGCCGGTGTAGCTAAAGGTCACTGACTCGAAGGCGACGCGCCCCTGGAAGACAACCCCCACCCGGCGCTCCCTCTCCAACGGTGGTTTTCCGTTGGGGAGGGATGGGGTGGGGTCTTGCACTTTGGGCTGGCTGTCCATCACTTCTTCGATGCGTTCCGCCGAAGCCTGGGCGCGGGCGATGCGCATGACCAGCATGCTGACCATCATCAAGGACATCAGGGTGCGGGCGAGATAGTTGACGAAAGCGATCAACTGGCCGACCTGCATCCCCCCCACTGTCACCTGGATGCCGCCAAACCAGATCGCGCCCACGATCCCCAGGTTGATTGCCAGCAGCATGGCCGGCCCGGTGACGGCCAGGGCGCGGGCGGCGCGCACGGTCTGATCCATCAGCCGCTCATTGGCCTGGCCAAAACGCAGGATTTCGTGGTCAGAGCGCACGAAGGCTTTCACCACTCGCACGCCGGCCAGGTTTTCCTGCATGACCGTATTCAGGTCATCCAGGCGGCTCTGGACAATGCCAAACATGGGATAGGCTTTGCGCACCACCCATACCAACAGGACGCCAACCATCGGCCCTAAGATCAGCAGCATCAACGACAAGATCGGACTGGTCATGATCACCATGATCAGGCTGCCGATCAAGGTCAGCGGGGCCCGCACCATCACACGCAGCAGCATCGCCACCGCCTCCTGCACCTGGGTCACGTCGTTGGTCAGGCGGGTAATGATCTGGCCGGTTTCCAGTTCATCCAGGTTGCCAAAGGACAGCGACTGCACCTTGCGAAAGAGCGCCTGGCGCAGGTCCGCGCCGAAGCCTTGCGCCGCCAAAACGGAAAAGATGGTGCAGCCCACCCCGCCCACCGCGCCGACAAAGGCCACGCCGACCATCCACAGGCCGGTATCAATCACGATCGACAGGTTGCGCTGAGCAATGCCCTCATCCACGATAAGCTGGATCAGGCGCGGCTGCATCAGATCCATGGCCACTTCGAGGAGCATCAGCAGAGGCGCCAGGAGCGACCAATGCCAGTAGGGGCGCAAGTATTGAAAAAGTTTGCGAATGGCAGTCATAATACGTTCGTACTGTCTGCCGGCTACAGGGTCAGCCTGATCTGCGCGCCATCGCCAGCCGGTGTGATCAGCACACCCTGCTCGGCGCTGATGAAGCTGCCGCCCTGCAGGTCAAGCAGCGAGTGAACGCCAACCAACAAGATTTGCCAGGGTTTGTCGCCGCGCGAGCGGGTGAAGACAACAACCTCCCCAGCGCGTTCGACCTCGAAGACGGCCTCCACCGCGCCGGAGGCGTCGCGCACCAGCACCGGCGCATGAGGCCCCTGCGCCAGTTCATACACTTGCAAGGTAATGTTGGCGGCATAGTCATAATCCGGGCGATCGCTGCGGCAGCCGGTAGGGATGATCGCATCCGGGCGGGCCAAGAGCGGCAGGCTGAGAAAATCGTGCTGCTCACGCCGCCAGCCCGGCCCTTGCACAGGCTGGCCGGTCAGGAAATTCGTCCAACGCCCGGCGGGGACGTAATACGACACCCAACCGTCATGCGTAAAGACCGGCGCCGCCAACAACGAATCGCCCAGGAGGTATTGGCGGTCGAGCGTATCGCAAGCGGGGTCGGCGGGGAATTCCAGGATCATTGCCCGCATCATCGGGAGGCCCTGTTCGTGCGCCTGGCAGGCCGCGCCGAAGAGATAGGGCATCAGGCGGCACTTGAGGCGGCTGAAGAAACGCAGCACATCCACCGCCGGCTGAGCGCTTTGCTCACGTTCATCGTACAGCCAGGGGACGCGGTACGAACCGCTGCCGTGCAGGCGGCTGTGCGAGGACAGCAGGCCAAAGGCGCACCAGCGCTTGTAGACATCCGCCGAAGCGGTCTGCTCGAAGCCGCCGATATCGTGGCTCCAAAAGCCAAAGCCCGAAAGCGCCAGCGACAAACCGCCGCGCAGCGTCTCGGCCATCGACTCGAAGGTGGCGGTGGAATCGCCGCCCCAATGGACGGGGAACTGCTGCCCGCCGCTGGTGGCCGAACGGGCAAAGACCGCCGCCTGGCCAGGGCCGAACTTCTCTTCCAACAGGGTGAAGACGGTCTGGTTGTAGAGGAAGGAGTAATAATTGTGCATCTTGAGCGGGTCTGAGCCGTCGTAATAAACCACGTCCGTAGGGATGCGCTCGCCGAAGTCGGTCTTGAAGCAGTCCACGCCCATATCCAACAAGAGGCTCAATTTCTGGCGATACCACTGGCGGGCGGCAGGGTTGGTGAAATCCACAATCCCCATGCCGGCCTGCCAGAGATCGGTCTGCCAGACAGAACCATCCGGGCGCTTGAGCAGATAGCCATTGGCCATGCCCTCATCAAAGAGCGACGAACGCTGGGCGACATAAGGGTTGATCCAGACGCAGATGTGCAAGCCAAGCGCCTTCAAACGCTGGAGCATGCCGGCCGGGTCGGGGAAGACGCGCGCATCCCATTGCAAATTGATCCACTGAAATTCCTTCATCCAGAAACAATCGAAGTGAAAGACATGCAGCGGAATCTGGCGCTCGGCCATGCCCTGGATGAAACTGGTGACAGTAGCCTCGTCGTAATTGGTGGTGAACGAGGTCGAGAGCCACAGGCCAAATGACCAGGCGGGCGGCAGGGCGGGACGGCCGGTGAGGGCGGTGTAGCGCTCCAAAACCTGGCGCGGCGTCGGCCCATAGATCACAAAATAGTCCAGGTACTCGCCCGGCACACTGAACTGGACGCGCTCGACCTTCTCCGAGGCGACCTCGAACGAGACTTTCTCCGAGTGGTTGACGAAGACGCCGTAGCCGCGGTTGGTCAGGTAAAAGGGGACGTTTTTGTAGGTCAGTTCGCTGCTGGTGCCGCCGTCATCGTTCCACATATCAACCACCTGCCCGTTTTTGACAAAGGCGGTGAAGCGCTCACCCAGACCGTAGACGCATTCCCCGACGCTCAAGTTTAACTGCTCATGGATGAAACGGCCATCGGGGGCATCCACAAACCCCAGGCCGCGCCAGCCGCTGCCCGTCAACAGGCAGTCGCCGGCCTTGAAATCCACGCGCCAATCGGCCTTGTTCACCTGGGCGGTGAGCGCGCCGCTGGTCAGCGAGGCGCACTTCGCATCGTCACGCACCTGCACCGCGGGCGGGGTTTGCGGGTAGAGGTTGAACTGCGGGCGGCGCGGCGGCGTCCCTTTGAAATGATAGCACTGGACGCGGATGACATTCTCCAGCGGCGAAGAAAAGCGCACGGTCAGCATCGGCAGGTTGAGGGTATCGCCGCGGTGCTGGATGCGCTTGGTGGGGGCGTAAACGGTGAGCGAGTCTGCCTCAAGGGAGACATCCTGCACCTGGGCCGGGAAATACGGCGTGACGCCAGGACGCATTTGCCAATAGCCTTCAGTGAATTTCATAGGTCGCTCCCTTTTATTTTTCGGTAATGGTGACACTCTGCATGGCGTCGCCGGAATAAGTTGGGTTTTCTTCGGGATTGCGCAGGCGGATGGCCTTGACGACATCCATGCCGCTGATTACCTGGCCAAAAATGGTATAACCGCCGTTGAGGTATTCCTGCGGCCCAAAGGTGATGAAGAACTGGCTGCCGTTGGTGTCGCGGCCGGCGTTGGCCATCGCCACCATGCCTTCCTTATCGAACTTGAGATCGCTATCTTCGTTGACAAACTCGTAGCCCGGCCCGCCGCCGCCTGTGCCGGTGGGGTCGCCGCCCTGCGCCATAAAGTCCTTCAACACGCGGTGAAAGGTGAGGCCATCAAAGTAGCCCTGGCGCGCCAGGAAGACAAAGCTGTTGACCGTGATCGGGGCCTTGTCGGCGAAAAGCTGGATGACAAACTCGCCGCCCGTAGCCATTTTGACCGTGGCGGTATACTGCTTCTTCTGATCAATCGTCATCGGCGGGGCGGCGGAAAACGTCTTAGCGCCGGAGGCTTTGGGCGTGGGCGAGGCCTGGGAGGCCTGCGAGACAACGATCCCTCCGACAATCAAAAGCACCGCCGCGATCAGAATCACAACCGCGGCGATCTGGACTTTGTCTACGCTTTGCGGATTCTGCTTACCCTGGGCGCGCCTGGCCGGGCCAGGTTTGGAGGACTTAGAAGAACTTTTTTTGGTGGGCATGGTTTTTTCCTTTCAATTGTTAAACATTGCTGCGACCTGGCAGGCTTCCACAGGATAGCGGCCAAGCGCGGTTTCATCTGACAGCACCACGCCGCCGTAACCGGCTTGCAAGGCGTCGTGCAAAAAACAGACTTCCGAACGGGTCGGCGTAGGGTGATCCGTCATGTGTTCCAAAACCTGGCCGGCGAGCAGGGCCGTGCGGGGACAGTTCGGCAGCGCTTGCCCGAAGCGATAGACCGCCTGCGCCATAGCCTTAGCCCCCAGTTCCGCCCCCAGGTCGCCGCGGCACAACCACAACTGATCGGCAAAGGCGGCGATCTGCGACACAGACTCAAGCGCAGACTGGCGCTCCAGCTTAGCGATCAAGAAGACGGATGGGCCGAAAAGCTGGCGATAGCGCTCCATTTCCACCCCATCTTTCAGGTATGAGATGGCATACCGGACAAAACCCAGGCTGCGCGTAGCGGCGAAAATCTCGCTGTCTCTGGCGTTGAGCGCCTCCAGGCGATAAGCCGAGTGGTCTTCGGCCAGGGTAATCCCTTTGCGCGGCCCCAAAGCCCCGCCCTGGATCACACGGGCGAGGAGGCGGTCGGCCTGCGCCTGCTCCACCTGCAAATAGACTTTGGCGTCATTGAGGCTCAAGCGCGCGCCGGGCAGGGCGGCGCGGAAAAAATCCGCATGGGGCAACGGCAGCACATCCGGCTCTTCCGCGGCAGCGGCCAGGATTAGCTGCACCACCTGCCCCTGGCGAAGTTCGCAGGCAGGAAAATCGCCCAGCCGCCATTTGCTGCCCTGCAGATCAAGGACGACCGCCAGACCGGGCCTTTGCGCGGCAAAAAAAGACTGCAAGCGCTCTAACCAGGCGAGCGTTTGCGCCAATGAAAGATGGGAAGTATTCAAGCGAAAGGCCGAGACGCCGGCGGCGACCATCTGCTCCCAGATAGACACGCTTTGAGCGCCTGGCCCCAAAGTGGCAACGATCTCGTAGCTCATGCAGTTCATCTCGTCCGCTCAGGCAGGCGGCAGCGGGTCTCCCCAGGTTATCCAGCAATACTGAGCGGCGCTTTACGAAACAAGGTAATTGGAATCGCTTCCGCGTAGGAAGGTGTATAGGTAGACAAATCCAGGATATCGCTCACTGGCGCTTGCTGCAAAATATCCAACACCAATTGGCGTAATTCATCGGGAAGCTTCGACAAACCTGTCACCGGAAAACTGCGCGGCCCATAATCCGCGCGCTGCGCCAGCAGAGAGTAATCCAGAAACGTGATCCCGATCGCTTTGCGCTGATCTTTGTCAATCCGCAGCAAGATATGCTCGTTCAGTTCGATGCCAGTCGCCGGCCGCCCTGGCTCGAATGCAATCACCAGCGTATCGCTGGTTTCATCGTAAGCAATGTGGGGCTTATCCATATCAATATTTTTCAACCTGATAAGCAGTAACGAGATAATTATTGGGTTTAAGCTCGCCTGCTTCCTCGCGATAGCGATACAAAACAATTGCGATGATATAAGTGTTATCCATTGGCAAATTACTGAAGGCTTTAGAGTAACGATATTTCTGGGGATTTACAGAATCTTGCTTACGAATTCCCTGACGGATCGTCTCCTGTAGCTCTTGTTCATAATCGGTAAACTCTGGATGGTTCTCAGGACTGATAATATGTTCCCATCGCTCTTGGGTCAGATAAACAGAGTTACCATAACGATCATAAGTTTCCCAACGGATGGAAGTAGACATCTTCACTACTCTCAAAAAGATAATTGATCTGATTCTATCACAAAGACATATTTGAGCGCGCCCCCAAGAGACATTTGTAGGACAAGCCGTCTGGCTTGTCCCGGCCAGCCTAGAGGATACTTTGCATTAACACCCCCAACCTTTTCTCACGTCTTATCCCCTTTGCAACATGTGTTAAATTCTTTGTCCACGCCGTGAGCGTCTCACATTGGGGAAAACGGACGAGTGAAGCTACGAAACACATCAAATCATCATAAGATATCTACCTTCCAGGTACGCAACCGTTACGCTATGGTAATCGAGAAACCTTAAAGTTATCAAAAACCTTGGCTTGATTATACACATGAAGCCCTACAGGCCCTGACACAGGATCTGGAAGAATTAAATCATTGATCTTTCTATCATTTACGAATAACCTAACACCGCTTGCGTTAATTTCTATTCTGAAATGCGAAGGCGAAACATCTACACAATCCGATTGTGAACCAGGAATATTTTCAGTATGATCCGTAAAATTTTTTGTAACGAAACAATAATGACCATGAGATATATAAATATAATGGTAGTAGGGATTCCCATAACCAAAAGACACACCGAATTCATTTATCCTATCATAGCGATCCATCTCATCCACCCAGTCAAACTCAACTGCAAAACGCGTCCAAGTTGAGTCACCAATCAACAACATATTCTTACAATTGTCCCGATCTAACTCGGCTATAATGGGTACACCGTTACTGACAATCCATTTACAAGTTGTTTGCCAGGCGGGATCAATCCCATCTTCGAAATCATCAAAAAATACATCCGATCCATACGTAGGAGTAAGAGTCCCTCTTGGAACACGAGTCGATAAACCCATAGTTGGCGTTAACGTTTTAGGATTATGATGATGATGAATTCGCCAGCGCTGTTTGCGTTGCATTGATCGACTCGATCTCTTTAGCGAGTATGTCATCCCAAAAAATAAAACCTAAAGTTCCCATCACCAAAATTGTAGTGAATGCAGTTCCTATCACTAGTAAGAAAATACATCCTAATTGTAATATGACTCTGGGTAGTGGTTTGCCCGAATCTTCATCATCAATTTGTAACTGCTCAGACTTAAAATTATCAGGTGATTTCGCAGCTAACCTTTCCAGATTAGCCACTTCTCGACGCTTGTCTTCCAACTTAATTTGCAAATCTGGAGGTATTGTCAACGAAGTATGCCCTGCAACTTGCTGTTCTAAGATAGCAAGAGCACGCTTGGCAGTATCTAGGGAGCTTGCCTGACTTTGCCGAAAATCATTCTGATCTGTAGATTGAGCACTTATGGTTTTTTCTTCTTTCATAATAATTTAGTTTAGCTATTGGCTGAGTAATTACCTTCGGTTGGTATTCGGAATGTCGCCATGCCCTATTTTCTCCGGCTTTCATGTTTTTTGCAATGGTAAAGTTCAACTTTCCCTACGTCTGAGTTGTTACGGATTAAGATTGATTCTATCACAAAGCTATAGAAGAACGCGATGGGCTGGAAAAATCTTGGTAAGAATCGGCTGAAGCCTTCGACTCCAGCGAGCGCATCGAGGATCGCTTCGAGATTCGGCATGCAAAAAACTGACCGGCGTCGTTTGGAGAAGGGTGAGTCGGAAGGCTTACCGCACTCACGCGGCGTTAAATTTTTGCCGGCAGAAATGGAGTATAATGACCCCAATTTCTCTATCACCTGGCCTGGTGAAGGCGTTTGATTCCTTCGGATAGCAATGCGCTTTTGATCTGCGCCAGGGATAAATAAGGATTCCGAATGTTACTGCTTGAGTTTATCTTTGCCCTGGCGGCGATGGTCATCCTGCACGAACTGGGACACTTCATCGCCTGCCGTATTTTCAATGTAGAGGTGGAAGAATTTGGCCTGGGATTCCCGCCGCGCGCGACCACGTTGTTCGAGGCCGGCGGCACCAAATTCACACTGAACTGGCTGCCCTTTGGCGGTTTCGTGCGCCCCAAGGGCGAAAATGACCCATCCATCCCCGGCGGGTTGGCAGCAGCCAATCCCTGGGTGCGCATGGCGGTCTTTGCCGCCGGGCCGCTGATGAATCTGCTGAGCGCCATCCTGCTCTTCGCGGTGATCGCCAGCCTGGTGGGCAAGCCCGACCCGGCCCGCCTGGAACAGATTCAAATTGACGCCATCTCGCCCGACTCGCCCGCCGAAGCGGCCGGCTTGCAAATCAATGATATCCTTGTCACGATCAACGACCAGGTGATTACCAACACCGGTACCGCCCACAATGTGATTTACGCCAACCTGGGCAAGCCGGTCACTTTTGTCATTCGACGGCAAGGGAGCGAGCAAACGCTGGAGATCACCCCGCGCGAAAACCCGCCCGCCAACCAGGGGGCGGTAGGCATCCTGATGGGAACGCCGCGCCTTTCGATCAGCGTGATAGCCGCCCTGCCCGAAGGCGCCATGGCGACTTATCTCTACGGCGAAAAGCTGCTCAGCATGATCGGCGATTTAATCCGCGGGAATGCATCCCCCGATGAGGGCCGCCTGGTGGGATTCAAAGGCATGTATGATGTCTATGAGACGGTGCGCACCGAGCCGGTCGTCGGCTACCCGCCGATCGTAGATGCGCTGGGGTTCTTCGCCTCGATCAGCATTTCGTTGGGCCTGCTCAACCTGCTGCCCATCCCGGCGCTGGACGGTGGGCGGATTGTTTTCGCCCTGCCTGAAATCGTCATCCGCCGCCGCATTCCACAGGAGTATGAGAACTGGGTCAACGGGATCAGTTTCATCCTCCTGATCGTCCTGATGATCTTTGTCAACCTGCGAGATTTTATCAACCCACCTACCCTTCCTTAATTATGCAACCTGTCCCCTTTTCCCAACTCACCAAGGCGCTGCTCGATGAAAATAAACCCTTCCCGCCGCGCTATCTGCACCGCCTGTCAGATTTGAACCCCGAAGACGCCGCCCAACTGGCCGCCGCCTGGGGACGCACGGCCGCCTGGCGGCGCGAGGCGCTGATGGAAGACCTGATCGAGTTGAGCGACGCCGATTACGTCCTGTCGTTCGAGGCGGTGGCGCGCATTGGCTTGAAAGACGAGAACGCTCCGGTGCGCATGATGTCCATCGAAATGCTGGCCGACTACGAACTGGCTGACCTGATCCCCAACTTTTTGCAGATGGTCGAAAACGACCCCGACGCCGAGGTGCGCGCCAGGGCCGCGACGGCGCTCGGCCAATACGTCTACATGGGAGAGGTCGAAGAACTGGCCGAGACGACGCTGCACAAGGTAGAAGACTGCCTGCTGCGCGTCACCTCCGGGGGCGACGCGCCCCTGGTGCGCCAGCGCGCCCTGGAGTCGTTGGGATACTCCAGCCGCGAAGAGGTGGCGGCGCTGATCGAGGCGGCTTACAATGCGCGCAGCAAAGACTGGCTGGCGACGGCGCTGCTGGCCATGGGCCGTTCCGGCCAGGAGCGGTGGGGCGTCTCTGTGCTGCGCATGTTGGATCACGCCTCGACCGCCGTCCAGGTGGAGGCGGTCACTGCGGCGGGACAACTGGAGTTAAAAGAGGCCAAGCCTGAGCTGCTGGCCATCGCACGTTCGGTGCAAAGTGAAGAACTTGTGCGCTCGGCGGCCATCTGGGCGCTGTCTGAGATTGGCGGGCCGGGGGTGCAGCAGGCGTTGGAGGATTTGTTGGAGCAGGCGGACGATGATGAGGAAGAATTTATCAATGAGGCGCTCGAAAACCTGGCCTTTACCGAAGACCTGGGGCTGTTCTCGCTGATTGACCTGAACGAGGCCGATCTGGATGCCGACGATGCGGATGAGTTTGCGCCTCCCAGGGAAGACGGCGAGAAAAAAGCCGCCCGCAAACGTCGCAAAAAAGAGCAGTAACCCCCTCTATGGCAATGGGAGCTTGACATGCTGCGCCTGTGGTTGATCCTGCTGATCTGTCTGCCAGGCCTGGGGTGGGGACGCCCCATGCGGAACGCCGCGGCGTTGGAAATCGAGGGCGATCCCAAGGTGAGCTACACTTTTGGCGAGCAGTTAACGATTGAGGCGGTCTTCCACAGCCGCGCGCCGCTGGAAAAGGTGGAAATTGCCCTGTTCAGCGAGGGGATGGAGAACCAACAGCCCGATTCAACTGGCGAATTGACCCTGAGCAGCGCAGACGGCGGGCTGACCACCCGCGGCGTGTACACACAGAATTTAAAGGAAAAGCCGCTGCGGGCGTTTGCCAGGCTGTCGTATTCCTTCCGCGCCAGTTTGAAAGGCGCAGCAGAGCCAGAGCAAAGCGTCAATTATGCGTTCGTCTACGAGGATAATACTTTTACCTGGCAATCTGAAAGCCGCGGGGCGCTGCGCGTCCACTGGTACAGCGGGGATGACAAACTGAAAGAGATGACGCTGGAGATCGCTCAAAAAGCCCTGGACAACGCCGGCGAGTGGTTTTCGGCGCCCCTGCCATCGCAGGTTGACATCTATTTATATGCCAACGCGCTGGACCTGCAATCCACGTTGATCCTGAGCAATCTGCGCTGGGCGGCCGGCCATGCTGACCCCGAATTGGGGCTGATTGTGGTCGCCCTGCCGGCCGGGCCCGATCAGCGTCTGCTGGCTGAACAGCGCATCCCGCACGAAATGACGCATATTCTGCTGTACGGGCTGCTGCAAGAGCGTTACGCCAGCGGCCTGCCGGCCTGGTTAAACGAGGGCCTGGCCTCGCTGGCAGAATTGCAGCCCAACCCCGATTACGACACGATTTTAAAATACGCCAGCCAGCGCCAATCTTTCCTCTCCTTCGAGCGCCTGTGCCAGGCCTTCCCCACTGACGCCTCGAACGCTTTCCTGGCTTACGCCCAATCAGAGTGGTTCACGCGCTACCTCTACCAAAAGCAGGGCCGCGAAAAAATGCAAGCGCTGCTGGAGGCTTACGCCAGCGGGATGGACTGTCTCAGTGGGCCGCAGTCCGCCCTGGGCATCTCTCTGGCCGATCTCCAAGACGAGTGGTTGAGCGATCAATTTGGCGTCAACCGCGTGAACAAGGGCATCAGCGCTTTGCTGCCGTGGGTCTTCTTGTTCGGACTGGCGCTGCTGACGCCCCTGGGATTCCTGGCGCTGCGCCCGCGGCGGGCTGGGAAAGGAAAGAAGCAATGAACGCAGAACAGAAGGCCGCCAACACTTCCCCCGAAAAAGTCCGCCTGCACGCCATTGTACAAGGATACGTGCAAGGGGTCGGTTTTCGCATGTTCGTGGTGGACGCGGCGCAGCGGCTAGGGGTGGTGGGATGGGTGCGCAACCGGTGGGATGAAAGCGTGGAGGTGACAGCCGAAGGGCGGCGCGCCGATCTGGAGCGTCTGCTGGAAGAGTTGTATGACGGCCCGCGCGCCGCGCACGTCGATTCAGTCGAAGCGGAATGGCTGCCGGCGAGCGGGGAATATCACCAATTCTGGATCACGCAAACTTACTGACTCAGTTGAACCCCAGGCCGCGCTCTTTCAGCGAGACATAGCGCCCCTGGCCGATCACCAGGTGATCCAGCACATCCACGTCCAGCAGTTTGCCCGCCTGGACAATGGCGCGGGTGACCGCCACGTCGTCGGGGCTGGGCGAGGGGTCGCCGGAGGGGTGATTGTGAGCGGCGATCAAGGCGGGCGCGTTTTGGCGGATGGCGGCCTTGAAAAGCTCCCCAACGCGCACTTGCGAAGAATTGACCGAGCCGCGATAGACGATGACAATGTTCAAGACGCGGTTGCGCGTGTCCAGCAGGATGACGCGCATCTCCTCTTGCTCCAGGGCGCTCATCTCGTACTGCACCAGCGCCGCGGCGTCAGCCGGGCTGTGGATGGCCGGGCGCTCCTCCGGCGCTTCGAGGCGCAGACGGTTGCCGAGTTCGATGGCCGCCTTGATCTGCGAAGTCTTGGCCTCGCCCAGGCCATGTTGGGCGCAGACCTCCTCAAAGGCGGCGCGGTGCAGTCCGCTCAAACCGCCGAACGTTTGCAGCAGGCGCTGCCCCACCTGCACTGCGTTTTCGCCTGGCACGCCCGTGCGCAGCAAGATGGCAAGCAGCTCGGCGTTGGTGAGGGACTGCGCCCCCAGCCGCCCCAGGCGCTCGCGCGGGCGTTCAGCCTCAGCCAGATCCATAATTCGATATGCTGGTTTGGATGTGTTTTGCTCGTTCATACGCACTCCTGACAAACTCTCTACCAAATTTGTTTTCTTGCGATCTCTTTTCCCGGCGTCTCTACGGGTATAATCAGGCCACAGGAGCAACCCATGTCCTTCGATCCATCTACCTTTCGCAACCTTCTGCTCGTTCTCACCGCCTGGGGGGCGGCGTTCATCGTCGCCCTGTGGCTGAGCCTGGTCTTCTGGACCTACCGCGATATCCGGCAGCGCACGCGCGACTCGTTCATGCGCATCCTGGCGACGGTGATCGTCCTGCTGCTCTTCTTGCCGGGGATCGTTGTCTACCTGATCTTGCGCCCGGCGCGGACGCTCGAAGAAGAGTATCAACAAACCCTGGAAGAAGAGGCGCTGCTCCAGGCGGTGGAAGACAGTCCCTTATGCCCCGGCTGCGGCCGCCGGGTCAAAGATTTGTGGACGGTCTGCCCAAGCTGCCACACCAAG
>CAIQJJ010000486.1 GCA_903872065.1 uncultured Anaerolineales bacterium | reverse complement strand
GGTCAGTAACACTGTCTCCAGCCTGACCGGCAACCTGGAAACCGATCAGCAGATCGCCGGGCAGATCGTGCAGCGCAGTTTATCGGCGCGGTATTACGCCGCCCGTTATGTCAGTTCGCACACGCAGGCTGATCTGGATGGCTTCCGCAGTGAATATGCAGCACTGAAAACGCTGTTTAACAATGCGAAAGTGACCGATCCGAAACGTTCAGCCGTTTTGCTGGCGATCCAAGGCGCCGCCGGCAATTATGGATTGGCGTTTGACCAGGCGGTCAGCCTGATCCAGGAACAGCAGCGCGTCCAGGCAGATGTGCTGGATCTGCAGGGACTGATTCTTGACAACAAACTGGCTGCCCTGCGGGTGCATATCAACACCCTCAACGATCCGCTGGCCTCGCTGACTTTTGGCAACGCTCAAAACTACACCCAGGCGATGCGTCTGAACCAGTTGCGATACAGCATGGAGGCGGATGAACGCTATACGGTGCTGGTGGGGACGAACTATGAGCAGGCCTGGACGGTTTTTGCCCAGTTACAAGCTCTTTTGCAGGACCCTGCGCAGCGCCAGAATGCCGCCGACGCCGCGGCGGCCTTGCAAGCCTATTACCAGGGCTTCCAGTCCATCCAGGCGGATACGGTCACTTTACGCCGCTTGTCGGCCAATCAGTTGGATGCGCTTGGCCCGCAAATCAGCCAATTGGCGTCCACCATGCAAGAAAATATCCAGCAAGAGTTTCAGCAGCAAAACGCCGCCTCGCAGGCGCTGGCGCTGCAAACCCGTTGGATATTGGTGCTGGCCACCTCGGCGGCAATTTTGTTTGGCGCTTTCCTGGCTGTTTTTATTTCCAGGCGGATCACTATCCCTCTGCAGCAGGTATACCGCGCCTCGCAGCAGATCGCTGACACGGACTTGAAGACGCTTACTGAGCAGATGTCCAGCCTGTCGCACGGCGACGTGCGTCTGAACTTGAAGGTGAATACCCAACCCCTGGAAGTGCGCCTGGAAGATGAAGTCGGCCAGATGGCGCATTCTTTCAACCGGGTGGTTACTCGCCTGCACGAGGCAGAGACCGCCTTTGGGCAGATGTCCATTTACTTGCAAGAGATGGCTGGCGCGGCCCAAAGTGTGGCGCGCGGCGATTTGAACGTTCACATCATGCCGCGTTCCACTGAAGATGTGCTGGGCAATGCGATTGGCGACATGCTCACGAACCTGCGCCGCGCCCAGGAGCATGTCGCCCAGCAGCTACAACGGCTCGAAACATTACGCCGCCTGGACGCCATGATCGCGACCAACCGGGATGTGAATGAAACCCTGTGCTTCTTGCTTGAGCAGGCGCTCGTCCATTTGAAGATGGAGGCTGGCGAAATTTATATAACCAACCAGACCACTCGCCAGTTGGAGCGGGTGAGCTGCGTGGGGGATGAGAGCTTATCCGGCGCGCCGGCGCTGCCCATGGCCGAATCTGTGAGACAGCGCAATGAGTCTGTGATGGTTAACGCCCCTCTAAGCAGTGACCTGGACGATGCCTGCCGCGCAGTTTTGCAGAACTGGGCTGCTGGTTGTGGGACGCCGCTGGTTGCCCAGGACGAGACCAAAGGGGTTTTGCTGCTCTTCAGCCGCACGCCGTTGGCCCCGGACGCCGAGTGGCAGGATTTTCTCGCGACGCTGGCCGGCCAGGCGGCCATTGCGATCGCCAACTCGGAACTGGTTCACAACCTGGAAGAACGGGTCGTTTCGCGCACCCGCGAGTTAGAGGCGGCGCGGCGGTTTATGGAACTCATCTTGTTAAGCAGCCCGGTGGCGGTAGTGGTCACTGATATGAACGAGCATATTACCGAGTGGAACCCGGCGGCGGTCAAATTGTTCGGCTATACCCCAGAAGAAGTGATGGGCCTGCTGGTTGACGATGTGGTCGCACGGGATCCTTCCATGCGTTCAGAAGCTTCCCAATTAACCCATCAAATGGATACCGGGCTGATACGGGTTTATACGCGGCGCACCCGCAAAGATGGCAGCCTGGTAGATGTCGAGATCGCCGCTTCGATTGTGAAGGTGGACGATCATCCGGTGGCTGGCCTGGCGATGTATCACGATATCTCCGATCTTCAGCAGGCCCGCCAGGCCGCTGAGGAGGCTACCCGCGCCAAGAGCGATTTCCTGGCCACGATGAGCCATGAAATTCGCACCCCCATGAACGGTGTGATCGGCATGACCAGCCTATTGTTGGATACGCCGCTCACCGCCGAGCAGCGTGAGTTTGTCGAGACCATCCGCCAATCGGGCGATGCGCTGCTCGTCATCATCAACGACATCCTGGATTATTCCAAAATCGAGGCCGGCCGCCTGGACCTGGAGAACCAGCCTTTCAGTTTGAACGAATGCCTGGAAAGCGCCCTCGACCTGGTCGCCCAGAACGCGGCCAAGCGCGGCATCGAACTGGCCTATCTCGCCTCGCCCGGTTTGCCTGAGGCGGTCTATGGCGATGTGACCCGGCTGCGCCAAATCCTGGTCAACTTGCTCAGCAATGCGATTAAATTTACCGAGCAAGGGGAAGTGGTGGTGAGCGCAGAACTGGTAGGGGGAACAGAGCGCGGAGAGTCTGCGCTGTCTGAATTTTACACACTCCATTTTGCAGTGCGCGATACCGGCATCGGCATCCCCGCCGATCGCGTGGATCGCCTGTTTCATTCTTTCAGCCAGGTAGATATCTCCACCAGTCGCAAGTACGGCGGCACTGGCCTGGGCCTTGCCATCTGCAAACGCCTGACCGAACTGATG
>CAIQJJ010000485.1 GCA_903872065.1 uncultured Anaerolineales bacterium | reverse complement strand
GGCAGTTTGTTAGAGCGGGCTGAACGGGGCGAACTGGCCGTTTTAACCCCCGCGCTTACCGAGCAGGTGCGTTTGTTGAATAGCGCGGCGCACAAATTGGCCGCCGCCATCCTCTTCGCGGCGTTGTTCCTGGCTGGCGTGCAGTTATACCTGGGGGGGGTGCATGAGGGGGGGATCGTTTTGCTGATCGCGGCGCTGCTGGCCTATTTTTTCTTCGCCAAAAATGAGTAAGGATGCCCGTGTTTATGGTATCATGAGATCAAATCCATCCCTTTCTGTTTGTGAGATTGATTGCTATGACTACTCCTATTTACCTTGACCCATCATATCCCATTCCTGAGCGGGTGCAAGATTTGCTCTCCCGCATGACCTTGCCCGAAAAAGTCGCTCAAATGAATCACCCCACGGAGGGCGTCAAGCGGCTGGACATCCCGCCATACAACTATTGGAGCGAGGCTTTGCATGGCGTTGCTCGCAACGGACAGGCGACTGTCTTCCCCCAGGCGATCGGCATGGCCGCCACCTGGGACGCGACGCTGGTGCAGCAGGTCGCCTCGGCCATTGGCGACGAAGCGCGCGCCAAGTACCACGAAACCCTGCGCCGCAAGGGCTTCACCGAAATGTACCAGGGCCTCACCTTTTGGTCGCCCAATGTGAACCTCTTTCGCGACCCGCGCTGGGGGCGCGGCCAGGAGACCTGGGGCGAAGACCCCTTTTTGACTGGCGAGATGGGCGCTGCCTTTGTCAAAGGGCTGCAAGGCGATCATCCCCGCTACATGAAAGCCGCGGCCTGCGCCAAGCACTACGCCGTCCACTCTGGGCCCGAGCGCGATCGCCACACCTTTAACGCCGTGGTTTCCAGGCGCGACCTTTACGCCACCTATCTGCCGGCCTTCAAGAAGCTGGTCATGGAGGCTAAAGTGGAGGCGGTGATGGGCGCCTATAACCGCACCCTGGGCGAGCCGTGCAACGCCTCGAAGCTGCTCCTGACCGACATTTTGCGCGGCGAGTGGGGCTTCGACGGTCATGTCGTTTCCGACTGCGGCGCGCTGACCGACATTCACGCCCACCACAAAATCACCAACGACGCCGCCGAAAGCGCCGCCCTGGCCCTCAAGATGGGCTGCGACATCGGCTGCGACCATGTCTACAGCATGATCCCCGAGGCGATTGACCGCGGCCTGATCAGCGAAGCCGACCTGGATCGCGCCCTGGGGCGCACCCTGACCACGCGCTTCCGCCTGGGCATGTTCGATCCGCCGGAACTGTCGCCCTACGCTCAAATTCCGATGAGCGTCGTGGCCTGCAAGAAACATATTCAACTGGCTTACCAGGCTGCCGCCGAATCGGTTGTCTTGCTCAAAAACAAGGACAATATCCTACCGATCAAACCCGGCGCCAGCATCATGATTACTGGCCCGACCGCAACGAGCATTGAGGTGCTGCTGGGTAATTACTACGGCTTGAACGCCAATATGACCACCCTGATCGAGGGCCTGGTGGGGCGCATCCCTGAGGGGGCGAAGGTCGAATACCACCCCGGTTGTTTGCTGGCGCATCCCAACGCCATCGCCCAATCCTGGGCGCCGTTTATGGCCGCGGACAAGGATGTGACAATTGCCTTCATGGGCTCGGCGCCCTTCTTGGAAGGTGAAGAGGGCGAGTCCCTGCTCACCCCCAACAACGGCGATCGCGCCGACATCGGCCTGCCGGCCAACCAGGTCGAATACATCAAGCAGCTTGCCTCGACCGGCTCCAAGATCGTCCTGGTGCTGACCGGCGGCAGCCCGCTTGCCCTGGGCGAGGTGGTGGATATGGTGCAGGCGATCCTGTTCGTCTGGTATCCTGGCCAGGAAGGTGGTCGCGCGGTCGCGGATGTCCTCTTCGGCGACGTCAACCCCTCCGGCAAACTCCCCCTTACTTTCCCCAAGTCGCTCGCCGACTTGCCGCCGTTTGAAGATTACAACATGACCGGGCGCACCTATCGCTACGCCACGGCTGAACCGCTCTTCCCGTTTGGCTTTGGTCTCAGCTATACCCAATTTGCTTACAGCCAGCTTAAGTTGAGCAAGAAGAACGTCGCCGCCGGCGAATCGCTCTCGCTGACGCTGATGGTTGAGAACACCGGCGCGGCGGCCGGCGACGAGGTGGTGCAGGTCTACCTGAGCG
>CAIQJJ010000484.1 GCA_903872065.1 uncultured Anaerolineales bacterium | reverse complement strand
CCTGTGACAGAAACACAGCCGCACAAAAGCCGCCGCGGTCTTTACCGTCTGCGGGATCACTTCTTCCGCTTCTGGTTTCGTTTTATACATCCCAACCGCACAGCTCTAGAACGCGGCGGCAGCCAGATGGTTTACCAAAATCTTGTGGCGCCACTGCTCGATCAATTCACCGGCTCGGTATTCGAGGAAATCTGCCAACAATTTCTTTGGCGGTTGGGCATGACTGGCAAACTGCCATTCATTCCCTTGCAGGTTGGCGGCTGGTGGCAGGCTAACGAAGAAATTGATCTCATCGCCATCGGCCAGGAGGCTACCCTGATGGTGGAATGCAAATGGACGACGCGCCCGGTTAGCCTGGACATCCTGCGCGAATTGGAGCGCAAGGCTGCTGTCGCGCGAGGCGAATCCGCGCCCGATCGCGTGTGGTTCGGATTGTGCGCTCGCAGCGGATTTACCCCCACAGGTAGAGCAAGAAGCGCAGATACGTAACGATCTATTGCTCTTTCAGTTACCCCAAATTGTCGCCGGCGAAAGCTACCCTTGAAACGGCGAATACACTTTCCCTTATCAGCAGAAAACGCACTTTGCGCCTGCGCCGAGTAGAAAAGAAAACTTATCAGCGAGTGCAAACGATGATGCCTACAACACAAACCATTGCCCGTCGCCCCAAGTGGCTGCGCCATGAAGATTTAGCCATCCACAAAACCCCCACTGTTGGCCGTGAGGAATACCTGGATCACATGACCTTCCGCGCCAACCGCCGCCCTTTGTTCACCGAAATCTTTGGGCCATTGGTTGGGCTAAAAGAAGAATGGGAAGCGCAGGGGGCCAGCACAGAAGAATTGGATTTTTCAGCATTTCACTATCGCTGCGAGGGGCGCGGCTGGCTGCCAGTGAACACAGGTCGCCTGGGTGGGTATCCAGAACGGGTGATCGAAGAGACAGATGACTATTTGCTCCAACGCGATGGCTACGGACGCACCATGAAACTCGCCAAAGGAGTGGCGACGCTGCCCTTGCCGCTTGATCACCCGGTGCACAACATGCAAGATTGGCTCAAGATCAAGTCGTGGTATGAATTTTCACCCACCCGCCTGAGCCAGGATTGGGAAAGCGCGGCGCGCGCCTATCGAACAGAGGGTATGGTGGTCTGCGTGAGCATCCCGGGCGGGTTCGATGAACCACGGCAGCTCATGGGCGAAGAAGCATTGTGCCTGGCTTATTATGAACAACCCGAATTGCTCCGGGATATGTTGACCACAATCGGCGAGACCGCCTTCCGTGTACTGGAATGTGTCTCGCGCACAACGCAGATAGATTTACTTTTTGTCCATGAGGATATGGCTGGCAAAAGCGGGCCGTTAATCGGGCCAAACTTGATCCGTGAGTTTATCCGGCCTTATTATCGTAAAATCTGGGATATGCTGGCCGAACGTGGGGCGCGCCTGTTTGATCAAGATTCGGATGGCGACATGCGGCGCGTCATCCCGGCCTTCCTGGATTGCGGGATCAATGTGATGCACCCGATGGAACCCGCAGCCGGGATGGACATCGTCCAGATTCGCGCCCAATATGGGACGCGCCTGGCGTTTTACGGCGGCATTGACAAGCACATTTTGCGGCGCACCAAAGCGGAAATCAGCGCTGAACTGGAACACAAAATCCCGCCCATGGTAGCCACAGGCGGGTGTGTGCTGGCGTTGGATCACCGCATTCCCAACGGCACGCCCTTGGACAATTACCGCTTTTACATCCGCAAGGCGTGGGAACTCTTGGGGGAATGAAGAAAGGCTGAACTACTCGTTCACCTCCAAAATGGCGACCGAATGCGGCGGCAAGGCGGCTGATCCGCTGACAAAATTCAACACTCCTTTTTCCGGCGCAACCCGCGCCGGCTGTTCCACGTCATTATAAGCATCTGGCGAATCGCCGCTCAAAATCGTCGCGGCATATTGGCCTTCGAGCGGACGCCCACCAATCAACACCTTGCAAGTTAAAGACTGCTGCGGATGACGGTTGATCAACGCGATTCGCCAGCCGCTCATGGCCGCGCCGCAGGTAGCCAGGCCGTCAAAGACCGGGACGGACTGCCCCTCATGAGTCAGGGCGTCGCTGGCGATAAATGCTTCAGCAACATGATCAGCCAGCAGATTGGCATACATCGCCAGGACATGGAAAGTAGTCCGGCGCACAATCCCATCTGGATGCACATAGAGCGGCCCACGCGTATTGATCACCGGGGCCATATTGGCCATCTGGACATTCCCGGCGTGGCGCAAGCAGGTGTTCAGAAAACCAGCCGAGAAGACGGCATCCGCCATGGTGTAAGTAGCGTTGCGATCATTGCGGTCGCGCGCCGCAATCGCTTCTGGGCTGTTCCCTTCTGGATGATGCCAACCGCGCAGATTCCATTCGTCGAAGGCGATTTTGATCTTGCCCTCGCAGCCGGCCAGGGCAATGATTTGCTCGGTCGTGCGGATGGCCGCCTCGACCTGCCCCACGCGCATCATACAGGCCAGGTAGCTCGATGGCTGATCGTTCTGCCATAAGCCATCATAATAGCCGTGGATCGAGACCATATCCAGGTAGCCGCCAGCCTTGCGCAGCAAGTTCAGCGTCCAATCCAGGTCGGGCAGGGCAGCCGCCAGAAGTTGAATGCCAGGATCAACCCGCCGCATCATTTTGGCCCCCTCAACCACAAAGCGGCTCCATTCCTCGCTGGTTTTGGCGCCCATTTCCCAACCGCCATAGTTCTCATTGCCAATAGACCAATAGCGCACCTGATGCGGCGCGGGACAGCCGTTGGCAATACGCTGCCTGGCCCACCTTCCCTGCGCCGGCAAATTGCAATACTCTACCCAATCGCTCATCTCTTCGGCGCTGCCAGTACCGGCGTTGGTGCAGAGATAAGGCTGCGCGCCAATTTCACTGCACCAGGCGACAAATTCATCTGTGCCAAAAGTATTGGCATCTTCGACGCGCCAGGCCTTATCATAAGCCGGACGACGGATAGGCCCAACCCCATCTTGCCAATGGTAGGCGCTGACAAAGCAGCCGCCAGGCCAGCGCACAATTGGCACACGCAGTTCACGCAGCGCCTCAATCACATCCCGGCGAAAGCCGCGCCCATCAGCCAGCGGCGAACCTGGCTCAAAGACGCCGCCATAGACCTGGCGATGAAAGTGTTCGAGAAACTGCCCGAAGACCATGCGGTTGTAGAGGGTGAGGCCGCGGTGTGACTCGATATAAAAAGTTGCAGAGGGAGGCATAAAGAACCCTGTGGCCTAACCGCTAAAAGCGCGGCGCATACGTTCGGCGTAATACTGCACATTTTCCCACTTCGCATCCGGGGGAATGCGGTGGTCAAAGCACGGAATATAGCCGCCCAGGTCTACCAGGGGACGCAGGCGTTCGATTTCAGCATCAATGGCGGCATAGTCGTAGGCCAGCACCACTTTGCTCGCCCCGCCCACGCCGCGCAGTTCGCGGCCAAACTGTTCGCGCCAGGGAGCAATACTGGCTTTCCACACACCGACCTCGATCGGAAACATGGTATTAACCCCATTCTCAAACCAAGTGGGGACCAGTTTATCAATCTTGCCATCGCAATCGAGCGAGACAATATGGATGCCGTGGGCGTTTGCCAGTTCGGTAATGCGGCGATAATAAGGCCCGACTTTGGCGTGGAAAAAGGCCGGGCTGATCAAAGGCCCGGCGCGATAGCAGATATCTTCCCAAAAGTGGGCGAAATCAAAGCCGTCATACTGCTCCAGAATGGCTTTTGTCCCCTGGTAACAAATTTCGCCGGTCGCATCGAGAATCTCGGCCA
Organism: uncultured Anaerolineales bacterium; assembly: GCA_903872065.1. Lineage (GTDB taxonomy): Bacteria > Chloroflexota > Anaerolineae > Anaerolineales > UBA4823 > CAIQJJ01. The sequence goes on along the minus strand of CAIQJJ010000484.1, from coordinate 15,720 downwards.
CCAGGTCAGGGTCGTCCGCCATCAGATAGCTCAGCCCAACCAGGCCGACAATATCGCGGATGCGCCCCCACAAACTGCCGCAGTGCAGACCGATGGGATGATCGCGCTCGCCTTGCGGCGGCAAATTCTTCAGCGCCTGCCAGTCAACCCGATCAAGCGACCACTGCATCCTGGAACGATAATGCTCTTCCCAGGACTTGCGATCTTTCAACAAATGTTCGATCTCCGTAGGAATCGAGCCAGCTTCATCCTTCTCGACGATGATCACCCCGTCGCCATTCATTACTTCGCGGCTGCCATCGGGGTTCTGGCGCACCAGGCGCGGCTGAAACCCCGGCTTGAGCATACTCTCCCAATGAAAACAAGAATACCAGTTGAAATCAAAGCCCAGCTTGTAGGTGATGCTCAGATCAACCTGATTGCCATCTCCCCATTGCGAGGCTTCTTCTTGCGTAATGTGGCCCTCGTCAGCCCATTTCTGCAAGGTCTCGCCCCAAAAGCCGAAATGCACCACCGGCATCTGGTCATAGTTCTGATAGTTCAAAATAGCTAATGCCCGTTCACAATTGTTCATAGGTTATTCTTCCTTGTATCCTTGGATATCCAGGCGCGCCTGGTAAACAGCTTTGTCTCGATTCTACCCCAAGTTTTCACCATATTCAGAGAATGGCCGTCCAGTATAATACCCCCTGGAGGCCAAACCTCACAGAAAAATCCAGTTGAATGGAGCCCTGCATGCTCAAAGAACCCCGTTTATTAAAGATCGGCGTCTTGGGCGCCGGCCCGATTGCCCAGGCTGCCCATTTCGATGCCGTGCGCAAAGCCCGCAACGCCGAATTGTATGCAATCTGTGATCGCGCCCAAGACCTGGCTGAACGCATGGCCGTTGAACATACGCCGCGCAAGGTCTATCACGACTATGACGCCATGCTCGCCGACCCGGAGGTAGAGGCAGTGATCATCGCCGTCGCTGATCAGTTTCACGTTCCGCTTTGCAGCAAGGCCATTGCCGCCGGCAAACACATCCTGGTTGAAAAGCCGCTGGGGGTGGGCGTGGAAGAATGTGAACAGTTGCGTGAACGGCTGCGCGGGACAGGGTTGGTCTTTCAGATCGGCAACAACAAGCGCTTCGACCCAGGCATCGCCTATGCGCAGCGCTTTGTCCAGGAAGAATTGGGAGAGATGATCTCGTTCAAGGCCTGGTACTACGACTCGACCCTGCGCTATACCATGACCGACAATTTGCAGCCCATCATGCTCAGCAGTCCGGATATTTTGAGACCTGAGGGCAATCCCAAAGCGGATAAACGGCGCTATTTTCTGCTCACTCACGGCAGCCACCTGGTAGATACCGCCCGCTTCCTGGCCGGGGAAATCGCGGCGGTGCAGGCCCGCTTGCTGGAAAGGGCTGGCGCGTTTTGCTGGTTCGTGGAGGTGGAATTTGCCAACGACTGCCTGGGACACCTCGATCTGCACATCCCACTGCGCGGCGATTTTGAAGAAGGCTTCGCCATCAGCGGCGCGGCGGGCAGCGTCAAAGGACGCGGCTATTTGCCGTGGTTCTTCAAGTCGAGCGAGGTCGAGTGCTTTTCGAGCAAAGATCGCCTGTATCGCAGGCCGCTGGGCGAAGACGCGCACAGCTACAAGCGGCAGATCGAGGGCTTCGCGGCGACCATCCTGGAGGGCGTCCCCCAACACGGCGCGAGCCTTGAGGATGGGATGGCAGCGGTGCGCGCTCTGGTCGCCATTGCGCGCTCGGCAGAAAGCGGAAATTGGGTGCGTCTTGACCAGGTCAAAGGAGCAGTATGAACTTTGAGATCGGAATTTTCAGCAAGATTTTCCCCCGCCCGCAACTGAGTGCGGTGCTGGAGTCCGTCGCCGCGTATGGCTTGCGGCATACCCAATTTAACCTGTCCTGCGCCGGCCTGGAAAGCCTGCCGGACGAGGTCGAGACGAACGTCCAGGCAGCGATCCGCGCCGAGTTCCGCCGTCACGAACTCTGCATGGCGGCGCTATCGGGGACATTCAACATGATCCACCCCGATCCACAAAAACGCGCCGCCGACCTGCGCCGCCTGCGCGCCTTGATCGAGGCTTGCGCCGGCCTGGAGACGCAGGTCATCACTCTGTGCAGCGGGACGCGCGACGCTGAAAATATGTGGCGACGGCATCCCGACAACGACACACCCGCAGCCTGGAACGATCTAAGCGCCGCGCTGGAAACCGTCCTGCCGCTGGCCGAGGCGCGGGGCGTGACCCTGGCTTTCGAGCCTGAACCGGCAAACGTGATAGACACTGCCCACAAAGGGCGGCGCTTGCTCGACCAAATGCGCTCGCCCAATCTCAAGGTAGTGATGGATATGGCCAACCTGTTCCACCCCGGCGATCTCGCCCGCATCCCGGCGGTGCTGGCGCAGGCCTTCGACCTGTTGGGCGGGGAGATTGCCCTGGCGCACGCCAAGGATCTGAACGCGCAGGGCAAAGTCACCGCGGCCGGCAAGGGCGTGCTGGATTTTGGTTTGTATCTCAACCTGCTGCAGCAGGCCGGCTACCGCGGGCCGGTCATCCTGCACAGCCTGGCTGAGGCCGAGGTCGAGGGAAGCGTGGCTTACCTGAGAGGCGTATAGAATCAACAGGTCATTTTTTGCGCGTCGTTGTTCACGCCTCAAACTGCACCTGGACAAAAAGCTCAGGAATATGCGAGTCCCACGCGCCGTGCGGGCTCCACGTCCAGCCGCCCGAATCCTCCGCCGGCGGCGCGGCCTTGTATTGATTAAAGCGTGAGAAATCCATGCGCCAGATATCGCCGGGGCGCGGCGGCAGGGCGCGATCCTTCAACGGCGCCAGGGCCTCGAAACCGCTCCAGGGCAGCGCCAGTTCCACCGTCCAGCCGCGGTCGCGATCGCTGGCGTCATTCAGCGTTCCATCCACAGACACCGCGCTGCGCAGGCCGGGGAAATCCCAATTCCAAAACCCAATCCGTGGCCCACGCGGATGCGTCTGGAAGCCAACGCCATTGAAAGGGCGCGCCCCGGCTGCGTGGCGTTGAAATTCGGCCCGCTGGCTGTAGCCGGCGCGTTCATAAGCCTCTTCCCAGACAAAAAACACTTCATAAATCGTACCGAAAGCGTTGATCTCAAACTCGTAATAGGCGTCTTGCCCGGCGATAAACAGTTCAACATCATTGTCTTCATAGATCAAAGAGTCGCGCTCAGTCAGGTGGGCCTGCACGAACGGCTCCTCGATCCAATAACCGACGTAAAGACAATCATCATCCCACAGCACCGCGGCGCGGGTATCATGGATAGCCGGCTGGCCGCTGATCAGGTCACGGAAGCGGGGCGAGCGCTCCGCACGCTGCCAGCACTCTTCGTCGAGTTTGCCATCAATCACCGGCGGCGCAGCGACGCGGCGAGCGGTGTAATGAGCAATGGCCTCTTGCGGCCAGGGAAAAGACCAATTATTGTGATTCGGCATAACAGACCTTCCTTGTTTGATTCTATGCAACCGACTCTGCCGCCCACTCATCCACATTGCGCAGATCGGCGCTAAAGTTAATTCCTAGCAGCGTGATTGACTTGCCAAAACCGATATAAGGCTCAATGTAACCCTGGGCATGAATCTGGCGCAGCGCTGCATCGGCGCTTTGGTTACACTTAAATTCAATGATATAAAGACGGTCAGGCAAAGTTATCAGCATATCAATTCGCCCACGAGCCGTCAGCACACTGCTCCGCGCCTGTCCCCCAGAAGCCGAGAGCATCAAGTAAAAAAGTGTATGATAATAGGCTTCATCACGCCTGGCTTGAATATCGTAAGGAATGGAGGCAAACACCCCTTTGACTGCCGTAAAGAATGCTTCCAGGTTTCCTGTTTGCAAATAGCCAGGCAGGCGTAAAATATGCGAACTGACCTCGGGGGCAAGTTCATCTGCGAACAACAGTGATCGGGTAAATGAGGTTTTTACTTCCTGGTTGGGATAATTCAAGGTGTAAATTCCATCTTGAACCTGCGCGATTGTCAGATAACCGGTTTGAAAGAGCAGCGCTTCAGGCGTCAGACGATCTAGATCGAAGGCGCTAAACATCGCCTGATCCACTTGCAGCCCCTCGAGCGTGGGAAGAGCATAGCGCTTTTCCTTGAGCAGATTAACCAGGAAAACCGGTGTACCTGTCTCGAACCAATAATTGTTGAACTCCATCTCGCTCAACGCGCTCAAGACTGAATATGGATTGTAGACGCGCGCGTCTTTTGTCGAAAAGCGGTATCCATTGTAGTAATGCGCCAACAGGGTCATGATTTCGTCCAAGGGCCTGGCTGATTCAGCCGCGAATCGCGCCAGATACGGCGCAAAAAAGGCTTCTAATTCCTGCTGAGTATAGCCGAGCAGCGCGGCATAGCGGGTGCTTGAGGAAATGTCATGCAAATTGTTCAGTGCGAAAAAAACCGACACACGGCTAAAACGTGAGACGCCTGTCAATAAGACAAAACGCGTGGCAGCCGCCACATCTGCGCCTTTCAATACACCAAAGAAACTGTGTAAAATGTCGCGGTTTGCCCGCGCGGTGGCCAACCCGGCCGCGCCGCGCCCCAGGTGATCAATCAAGGGCTTATCATATTCATCCATCAATACGACAACCGGCTGCCGCGCCTGGCGAGAACGGGCCAGTAGCAATTCAGTAAAGCGTGAAACCAGAGTGGGATTTTCCAAAACGAGGCCCACCTGCTGCGCCTGGATTTCCAGCGCACGGTTCAGGTCGGCTTCCAAATGCTCCGGCGTATCCAATGCAATCTGATTGAAATCCAACACCACCACTGGATAAGACTGCCAATCCCAACGCCCTTCCTCTGCAATCCACAGCCCCTCAAACAGATCGCGCCGGCCCTCAAACAGACATCTCAACGTTGAAACCAGCAGGGATTTCCCGAAGCGGCGCGGCCGCGCCAAGAAGTAATACATCCCCTCCGCAACGAGCTGATGAATCCATTGCGTCTTGTCCACATAGACATAGTCTTGGGTGCGCATCACTTCAAATGACTGGATACCAACAGGCAGCTTTTTCATCGCCAAACCTCCCGCGCCAACGAAACATCCGCTTGGCAAGGCCAATTTTGCACGAATATCCAACAATCATCAAGGTCTTCATAGCAGAGGCGATCACGCAAGCGCCGCGCGCAGGTCTTGATCGAGCCGGTCGAGATCGATCAGCAGTGCATTGCGCAGCGCCGCCTCTTCACAGGCTGCGGCGGTAAAACCCGCGCGGGCAAAAAAAGCATAATACACCGTCCAGTCCTTGCCTGGAACAACCTTATCGGTTTTTGCGTACAATTCCGCAATCACCGCACGCCCCACCGCCTCCGCGCCCCACTTGCACTCTCCCAGGAGCAAGGCCTTTTGCCGCCAGTTGACCGCCGCCACATCCACCTGGACGTCCGCCGCCCAATGACTGCCAACCACTTCGGGGGAAAATGGCAAGCGGCGCATGCGCGCTTGGGCCAGGACCCATTCGCGGCACAAATCTTCAAAAGCGGTCGCGCCCACAAATGAGCGAAACTGCTCGGAGATTTGATCCCACAAAGTGACCACCAATTCTTGTTCGATCATCGGCAGACCAGGTTCAATAAAGCGGTAATAGAAACGCAAATAAGGGTCGCGCAAATGGTAACGCGCCTTGTTGGTGGTTTCGCGCTGCGCCGGCGGTGTCATCGCCGGGATGCGCCGCTCAATAAAGTGCATTTCTTGCAAGCGTTTGAGATAAGGAGGCAGGTTGTTGACCCCAAGATCCGCTTCTAAGGCAATCTCACTGGCAGTATGCTTTCCGGCGGCGATTGCCCGCAGAACAGCCTCATAAGGCCTGGCGTCTCGCACCAGGTCGCTCAACAGCACAATCGGCTCGCTGCGGAACAAACCGATTTTTTGGAAAAGCTGGCTGCGCACATTGGCGCTGAAATCCAATTGCGGGTTGAAACGTTCCAGGTACGCCGGCACGCCTCCCAAAGTGGCATAAACCGCCACGCGTTCACCCGCGCCATAACGGGGAAAAAAATCCTGTAAAGCCCCAAAGGGCAGGGCGTCAATGGGAAGCTGTCCCGAAAAACGCCCATAGAGCGGCGCATTGTATTGCATTTGATCAACCATCATCCCAATGTGCGAGCCGGCCAGGATCAATGTAATATGCTTGTTTTTGAACTGATGATCCCAGGCGGCTTGCAGGTAGGATGACAAGGACTTGTCCGCCTCGACCGCGTAAGGAAACTCGTCCCAGATCAAAATAAACGGCTGTTCGCCAATCAAGCGCGCCATTTGACGAAAAAGCGCGTCCCAACCGGAGAAAACAGGCGCTTCAACCTCAGGATAAGCCCAATGCCAGACCGCCTGGGCCAGGTCTTGGCGGCTGGCTTCGGCAGAGGTGCGTCGAGAGACGTGATAGACATAGGGTAAGCCCGTCCTCTGCGCCCAATGGAGCAATAAGGTGGTCTTGCCAACGCGCCGCCGGCCATAGACGATCAAAAATTGGCTTTGTTGGTGGGGCAGCAGTTGATCTAACTCTCGCAGTTCAGCTTTTCGATCAAACAGCATTTCCATACTTCTTGAAACTCCTCTGAATAAAACCTAAGGTTTTATTCAGAGGAATTATACTCCGAGGCGGTCAGACATCCAGGGTGTAATAATAGGCGCAGCTCCGGTAAGGGGCCAGGAGGCCGCCTCGCTCTTGCGCCTGGCGGACGCGCGGGTTGATGGCACAAGTCGCGTCGTGCTGATAGTTCAACACCAGGCGGCAGGTTTGCTGGAAACCGATGCGGTCTTCCCCACGGGAGCGCAGCAAGGCAATGCGCGCCCCACCGCCGGGCAGTTCTTGGCGTTTCAAAATCGCCACGTAAAAATCGGACTGCACTTCTTTAAATCCCCACGAAAAGCCGTACAGATCCTCCGTGCCCAAATACTCCAGCGAGGGGTCAAAGTCGCCATCCAGGTAAATTTCTTGATTGCCCTCGCACAACAACTCGCCGCCCGGGCATAGCGGATCATCCGATTCAAATTGCAGCCAGTGCGCCGCCACTGCCCCTGGCCCGCGCAGATCCCACAATGTGGCCGGCTCTTGTGGCACGCGCATCACCCCGGCGCGAAAATCTGCGCGCAAATAGCCGCACTGCTCAGGAATCGCCTCCACCTGCTCCCACTGCACTTCGCTGTAGCCGATCATATTGAATGGCGAGGGATTCTCGATCTGGATTTTGATGTGCTGGCGAAAAGGCAGCGGCAGGCGGAAATTGTGCGACTGCTTGACCTTGGAGAAATAGAGGTTGCTAAAATAGGCGCTCTCGCCCTGGATGTCCGCCAGGAAATCCATCAGCGGCATATCAATGGCCGGCTCGGAACGGCCATCATACCAGACGCGCAGGCGCAGCGCCGGCGCGTCGAGCGGCAGAGGCGCAAAGGTCTGCTTGGTGAAGTAGTTGGAGATGTGCAAACAAGAAACAACACCCGGCCCGTCTTGATCGATCAAGGTGATGGTACTGCCAGCGTCCAATTCAGGCGCCTGGGGGTACTTATCGTAAGGCCAGGTAGAGGGGATCAAGCGGCTGCGGCCGCGCTGTGTGTTGGATAATTCTTGCCAGGTGTTCATTGGAAATCCTCCGTTTGTGTCCGTCTCTCTTGATGATCCAAGTCTTTCAGTCTAGCGACTTAGCAGAATTAAGTCGCACCAATTTTTGCCAATCAATCTTGCCATCCTCCAGGCAAAAATCAACAATAAAACTTCGCGTAAACTGCCTTAAAATATCCTCATAGGCGTCGGCAAACTCATCATTTCTGCGCCTGGCCTGGCGTCCCAACGGCTCGATGATATCCACATACGAATCCTCATTGCCCGAAATGAAATGCCAAAAGACCTGCCCACAATATTTTTGATAATCACCCTTGTCTGGTTGGCTATCACGTCCATAACAACAACCGTTAACAGAGACAATATGCGCCTTCGCGCCGCTGCTACGCAAAATACGCTGCGCCTTTTTGAAATTATCAAGCATTCGTTTAACCTGGCTGCTGTTACCCCAATTCGGCCCAGACTTGATGGCGACAATGTACAGGGTATTATCTTTTTCAAATTCCAGGTCAATGCCCTCAGCAGAAGACTTTTTGCCCCCATAAACTTGGCTACATACGTAGATCGCCAAACCTTCCAAAAACTCGCCAAAGATGGTTTCTTCCTGCGACGAGAGATGCGCATCCAATAAGCCTTTGACCAATTCGATGGAAGACACATTCTTTGCCCGAAAGAGATAGGGATTTTTTCGTTTAAGAATTTGTTCCAATTTCAGCTTTCGCAGACTATCCAAACGGCGCGTATGAAAACTACCAATATGCTCTTCAACGTAAAGAGTGACTTCACTCAACTGGAGTAGATTCATAAACCTCCACAGGTTCAAATAACCTTACACCCTGGGCGCGAATATCTTGTTGCGCCAGGTTAAAATACTCACCCAGGATCTCAATCCCGATCGAGTTGCGCCCCATACGCTGCGCCACCCGGTTTGTAGTCCCTGATCCCATAAATGGATCCAGCACCCAGTCGCCCTCTTGCGTCAAAAGCTTGATAAACCATTCCGGCAAATCTTCGGGGAAAACCGCGCTATGATTTTTATTCTTGGTCTCGGTCGCCATGTGCAAGACATTGGTCGGATAAACTTTATCGCGCCCGACCCAATTCGCCACCTTTTTGCCAAAACCGCTGCCGGCTTTCGATGGATCGCGCACTTTATCAGTCTCGCTCAGGTTTTTCAAACGTTTATCGGCCCAGTCGCCCATTGGCACCATAACCGTTTCCTGAAACATCTTAAACTTCCTGTTTTTGTTAAATTGCAACAACCGCTCCCAGGCATCTCGAAAGCGATTAGGCCATTTCCCAGGATAACAATTCTTCTTGTGCCAGATCATTTCCTCTGTCCACAACCAACCCTGCTGGCGCATCGCCAGAATCAGCTCAATCACATAAGTATGCCGCTCGCCGTCTACAACCTTCTCTTTGATATTCAAAATAAACGTGCCATCCGGTTTCAAGACGCGCAAAAGTTCAGCCGAGATAGGCAAAAACCACTCCACATAATCATCCGGGTTGATCCCTCCATACGAATGCGAGCGGCTGTCTGCATACGGCGGCGAGGTAATGATCAGGTCTATGGAATTGGACTCCAGGGCTTTCAGCTTTTCCCGGCAGTCGCCATGAATTAACTTGGTTACAACACCAGACATAACACAATTCCCAATCCCTCAATACAACTCGCTCACACCCTGCGCAGCGCTGCGCCGCGCGGGAGAACCTTTACTCTGCAATTCTTGCCAGAAAGTCTCATCATAGCGCCGCGAGCGGACGGGCAGCGGCATGGGGATGCCCCAGCCCAACAGCAGCACTTCCTCTTTGGGCTGCAAACGGGCCAACATGCCGCGCAAGGCTTCGCGCCCGGACAGACCGGAGAGGACGGCGTGAATGTCGTCTTCGTCGCCCAGCCAGCCAGAGATGCGCGTGCCAAGCTGCGACATGACCTCGTCGTAGATCTGGGAGGGGCGCTGGTCTACAATGAGCAGTGTGACGTAATATTTGCGCAGTTCGCGCGCAATCGTGCTGAACGCGGTTTGGGCGGCCATTTCGCGGTTGAGCAGTTTGTGCGCTTCCTCGACAACGATAACAAGCGGGCGCGGTTCGCCTTTGCCAGTGGTGCGAAATTCATTGGTGCGGTCTTCCCAGGCCTTACGAATGAGGCGGGTAAGCAGGTTGGAGACAAGCAGATAATCCAGATCGCTGTCGAAGTCGCCAAAAGAGAGAATGATGTGCTTGTTGTCGTTCAGGGTCTTGATGATCTCCTTGACCGTGTTGGCGGCGGTTCTGTCCACAATATACTCTTTGTTGAACAGGCGGCCCAACTTGGAATGCAGCCCCTCGGCGGCCATCACGTTCACGCCAGCCTCGTTGGCCCAGAAGGCGACGCTGTCTGAAGCGGGGACTTTCTTGCCGTTGTCGTCTTCCACCATCGCCCCGACGCGCATCCCCTGAAAACGAGCGAACCAATCCTCCTTGAACCAGGAGTAAAGCGCCTCCAGCGTTGTGGGAGTGGTCTCTTTCAGATTCAACTCGCGCGTCAGCATCTCCACATCGCCGGGAGTGATGTCGGATTTGGCGATCTCCAGGTCGAAATCGGGACGGCGGCCGCGGATCTGCGCCCCGCGCCCCAGGCCGACCATACGCACCTGGCCGGGGAACTTCGTCTTCAACCCAATGACCTTATGCCCCGTATCAGAAGCCGTGTCGTCATAGCCGTACTCATTGTGCATATCCAGCACCAGCAGCGAGGCGACATCGGCCTGCATCAGGCCGGCCAGCACGAGGCGCGTCAGGAATGATTTGCCGGTGCCGGTCGCGCCGAAGACGCCCGCCGAACGCTTGACCAGCTTCTCCAGATCAATGCAGACCGGATGATTCTGTTCACGCGTGTACCCGATGATAAAATTCTTCCCCTGCTGGGCGCTGCCAAAGATTTCGGCGATATCGCCCTGCGAGGCCAGGCGCGCCGGCGCATGGTGCGGGGGAATGGTCTTGATCGGCAGAGGGGTGGGGTCTTGCGGGTGGTCCGCGCGCCAGGTAGGATAATCCGGCGAAGCAGGATCGGGACCGCGCTCCAACATCAAGGCCGGCAGCACCTCCAGGTTGGTGAACAGGGTTTGCCCGTGCAGCAGGCGCGCCAGGCCGGGCGGGATGCGCGCCCCAGGCTGCTCATCCGCAAAGCGCGGATCGGTCGCGCCAAGCTGCAAATCGGTGATCAAGCCATAAAACTGCCAGTCGCCGCTCTCGATCACCACGAAACCGCCCTCCTGCACCGACTGGGCATCCACCGTCAGGCGCACATTGAGATTTTCTTTCAGGCCGCCGCCGACCACATAGCCGATCGGCGGGTTAGTTGGTGTATGATTTTGCGAGGTCATTCATTCACCTCCAGTGAAGTTATTCCGGCTGCGGCCGGGGTCGCAGCCGCAGCCAGGTTTTGCAGCGCAGCAGCAATGTTTAAGGCCGTCTGGGCTTCGGTTGCAGCCGCAGCCGATTGATCCGTGGGCAGTTCCAGGTGCAGAACGCGGACGCTGTAGGGCGCGAGTTCCTGGGCGGCAGCCTGGCTGAGGGCCGCCAGGGCGGCGCGGCTGGCGCAGCAGACCGGCGAGAGGGGCTGCGCGGCGGGCAGTGCGGCAATGACGTTTAAAATCACCCCACCCCCCTGGGCCTGCATGGCGCGCCCGACCAACTGCATCAGGAAAAAAGGCCCCGCCAGGTTAACGTCCAGGGCGCGGTGAAAATCCCACTCATCCATCGTCAACAAGGGATCGGTGGGCATAACCTCGGCCGCGTTGACCAGGATATCCACCCGCCCCCAATCATCCAAAACCTGCTGCACCAGGCCGGTGAGCGGCAGGCGCTTGGCAACGTCAAACGCATAAGCCCTGGCCGCCGCGCCGGAAGCCGTGACCTGGGACAGCGCTTCATCCAGGCCGAGCGGATTAAGATCGTTCAACGCCAGGCGAGCGCCCTGGGCGGCAAAGGCCAGGGCAAGGGCGCGGCCGGGACCGCGCGCCGCGCCGCTGATTAAAACAACCGGAGAAAAAGCAGGAGCATCCATAATCAGTCTCCAGAGGGACAGGTAGGGACAGCGTCGTTGGCGCCGTTTAAGGACAGGCCCAGGTAGGGCGAGGGATCGAGCGTATTGCGGATGTCCAACTCATTGCGCAAAAAGCCCGCTCCGTCATCCAGGACGAGCGAGAAATGGAGGTGGACGCCGGTGGGGTTATTGGGACTGCCAGAATAATTGCCCTGGTAGCCAAGAAGCGTCCCCGCCTCGACCCACAGATTCTCCACGCCGGGCGGGAAGGCCGGGTCAATCAGCGAAGAACCATCGGCCCACGCAATATGGGTGTAATACGTCCAGAGCGGCCGGCCGGGATGGAGAGGATCGTCGGGCAAGCGGATCGCAACGGTGGACTTCCAATCCGGGCGGCGGGTGAGGTAGCCCGAGGCGGCGGCGATGATCGGCGTCTCACCGGGAGTCTGCCCACCGAAGATGTCAATCCCCTGGTGCGCCTGGCCTAACCTGAACGAGTCATCCCACAAAAAGCCAACGTAGCCGGTGGTAGGGAAAATGAAGGGCGCGCCAGAGGCGCAGCGCTGGCCGGCCTGGATGCGCCAATCGGGATGGGCGGCGGAATTGTGAAACCACTCGCGCAGGCGAGGCGAACGAAGGCTGAGGGTGCGCGCCCAGCGGGAGAGGGGCCGGCCAAAGAGAAAAGCAGCCAGGGCGAGGATGCCCAGAAGGAGGAGCAAGCCCAGGGCAGGGAGAGGTTTCTTCATGGCCGCTCCTCAACCGGCAAGAGCAGGTCTACCGGGCGAGCCGCGGCGACGCGCAAGAGATCGCGCGGATGGAGGCGGAGGAGGACATTTTCGCCGCCGCCGCCAGCATAAATGGGCTGATCGGCTTCAGCCAGGCGCAGGAGCGCCAGGTCGGCCAGAGTGGGAAGGGGGGTAAGGTGGCCGAAAGGGGGCATGGCGCCGACTTCGTAACCGGCGGTGTCCAGAACCTCGGCCGGGGAGGCGAGAGTGACGCGTTTGCGCCCGACGCCATAGAGGGCGGCGATCACGCGGCGGTCTATGCGCGCCGCGCCGCAGGCAATCGCCAGGACAGGTTGGGCGTCTGCGAAGAAGAGAATGGATTTGGCGATCTGATCAGGAGAAGCGCCAACGACGCGGGCCGCGATCTCGACCGTGGGAGTGGGTTCGGACAGAAAGAGAAGCTGTCCAGGGATGGCATGAGTATCCAGGAAGGTCTGCAGGTCCATAGGGGTCAACATAGATTGATTGTACCAAAAACATATTGACAAGCGCCCTCTCTTTTGCCACAATAAGGTTATGAACGATATACTGCCGGGAAAATCCTATCCTCTTGGCGCTACCGTCACACAGGAAGGCGTTAATTTTTGCCTGTTTTCGCGCAATGCGACCGCGGTAGAGCTGTTGTTTTTCGATGCGGTGGACGCCCCACGCCCGGCCAGAGTGATTCAACTTGACCCGGCGCGCAACCGCACATTTTACTACTGGCATATTCTGGTCAAAGGCACCCAAGCCGGGCAGCTTTATTGCTACCGCGTGCACGGCCCATTCGACCCGCCACGGGGAATGCGTTTCGACGGGCTAAAGGTGCTGACTGACCCTTACGCCCAATCCATTGCCTACGGCAAAAACTACGAGCGAGCCGCCGCCGCGCACCTGGGAGATAACTGCGCTTACGCCATGCGCAGTGTGGTGGCCGATCCGCAGCGCTACAATTGGGAAGGCGACGCCCCTTTACACCATCCCTTTGCCGAGACCGTAATCTACGAACTGCATATCGGCGGATTCACCAGGCATCCCAATTCGGGCCTGCCGGCGGAACTGCGCGGCACTTACGCCGGGTTGAGCGAGAAAATCCCCTATCTGCAGGCGCTCGGCGTGACGGCGGTGGAGCTGCTGCCGGTGCAGCAGTTCGATGAGCAAGAAGCGCCGCCGGGCCTGACCAATTACTGGGGGTACAGTCCGGTCAACTTTTTCGCGCCGCACCGCGGGTACTGCAGCTGCTCCGACCCGCTAGGGCCGCTGGATGAGTTTCGCGATATGGTCAAAGCGCTGCACCGGGCGGGGATCGAGGTCATCCTGGATGTCGTCTTCAATCACACCGCCGAGGGCAATCACAGCGGCCCCACACTATCGTTTCGCGGCGCCGAAAACCGCGCCTACTATATCCTATCGCAGCCCAACCAGACGTTTTACGCCAACTTCAGCGGCTGCGGCAACACGCTCAACACCAACCACTCGATTGTGCGCCGGATGATCATGGACTGCCTGCGCTATTGGGTTCAGCAGATGCACGTGGACGGATTCCGCTTCGACTTGGCCTCGGTGATGGCGCGGGATGAACGCGGGCAGCCACTGCGCGACCCGCCGATCTTGTGGGAGATCGAGTCCGAGCCGGTGTTGGCCGGGACAAAGATCATCGCTGAAGCCTGGGATGCGGCCGGGCTGTACCAGGTAGGCTCCTTCGTCGGCCACCGCTGGGCGGAATGGAACGGGCAGTACCGCGACGACGTGCGCCGCTTCGTGAAAGGGGACAATGAAACCGCCGGCAAGCTGGCGGCGCGCATTGGCGGCAGCCGCGACCTGTATCCCCAACCCGACCGCGAGCCAAATCGCAGCATCAATTTCATCACCTGCCACGACGGTTTCACCCTCAACGACCTGGTAAGCTACAACAGCAAGCACAACGAAGCCAATTTGCAGGGCAACCGGGATGGGGCAGACGCCAATTTCAGTTGGAACTGCGGGGTGGAGGGGGCAGCGACCGACCCGGCGCTTGAAAAGCTGCGCCTGAGGCAGATCAAGAACTTTTTGGTGCTGCTCTTCACCTCGCAAGGAGCGCCAATGCTGCTGATGGGCGACGAAATCCGCCGCACGCAGCGCGGCAATAACAACACCTACTGCCAGAACAATGAGTTAGCCTGGTTCAATTGGGATGATACCCTGCGCCAGACGGAACTGCTCGCTTTTACCCGCAAGTTGATCGCCTTTTACCGGCGAAACAAATTGTTCAGCGAGGAACACTTCTGGACGGAGCCGGGCGGGCCAGAAGTGATCTGGCATGGGGTAAAACTAAACCAGCCCGACTGGAGTCCCACCTCGCACAGCCTGGCTTATGAATTGATCAACCTGGTGGATGGCGAACATTTGTATGTGATCGCCAATGCCTATTGGGAGTCGCTCAACTTCGATCTGCCGCCTCTGCCGCGCGGCCAGCGCTGGCAAATCCTGGTGGATACCGCCCTGCCCACACCGAAAGATTTCCCCGATGAGCCGGCGCTGCTGTCCTCCGGGCAAAAGCACTACCATGCGCAGCCGCGCTCCGCTGTGATCCTGACCAGCGCTGCAACCATGCCTTATGAAGCGCCGGCGAGCTAAGACGGCTCGCCGGCTTTCCAACCAAGTAATCCATAAAAATCCGTGTTACCCCGTGCCAACCCGTGCCAATCCGTGCCAATCCGTGCCAACCCGTGCTAATCCGTGCCAATCCGTGTCAATCCGTGTCAATCCGTGCCAACCCGTGCTAATCCGTGCCAATCCGTGCCAATCCGTGTTAACCGTATAGAATTTCCGCGCCGCGCCCCTGCTGGATCAAGGGGATATAGGTTTCCAACTCCTGCCGGACGGCCGGGTCTTGCAAGTTGATCACCTGCTTGCGCTCGGCGGACAGGTAAGCCGCCATCACCAGGCGCACGATCTCCAACCCATAGCGGATGGGCAGCATCCCATCGCGCCCGGCCTGGAAAGCCTGGACAGCGTCCTCGATTTCGCTGGTATAGCCATACAGGTCAGGCTCGTTGTACTGCACCGCGAGCAGCCCACGCGAGGCGGTGGACTTCTCCAACGCCATTTCGGCGTTGGCGGTTGCATCGGCGGCGGCGTCGCCGATGAAAATTTGCAGCGAGGAGGCCAGGGTATTGATCTCAAAAGCATAGCCCGGCCCCATCCCATCCATCAATAAGCGCAGCCCCTGCTTCTCAAACATCCAGGAATTGGTGAACTGCGCCTTGACCAACTGCCCGGTTTCCGGGTTGCGGTATGTAACCATGCCGGTGGCAAAGTCCTCGGCGGGGGTCTT
>CAIQJJ010000483.1 GCA_903872065.1 uncultured Anaerolineales bacterium | reverse complement strand
GTGTACGCATGACCTTTCTATGAAACGATCTCTCCGCTCCACTTTATCCTTGATGACCCTGGCCGCCGTTCTGTGGATGCTGGCGGCCTGTCAATCGGGCCGCCAGCCGGCTGTTCCCGCTACCCCCATCCCGACCCTCGCGCCGATGGGAGATATCCAGACCATTCCCCAAGGGCTTGTTTACCTGGGAGATCCAGAGACCCTCGCCTTGGGCTTTAATATGAGCGCCGGCGGATCGATCGGCAGCCTGCTCTACCGCGGGCGCGAATTGGTGGATCGCTCTGATTATGGCCGCTACATCCAGCTTTCGTTTTACGATGGCGAGGATACCTACGGCATGCAGGGCAGCGACCCTTATGGAAATTGGGGCTGGAACCCGATCCAGGCCGGCAGCAAGGGCGGCAGTGGGGCGAAAGTGTTGGAGTACCGTTCTGGCGCTGGCATGGTGTATATCAAAGCCCTCGGCAAAGAATGGGGCCTGTATGATCAGGATTCAGACATGATCTTTGAGACCTGGGCCTGGCAGCGGGACGGTTATTTTGAAATCCATAGCCGCGCAACCCATACCGGCGCGGACGCCCACGGTCTTGCCACCCAGGAGTTCCCGGCCACTTATTTTGCCACCTCGCTCACCCACATGTACAGCTATTTGGGCGGCGCGCCGTTTACCGGCGGGGCGGTCAGCGAGTTGAAGCATGTCGCCCGGCCAGGCGAGATTGCCGGGCAGGGACGCTGTCCGCAGGTCAGCGCGACCGAAAATTGGGCCGCGTTTGGCGACGCCGACCGCAATGGTTTGATCCTGGCCGCGCCGCCTCAGCCTTTCCTGGAACCGCGCTGGAACATCTGCCTGTTGTTTGCCCAGCCTCCGGTGGGTTATATCAGCCCCATGGCCTTGTTCGACGTGCCGCCCCAGGCGGTCTATGAAAGCACTTACTATCTCATCCCCGGCCCCATCGAGACGGCCCGCAGCAGGGTCTATGATCTGATCCCGCATACGACCTGGACTTTCGATCTGAACTCGCTTGAAGGCTGGCAGGGGGCGTCCACCGGCGCGGTGGTCAAAGATGGGATTCTCAGCGCCTCTTTATCGCCTGGGCAGTTCCTGGAGTCAACCCCCGGCTTGCGCATTCCCAGGGCCATCGCCTCGAATGTGACCCTGCGCGCCCGCTCCTCGCAAGCCAACGCCCGGCTCTGTCTCTCGTTCATCACCCTGGATGATCCGGCCTGGGATAAGGCGAAATCATTGTGCCAGGCGCTCCCGCCGGGCGATTTCACCGCGTTAACGTTCGATTGGCAGGGGAATTCCTCCTGGAGCGAGGGTGTTGTCACACAGATGCGGCTTTCTGCGTCGGCTCGGACGCCGGTTGAGATCGATTCAATCGCTGTAACGCTCAACGGCTATGCCTGGGAGTTTGCCTCAGCCGGCGATGCCGAAGGTTGGGCGGTGTGGAATCACCTGGCGCCGCTTCAGATCAGCCAGGGCTTCCTCAACACTCGTGCAACGGATGACGATCCCTATATGGCTTCTCCCGCGTTGAACC
>CAIQJJ010000482.1 GCA_903872065.1 uncultured Anaerolineales bacterium | reverse complement strand
TCCTCACCCTCTCTCCTTTCGTTCTCTTCCAGCAGGTCCAACGCTTTGCGATAGTTTTGGATCGCGTCCTGGTGAATGTACAGGCGGCGCGCCAGGTCGCCGGTTTTGATCAGGTACTCAAAAGCTTTGTCCACCATGCCAGCCTGGGTGTAGTGATAGGCCAACAGGGCGTCTTGTGAATTGAGGTCGTAGGCGTAATGCTCCTCGATCCATTCGGCCAGGGCGCGGTGCAGGGCGCGGCGCTGTGAGAAGAGCAGGGTTTCGTAAGCGACCTCTTGAATGACCACGTGTCGAAAATGGTAAATGCGCTGCGGGTTGGTGGTCTCCAGTTCGCTCAATTGGTGGCGCTGCAGGGTGTCCAGATGTTCTTCAAGCTCCGGCGTGGGCGGGTGGCTGGGGTGCAGATGTTCCACCAGGGCGGTCTCGAAGCGCCGCCCGACTACACTGGCGACTTTGATGATCAGTTTGCTGTTGTCATCCAGGCGATCCAGGCGCGCCAGGACGATGCCCTGGATGCTCTCTGGCAGTTTGAGCATGCCGCGCTCGCTGCCGACCAGCACCCAACGCCCCTCTTTTTGCTGCAAGGAGGCAGTTTCGCGCAGGGAATGCGCCAGCTCTTCCACAAACAGTGGGTTGCCCTGGGCGCGATCCTGGATGGTATGCAGCAGGTCGGGCGGCAGTTCTCCGCCCAGGCGATCCAGCAGCATGGCGCGCACTTCGTCATTGCTGAGTTCACCCAGGATCATTTCGTTAATTGGCGACGCATTGGTTGTCTTCAATACTGCCAGGCCATCAAATGGGCGGTGGGTGACGAGCAGTAAAACCCGTTCGGTTTGCAGCCGCGGGGCCAGGGCATGGATCAGGCGCAGCGAGGCTTGATCCAGGAACTGCCCGTCCTCGATTAAAATGATCAAGGGCTGTTGGGAAGCGAAGCGCGCCAGCAGATCGCCCATCAGGGTGAAGAGCGCCTGTTGGCGTTCCTCGCCCTCCATGTCGGTGGTGCTGTCGGTGTCGGGGATGCTCATGCCGAGGAGATCGCCCAGCAAGGGGATGAGCGCCGTCCAGGCCGGGTAAATCCAACCCAGCATGGTCTGCATTTGCATCATCTGCTGCATGGGCGGCCAGGCGCTTTGCAGGCCAAACAGGCTGCGCAGGATCTCGCGCCAGGTGTGGTAGGGCGTGTATTGGCCAGCGCCTTGGGCAATGCTGATCAGGCTGCGCACCCCGCGCGGCAGCGAGCGCTGGATGATCTCGGCCGTCAGGCGGCTTTTGCCCATCCCCTCCACCCCGTTGATGGCGATGACCTGCCCCTGGCCGCTGTTGGCGCGGTCGAGAGCTTGCATCAGATAGTTGATCTCTTTTTGCCGGCCAAACAACGAGCCGACCATGATCAACTGCGGCATGCTGGGCATTTCCATCACCGGAATGGATACTGGGATGGGCCCGCTTTTGCCTCTGACCTGGAAGCCGGGCAGGGGTTGGAAGGCGAAGCGTTTGGAGGCGGCGTTGACGACAGCCTGGCTGACGAACACCTGCCAGGGTTGGCAGGCCTGCATCAGGCGCGAGGCGGCGTTGATCACATCCCCCATGGCGGTGTAGCCGCGTCGTGTGGAAGCGCCCAGGGCGCCGACATAAGCCGCCCCGCAGGACATCCCAATGGATTGAGCGCTGATGAAGGACAGGGCGCGCACCGCGTTTTGCACTTCCAGGGCAAAGGCGACGGCGCGGGCGGCGTCGTCTGCATAAGATTGCGGCGCGCCGAAAAGGACTTGCAGCAGGCTGCCCTTGTCGCCGTAGTCCATATACATGGCATTGCCGCCATGCCGCGCGGCAACCGCCTGGACCGTGCTGACATACTGATTGAGTTTTTGCCCGGCTTGCAGGTCGTTCATGTAATCCAGCCCATCGAAATGGAGGAAGGCGGAAACCACCGGACGAAATTCGGCCAGGAAGCTCTCACCGGCGGCGCCGAGCCAACTGAA
Source organism: uncultured Anaerolineales bacterium (assembly GCA_903872065.1). Taxonomy (GTDB): domain Bacteria; phylum Chloroflexota; class Anaerolineae; order Anaerolineales; family UBA4823; genus CAIQJJ01. The sequence continues at coordinate 15,087 of CAIQJJ010000482.1, read as the reverse complement.
GATCGCCGGGGGAAAATAGGGCTGCAGCGATTTGCTGTGTTTCAGGTCGGGTGGAAGGGGCGGTGGGGGAACTTGCATTGGCGGGGGGGTAAATTCCAGCAGGGGCAAATAGCCCTCGCGCGCCTCGCCCCATCTTGCAGCGGCGCCGACCAGGGCGGCCATTTCGGGGGCGCAGACGATCTCGTTCAGTCCTTTTTGTACGTGGTGTTCGGCCATGCCAATCCGGTCGAGCGGCGGGCCAAAGAGCAGATCGAAGTAGCCGTATTTAGGGTCGCCCACCAACAGGCGGCGCGTCAATCCATGGGCCATGCCGATTTTGAGCGTCAGCGTCTGATCGGGTTGGCCGGGGATTTTGATCTGTGCGAAATGCTCCATTTCGGCGCGCATGGCCTGGGCGCAAGCCAGGGCTTGCAGCGGTGGGGCGCTCGAGGCGGGAAACCAGCAGGTGAACGCATCGCCGGCAAACCCGATCACGTCGCCGCCGCGCCGCTGGACGTGGGAGACGAGGCGATCAAAGACTGTGTTGAGCGTGACGACGAGTTTCTCCGCGCCTTGCTGCGGGCCGAGGCTGCGCTGCAGCGCCTCGGTCAGGGGGGTGAAGCCTGAGATATCCGCAAATAAGCACACGCCTTGTTCAAATTCGGGCAGCAGCATACCGCGCGCGAGGTACGTCCGGCGGCTGTATGAGAGAAAAGTTTGCAAAATGTTGGTAGAGGTTTGCATGATAAGACTTTGTCCTTCCACAACCCCATGCGGTTGTATGTATGTTATAGCAAAATATTGGCTGTTTGGCTATAGGTTTCATGGTTATTTGGTTATAATAATGATTAGAAATGCAAGGAGATGTGGTATGCCAGAACCAATTCTGCCGGATATTGGCGAAGCTGTAGAAGAAGAAGTCACACACGCCCCGCTGTATCGCGTGTTGATCCATAATGATGATGTGACGCCCATGGATTTTGTGCTGCATATTTTGCGTACGGTTTTCTTGCTCAGTCCGGTGCAGGCGGTGCAGGTCATGTACACAGCGCATTACCATGGCATTGCTTATGTCCAGACCTTGCCGAAGTCCGAGGCGCAGAAGCGGGTCGGCATGGCGCATTTTTCGGCGCGCCTCCGTCGCTTTCCGCTCAGTTTCACCCTGGAAGCGGAATAAAATTCTCAGAATCCATTTTGCAAAGGAGATGCCCTATGGCGCTTGTTTCCCCTGTCATTGTAGTCCCTGGGATCACTGGTTCTTATTTGCGCGATGAATACCCGATCGTTCCCGAAGCTGTCTGGTCTGTTGCCGGCATGGTGATGGGCAATGATTACCGGCGCATTTCATTACACCCCGATAACACCCGTTACGAGGCGGTTGAGCCGGCCCGCGTGCAGCCGGATCGCGTGTTTGAGATTATATATACCGAGATTATTCAAGAACTGCGCCACAACCTGGCTGAAAAGCAAGACCTGCCGGTTCCGGTCTATCCCTTTGCTTATGACTGGCGGCAGCCATTGGAAGTGATTGAAGAGAGTTTCAGTCTCTTTGTGCAAGAGGTGATCGAGCGCACCAAGCTGCTCAAGCATTATTACCAGGCAGGGTACAGCGATCAGCCGTTGGTTAACTTGATCGGGCATTCCCTGGGCGGCTTGATCATCACCCGCTACCTGGATCATCACAAGACGGACAGCCATGTGGGTAAAGTCGTCACTTTGGGAACGCCGTTTCGCGGCTCGTTTGAGGCGATTCTCAAGCTGGCGGCTGGCACGGCGGCCCTGGGCGCGCAGGACTCAAGCTCGCGTGAACGCGAGGCAGCGCGCATCACACCCTCCCTGTACCAGATTTTGCCTACCTGCCCGGAGATCGAGGTAGACCCCGGCATCCCGGCGGATGTCTTTAATCCCGCGTTTTGGCAGCCCGGCATTTTGGCGACCATTGAGGAGTATGTGCGCTTGAATGCGGTTCAGTCCAAAGCGTTCAAAACGCAGGCCCGCAAGCTGTTCAATGCGCTCCTGACCGGCGGGCGGCAGCACCAGAGTCGTGTTGACGCCTTTCAGTTGGCGGACGCTGGTCTGCAGGCCAGGGATTGGTTGTGCGTGGTGGGGGTCAATACTGAGACCCGTGTGCGCCTGAAAGTGACAAATACCTCCGGCGCGCCCTCCTTCGTGCTGCGTTCTTCAGACCGCCTGGATTTGTGGGAAAAGGAAAGCGACCCGCAGAAGCGCCGCTTGACCGGCGATGGCACTGTGCCGTTCGAGAGCGCCATCCCGCCTTTTCTGAAGCCGGAAAATGTAGTCTGCGTCTCGCCGGACGATTTCGGTTACTGGGAAGTGCAGGACAGGCTGTTGGCCAAGGCTTCCAGTTTTCACGGCATCTTGCCCAATATGGACATGCTGCACCGCTTGATTGTGCGCCACTTGACGGGCGCGACGGACAAGCACGGGAGCACCTGGGGACGCTGCGCGCCGGGCGTCACTGCAGATACCTGGGAGCCGCCGTTTGGCCTGCACAATTTAGCCCTCAAGACTCCCTGAGATCGATCACGGCTGCCGGCGCTGGCTCAACCGGCGCTTGCGCCAGCGCCGCCTCGGCTTTGTTCAAGAATGCCTGGCCGGCGGCGAAGATGATCAGCGCCGCCAGGCAGCAGCCGGCCATCACGCCGAAAAGCCCGGACGCGCCGGCCGAGTCGAACAGCCAGCCGCTGCCCAAGCCGCCGGCCATGCTGGCCAGGTTCATGATGGAAAACAACAGCCCCTGGCTGGTCGCTTTTAGCTCGGCCGGCGCTAACTCGCCGGCGTAGGCTACCGCGCCCAGCCAAAACGGCACGTAGGTAATACTGTTAAGCATGCTGATTCCCAGCGTCCAGGTGGGGGAGGGCATGATGGCGTAGAGAAACATGCGCAGGGTGTAGCCGGCGCAGGCCAGTAAGATCATGCGCGAGGCCCCGATGCGGCTGAGCATAAGCGCCCCAAGCGCCATGCCGGGTAGTTCCACCAGGGCGGCGATCGTCCCGCTTAAGCCGATCAGCCCATCGCCTCCGCCCATGTTTTTGATCATGATGCCCAGGAAGCTGAGCATGGCGGTGGCTGCCAGCCAGATGAAGAAGGCGCTGCTGGCCAGGATCACCCAGCGCGGCTTGCGCACCATTTGGCGCAGGCCGCCCCAGGGCGAGCCGCTCAAGCGCACCGGCAGATCGGGCAGAACGAGCGAGATGAACATGGCAATCACCATCAGCGCGATGAAGATGGGGAACATGCTGTGCAGGCCGATGCGTTCGTAGAGGAAGCCGACGCCCGTGCTGGCGGCGATGAAGCCCAACGAACCCCACACACGATAAGAGCCGTAGCGGTCGCTCTCCGCGCCGAGCATCCCCAAGGCGGTGCTGTCGAGCAGCGGCATCAGCGTCATGTTGAACAGGTTTAAGAGGCAGGCGACCACGATAATCCAGGAAAAGGTCTGGACGTTGGAAAGCGCCAGCACGCCCAGGGCGGTGCCCAGGAAGGCGATCGAGAACAACCAGCGCGGCTTGCCGAATTTGTCGCTGAGCATGCCCCACAGGGTGGTGCTGAAGATGCCGATCAGCGAGACAAGCGTACCGATCACGCCGATTTCTACACCGCTCAAGCCGATGCTGCTGTAGTAGATATTTAAAAAGGCGAAGAACTGCCCGATTCCGCCATAATAGACGAAAAACAGGCTTTTGAGCGCCAGGTGGCCTTTGGCTGGGGAGACTTTCATTTTCTTGGATAAGCTTTCTGAATGGAATTGGCAGTAAGACTGCCGCTGCATAGTTTACCAGACCGCCGCCGATCGCGAAGCGGGATTTTCGGCCCATTCGCAGTTGCTTTGCGCCGCCAGAGTCGTATAATAAGAGTAGTTCATAAAACCCGAAAGGTTTTTTAAACCTGTCGGGCTGGTTAGCTCTTTGGTTAGTTCATCGAGAACGGCAGTGAAAGGCAAGCAGGAGGTTTTCCTATGGTATCGCATTCAATTTCTGTCCGTGATTTCGACGCCAAAGGCGATGGCGTCAGTCTTGACACGCAGGCCATTCAGTCAGCCATTGAAGCCTGCGCGGCGCAGGCCGGCGGCGTGGTCTATTTTCCCCCCGGCGATTACTTGACCGGCACACTCACCCTCAAAGGGAATGTCACCCTGTTCCTGGCGGCGCAAGCCAGGCTTTTGGGCAGCGCATCCCTCAAGGATTATCCCAACCTGGGACGCGCCGAAGGGCTGCAGGATTACTGCCTGATCAACGCCTGCGACGCGCAGCACATTGCCCTGGCCGGCGAGGGCGTCATTGATGGACAGGGGGCGGCTTTTCCTTGCGGCGCGGAGGGCTTCAATTTTGAGGACGAGACGGCCGCGCCCTCCGCACAGACCTTCATCCGTCCCATGTTGATCCATTTCACCGCCTGCCAGGATGTGACGATCAGCGGCTTGACTTTGCGGCATGCCGCTTCGTGGTGCTGTAACCTGGAACGGTGCAAAGAGATGCGCATTCATGGCGTACACCTCTTCAACCGCGCCAACCAAAATAACGATGGCTTCGACCTGACAGACTGCGAAGATGTGATGATCTCAGATTGTCACGTAGATTGCGGCGACGATGCCTTTGCGCTGAAAGAGGGCGGCTGCCGCATCGTCATCACCAACTGCCTGATCAGCACGCGCTGGGCGGCCTTTCGCATCGGGCCTGAGGCGCGGCGCATCTTCCGCGATATTGCCATCTCGAACTGTGTGGTTTACGACACCTACGGCTGCGCCATCAAAATCCAAGAGGTTGAGGGCGGCGTGATGGAAAACATCAGCTTTGACAACCTGGTGTTGAACCATGTCACCGGGCCGATCTCGCTGCGTTTGGGCGGCTACCTGGGTTGGAAGAATGAGCGTCCACAATCGCTGCCGATCGGTGTGCTGCGCAATATCCGCTTCAGCAACATCCGCGGGACAGTGGCGGATAACGCTTACCCGCTGCCGCATGAGGTGCCGGCCTTCCCTGGCGAAAAGAAATCGTGTATCAATCTCACGGGCGTGGCGGGCTTTTACATTGAAAATATCACCTTCAGCGGCGTCCACCTCACTTTCCCCGGCGGCGGCGAGTGGGAGGATGGTTACTGCGTGGTCCCCGAACTGCGCGATCACTATCCTGAATACCATATCTTCGGCGTGCTGCCGGCGTATGGCATGTACCTGCGCCACGTGCGCGGCGTCACGCTGGAGAATGTCACCTTTGACCTGGCCTCGCTCGATCTGCGCCCGGCGCTGGTATGCGACGATGTGGAAAACCTGGAACTGGCAAACCTGCGCGCCATGGGCAATGTCCAGGCGGAACTGCTGCGCCTGTGCGATGTCCGCTATGCCTATCTCCACGGCTGCCGCCCGTTGAACGAGGTGGGCTTATTTCTCGGCGTGGAGGGCGCGGCGTGCCGCGATATTCTGCTGCAAGCCAACGATCTGCGCCGCGCCGATCGCAAATGCACTCTGGCCGATGGCGCCCCGGCCGGCGCGGTGATCGTGGAGCATTAACTGCGTGTAGCCAAAATAGCTTGTATGGCAGAGATAGTTTCCTCCAGATAAGGCCAGCCGGCGAGGCAGTCCTGTTGGATGCCGTTCAAGTCTTCCGCATCCTGCGCCTCGTCGGTGTTGTAGCGCAGGACGCGCACCACCCAATCCGTTAAGTCTTCGAGATTGCGGTGATAGGCGTAAAAACCGAAGACGGCGCTTTCCAGCCAGGCGCGGCCGGCCTCCTGCTCGTAAACTGGCAAGAAGATCCGCCAGAAGCGTTCGTCGCTGGCGAAGGAGAGCAGGTCGCGTTCTGGCGGAGCGATCAGCGCGCCTTCCCAATCCAGGATGTGAATCTGCCCTTGCGCATCTACGATGAAATTGCCGCCGTGCAGATCGGTGTGGCAAATGACCATCGGCTTGTTCAAGGCCAGGCAGCGCGCCTGCAGTTCTTTCAGATGGCGCAGGTGTTGCAAGATTTCACCCCGCCGCGGCAGGAGCAAATCTTGCAGCTTTTGGATGCCTGGCTTTTGCCTGGAAGCGGCGCGGAGCAAATCCAGGTTGTGCAGCAGGTCGGCCTCGAAGTCCAGCGCAAAGCGTTCTTGCAGCGGATGCGCCGGGCGGAGGTGGGCGATGCTGTGGTGGAGGACGCCCACCAGGCCGCCTACCTGCTGCAAGATGTCATCGGACAGCGCGCCAAAGCCCACCTCGCGGCCGGGGATGTAGTTGAACAAGATCAACTGCCCGCCGGCAAACGTGGCGCTCAACGCGCCGCGGTGGGTTGGAATGGGATAGGCGATGTGGGGCAAGATCTGGCGCGCGTGCAGTTCTTCAGTCAATGGCAGGTAAAAATCGGGGCTGCTGGCGGCGTAGGGCTTCATCCCCTGCAGACTGATCAGCTTGAGAAAATAACGCTCGCCATTGGCGCAAAAGACAACGTAACAATACGCTACCCAGCCAGTGGGTAAAAAATGCAAGCGCTCAACCGGCAGGGCGTATTCCTGGCGCAGGATCTCACAGATAAGGGAGCGGTTGATTCCGCTGTCGCTTTTCATGGCGTTTGCTCTCTCCCTGCTGTTTTAACCTACCGGGTTGACGCCCGTCCTCTATGCCGGCGTCTCTGCCTTAAAACGGATCTCGCAGGTGACGCCTTTCCCCGACTTGATCTCAATTTGCCCGTCGATCTGCTGCACCAGCATGTGCAGCAGGGTCATGCCCAGCGAAGCGGATGCGCTTTCGTCGAAACCGGGCGGCAGCCCCACGCCGTCGTCCGTCACCTTGAGCAGCACTTCACCGTCCTGCGCCTGCCCAATCTGGATCGCGACGCGGCCGCGCCGCTCGCCCGGAAAGGCATACTTAAAGGCGTTGGAAATCAGCTCATTTAAGATTTGACCGCAGGGAATGGCCGTATTGATGCCGACAAATGCCGGCGTGGCGTTGATATCCACGACAATTTTGTCGGTAGAAGCGGAAAATCCGCTCATTAAATGGCCTACCAGCTCGCGCGTGTATTCAGCCAGGTCGACGCGCGCCAGGTTTTGTGAGCGGTATAACATTTGGTGCACCAGGGCAATCGAGCGGATGCGGTTCTCCAGGGCGAGCGCCAAAGCCTGGAATGTCTCGTCGCTGCTGATATTGGCCTGTAAATTGATCAGCGAGCTGACCAGGCCCAGGTTGTTTTTGGTGCGATGATTTAATTCACGCAGCAGCATCTCTTTTTCGGCCAGGGCGTTGCGCAGTTGTTCCTCTGCCTGTTTTCGGGCATCAATATCAATACAGATGCCGGTCATGCGCTCGGCCTCGCCTTTTTCATTGTAGGTGATGCTGCCCGATGCATTAACCCAGCGGTTTTCGCCCGAGGGCAAGACAATCCGGTAATCATGGATTAAGGGGATATTTCCACGCAGCGCGGCGTCAATCCGCTCTTGTACTTTTTGCCGGTCGTCGGGGTGGATGACGGCTTGCCAGGCGTCGAAGGATGTTTTTCCTCCAATTGGGGTAGGTAGACCCGAAAGGTGGAACAGTTCGGGCGACCAGTTGAGTTCATTGGTATGGATATCCCAATCCCAAACGCCAGACTGGGATAGGCGTTGGGCTAACGACAGGCGTTCGTTGACCTGGTGCAGGGCTTTGTCGGCGCGTTTGCGGGCGGCGATATAGTGATCGGTGTCCAAGAACATGCGCTGGTTGACCATCATGAACAGGTAAAAGACCAGGATGACCGAAAGCATCTGGTACGCGACGATCAGGGCGATTCTTAAGCGGTTGGCCTGGAAGAGATCGGTGGCAGGGGGCAGCGCCAGGTTAAGCAGGACATATACCAGGCTTAATATACAGTAGGCAATCATCAAGATGCCGACCCGCCGCGTGACGGGGAGCATATCCGCCTCGACGCGGCGCAGCATGAGCCAGGCGCACTGCGCGCTGAGAGCGAATAAGGCCAGCGAGAATAAGATTGAGCGGACATTCAGGCTGGGGACAAAGAGGACAAAATACACATATAGAGGGACAAAAGCCGCCAGCAGGATGAAATTGTGGGTCTGCCGGCTTTCTTTCGCCACAAATCTTTCCAACCCGATGTAAAACATGAGCATTCCAACCAGGAGCAAGAAAACGCTGCCAGCAGTGGACAGTAGGATTGGCGTAACATCGCGCAAAACCATGAGCGAGTAGGCGGCCAGCTGCATCACAAACAACCCCAGCCAGAAGCCAATGCCGCGATAGCGCCGGCGGCTCTGTCGCCACAGAGACAGCATCACGATGGCGCAAATGGCGTTGCTGATGCCATTGTTCATAATCACGGTCATCGGATCAAAAAAATTCACCCCTCCATTTTACCTTATTTCAGGGCTTTAATGTGTCTCGCTTGCCACGGGGAAGATCATCGTAACTTGCGTCCCCTGTCCGGGGTTTGAAGCCACGCTGATCTGTCCGTGCATGGCCTCGACCAGGCCTTTGGCGATGGCCAGGCCCAGGCCGCTGCCGCTGTTGGACTGGCTGCGATCGGTCTCGCCGCGGTAGAAGCGTTCAAACACATGCGGCAGGTGATGCGCTGGAATGCCGCTGCCCGTATCTGCTACCCGCCACTGGGCGCGGCGGCCATCGAGGGCTCGCGCTTCAAGTTGGATCATCCCGCCCGAAGGGGTATGTCGCAAGGCGTTATCCAATAAGATCAACATCACCTGGCGCAGGCGGACGGGGTCGGCCAGAACGCTGCCCTGGGCGTAGATCACTTTCACGGCGACGCCGCGCGCCTCGGCCAGGCGGCCTACTTCGCGCGCCAGGTCGTGGAGCAGTCCGTCGGCTGGCGTTGGTTGGCGCTCCAACTTCAGCCGGCCGGCGTCCAGGCGGGAAAGCAGCAGCAGATCATCCACCAGGCGGCTCATGTGATCGGTCTCCTTGAGAATATCGCCCAGGAGTTCGGCCTGCGCATCCTGCGCCGGCAGCCCGCGGCGGGCGACCTCGGCGCTGGCGCGCAGCAGGGTCAATGGGGCGCGCAGCTCATGGCTGGCGTTGGCGACAAAGGCCTGCTGGCGATCCCAGGCCTGCTGCGCTGGGATGAGTGAGCGCCCGGCCAGCCGCCAACTACCTCCGCCGACCAGTAAGATGCTCAAACCGCCCAGGATAGCCAAACCAACCAACAACTGGTTGAGCAGGCGATCCTGGTCTTTGAGCGAACGCCCGGCCTGCAGCACGATCGGGACGCCGTTCAGCGAGGCGGCATAAGTGAACAGGCGCAGGCGGTTGTCGTCCTGGCGCACGGTGCGAAAATCCCTCCCCGCGGCCTGCGCTGCGGCGACCGCCTGTGCATCCGGCTGGAAGGAGAGGCTGTAAGCGTTGGGGTTGGAGATGATCTGCCCTTCTGTGGTCAGCGGCAGGAGAAAGACCGAAGCCAGCTCGCTGTCATAATATTCATCGGACTCGCCGAGCGCCGTCTGGTTGGTAGGCAAGGGAGCCTGGGTGTTTTCCTGATCGTGCGACGAATCTTCGTGATCTTCTTGTTCATGACTGCTCGTTGGCGGCGTGGGTGTGGGAATCTTGCGGCTGACCTGCCATTCGGCGTCGGCTGCCTGCAGGTCGCCCGGCACCTTCTGGCCAAGTTTGATAAATTCCAGGGCGACTTTGTATTGCAAGGCCAGGTCGGTGGAGGAGAGAAAATAGTAGGATAACAGCCCATAAGCCCCGCTGCCGATGAGCAGGATCAGCGCCGCGGCGGCCAGCACATAGAGCAGGGAAAGCTGCCAGCGCAGGTTTCTAAGCATCTTTGGGTTCCAGGCGATAGCCGATTCCGCGCACGGTCTGGATCGGATCGCGTTTGCCGGGTTGGTTGAGTTTGCGCCGCAAGTAAGAGACATAGACCTCGACCATCGAGGCCTGGACATCATGCTGGTAAGACCAGACGTAATCCAGGATTTGCTGGCGGGTGAGCGCCTGGCCAGGGTGACGCAGCAGGCATTCCAGCAAGTTCCACTCGGTGACGCTCAGGTCAAGAGCCAGGCTGCCGCGGCGGGCAGTTCGGGCGCGCAGATCCAGCACCAGGTCGCCGCAGCGCAGTTCGGAGCGGTCGCCGGCGGCCACATCGAAACGCCGTCCCAGGGCGCGCACGCGCGCCAGCAGTTCTTCGAAGGCGAAGGGTTTTACCAGGTAATCATCGGCCCCGCTGTCCAACCCGGCCACACGGTCTTCGACCTGGCTGCGGGCGGTGAGCAGCAGCAAGGCGGTGGGCAGGCGCGCCGCCCGCACCGCCCGGCAAATGGCCGGCCCATCGCGACCGGGCAGCATCCAATCAATCACCGCCACATCGTACATGCCGCGCAGCGCCAGTTCCAGGCCAGTATCGCCATCATGGGCGGTGTCTACCGCCAGGTTTTCTTCTTCCATCACCTGTTTCATCAAGCGGATCAAACGTTGGTCGTCTTCGATAATCAGTATTCGCATACCCTTATTAAACCACCGAAAGCTTGGAAAATGCTTGGAAATTTGGCCGGCGTATCCTAAGAAATTCCAAGCTTTGAGTCGTAGAATGTCCCTATCTTCAAAAACAGGAGGCTTCTATGACCCAAAAATTTGCTTTGACCCTGGCCGCGGCCATCACCGCTTTCGTATTGGTGGTCGGCGGCGCAATTGCCGGACGCGCGATGCAGCCGGCGACTACCAACTTATCCACTTCCCCTACCACGACCGATGCGCAGATCACCGATTTGCAACAGGTGTATGCGCAGCGCGAGGCCGAATACCAGCGCCGCCTGGATGAGGCCAACCAGACATTGAGCGATCTGTATGCCCAACAGGCAGTCAGCAGTTCGCCGGCCCAGGGACAGTCTACGGACGCGGCTTCAACAGCCGGGTCCGCCGCTCCTCAAGTCAAACTGACCCCGCGCGGGGCCATGTCGGCGGCAGTGCTTGCTGCGCCTGGGGCGACGGTTTTGCGCACTCCCGAACTGGTCGACTTCCGTGGGACAGTGGCCTATGAGGTTAAGCTCGACGTAGGTCTCATCTACGTGGATGCCAACAGCGGCGCGGTGTTATACAATAGCGCATTAAGCGCCCAGACCCTGGCGACCTCGCACAGCGAGGGTGGAGATCACGAAGAATTTGAGAACGAGCATGAAGGCCACGATTGATCCATCGTGGGTGATTTTCGGAGGTATGCTATGACTCAAACACGTAATTCAAAGCGTCCCGCCGCCGGCGCTCCGGTCGCTAAGCTGGCGATCACGGCGGCTTCTGTGGCGGCGGTGCTGGGCGGTTGGGCTGTTTTTTCTGCGCCGGATTATCCTGTCGCTAACGCTGGGCAGGCGGTGGAGCAGCTTGCCGCAGAGTGGAATCTGCCGGCCATTCCGACGCTGGTCGCTCCGCCGGACGGTTGGCAGCGCCCATCTCATTCCCGCCGGCAGCCGGCGGCCTCGCAGCCGCCGGCCTCGCAGTCCGATTTCCAGGGTCTGCGTTCGGTAAGTCCCTTTTCCCCGTCCCCGTTGACGACGACACGTTCATCCCGTTGAGAGCGAGCGCCGTATGCAGCAGATTAACTTCCGCGCCATGGGCTGCCAGATGTTAGCCATCTTAGACAGCCAGTCTCTCGCCCACCAGGCCCGTCTGCAAGAAGCGCCGGCCTGGTTCGAGACCTGGGAGCAGCGCTTGAGCCGTTTCCGCCCAGACAGCGAGTTGAGCCGGGTCAACCGGCAGGGCGGGACGCAGCCCATCAGCGCGGTGCTGGCTGAAGCGCTGCGTGAGGCGCAGCGGGCGCAGCGGCAGAGCGGTGGTTTGGTCAACCCGCTGGTGTTGAATGCGTTGGAATCCGCCGGCTATGACCGCAATTTTGCGGATCTGCCGGCGGACAGCGCCTCTGCGACAGAACCGGCCTCGCCAGTGGAGGCGCTGGACGGCTGGTTGGACTTCGATCAGCGCCGCCTCACCCTGCCGCCGGGCAGCCGCCTTGACCTGGGCGGCATCGGCAAGGGCTGGGCCGCGGATCGGGCCGCGCAGCGCCTGGGGAAACTGGCCCCCGCTCTGGTGGATGCCGGCGGCGATGTAGCGGTCAGCGCCCCGCGCCGCGACGGCTCCCCCTGGCCGGTGGCGGTGGCCGATCCGCTGCATCCCGAACAGCAGCTTGACCTGGCGCTCCTCTGGCGCGGCGGCGCGGCGACTTCGGGCCGTGATTACCGCCGCTGGCGCAAGAACGGCGCCTGGCAGCATCACCTGATTGACCCACGCACTGGCCGCCCGGCGAACAGCGATGTGTTGAGCGCGACGGTGATCGCGCCTTCCTGCCGCATGGCCGAGACCGCCGCCAAAACCGTCCTTATCCTGGGCAGCCTGTCGGGCTTGCAGTGGCTTGATCAGCGCCCGGCCCTGGCTGGCCTGGTCGTGTTAGAAGATGGCTCAGTATTGTCCAGCCGCAGATGGCTGGAGCATGTTTGGAGATAATGTAATGAACAGCAATGATCCCTTAAAAAACGTTGATTCTCTTGCCCCGGCGATGCCGCTGGGTGTGTTCCTTTTCCTGCTCCTGGCGACGGCGGCCGGCGCGGCGGCGGCCATCCTGGTCCTGCCGGCCTGGCTGCCGGCGTTGGGGGCTTCGCTGGATGGCAGCGCCCCGCATGCTTTCTGGTATCTCTCCCGCGCCAGCGCCCTGGTTGCCTATTTGTTGTTGTGGCTTTCAATGTGCCTGGGGCTGCTCATCACCAACAAACTGGCGCGCCTGTGGCCGGGCGGCCCGGCGGCCTTCGATCTGCACCAGCACACCAGCCTGTTAGGCTTAATCTTTGCCATCTTTCATGGCCTGATCCTGCTGGGCGATCGCTACCTCAATCCCACTTTTGGGCAAATTGTGATACCATTTGGGATGCAAGCCTATCGCCCTTTTTGGGTGGGGCTGGGCCAATCAGGCTTTTTCTTGATGGCGGTGGTTGCTTTGAGTTTTTATGTGCGTAAGCAAATCACCTCGCGCGTCTGGCGTCTGATCCACTTTGCCAGTTTTGCGGCGTATGTCTTTGCTTTACTGCATGGAGTGTTCAGCGGCACTGACAGCGCCTCGCTTGGGGTGCAGTTTATGTACTGGGGCACGGGCGGCGTCTTTCTGTATTTGTTGGTCTATCGCCTGTTGGCGACGGCGATCAAGCCGGCTTCGGCGCGGCAGGCGGCTTAACTTAACTATGGAGTCAACTATGAAAATTGTGAAGACCTGCGGAATTGCGCTGGGCCTGCTCGTGGCGGCTGGCCTGGCCTTGTTCGTTCTGATCCAGTTTATTCCTTATGGACATGATCACTCGAATCCCCCTGTGCTGCAAGAGCCGGATTGGGATGCACAAACTCGCGCCATTGCCAAGAAAGCCTGCTTCGATTGTCACAGCAACGAGGTTGTTTGGCCCTGGTATTCCAACGTCGCGCCGGTTTCCTGGCTGGTGCAGTCAGATGTGGAAGAAGGGCGCAGCCGGTTGAACTTTTCGGAATGGGGCAGCCGGCGGATGGAAACTGACGAGATTGGTGAATTGGTTGCGGAGGGCGAAATGCCGCCGACCAAGTATTTGATCATGCATCCGGACGCCAATCTCACGAATGCTGAACGACAAATTTTGATCAACGCTTTTGGCGAACGTTGACGGATGGTATGCCCAGGCGTATTCTGTTAGTGGACGATGATAGTCTGCTGCGTCGCAGCCTGGCTTTCAACCTGGAACAGGCGGGCTACAGCGCCAGTACAGCCGCCAGCGCCGAAGATGCTCTGGCCATAGCCCGCCGCGATCCGCCTGACTTGGTGCTGCTCGACATCGGCCTGCCGGGGATGGATGGCCTGGATGCGCTGCGCCATTTGAAAGAGACGCTCAACGCGCCGGTCATTTTTCTCACCGCCCGCCGTCGCGAGTTGGATGAGGTGCTTGGCCTGGAATTGGGGGCCGATGACTATATGACCAAGCCTTTTGATGTAGATGTCTTGTTGGCGCATATCAAAGCTGTCTTGCGCCGCGCGGAACACAAGCTGCCGCAGCCGGTGGAGCGGGCGGCGGCGATTGCGGTTGGCGATCTGACGATCAACCCGCTGGCGCATACGGTTTCCCTGGCCGGCCAGCCGGCGACGCTCTCGCCGCGTGAGTTCGATTTGCTCCACACGATGGCGCTGGAGCCGGGGCGCGTCTTTTCGGTAGATGAATTGTTGGGGCGTGTATGGGGCGCGGAGTTTATCGGCCAGCCGCAGGTGGTCTATGTGCATATCCGCTGGCTGCGCGAAAAGCTTGAGCGCGACCCCAATCGCCCGCGCCGCATTCTTACCGTGCGCGGCGTGGGGTATAAGCTGCAGGCGGTGGAGGGCTGATGCTGCGTTCCCTGCGCAACCGCCTGTTATTCAGCCATGTCTTGCCCCTGTTGGTGATCATCCCGTTGATGGGCGCTGGCCTGACTTATGTGCTGGAGGCGCAGGTCTTACTGCCGCGCCTGGCGCAAAACCTGCAAAGCGACGCTCGCTTGCTGGCGGAGATCAGCCGCAGTGAATATGAATTGTGGGGCAATCCCGTCTTCTTTGGCATGATGTTGTTTCGCGTCCAGTTGGACCCCTCGCTGCGGGTGATGTTCCTCACCCCACAGGGCTACCTGCTCTATTCGACCGATCCCAGCGACGAGGGACGCCTGGGCCAGCCTTTGTCTGTCGCCGGCCTCGACCTGGCGCGTTCGGGCAGCGAAGCGGTGTTGACCAACTACTCCGTCCTGCGCCTGCACGATGTGATCCTGGATGTGCTGGAGCCGGTGGTCAGTTCAGATGGCCCGGTGCTGGGGATTGTGCGCGTGACCTACCACGTGGATTCGGTATATGAATTATTTTTGCAAATGCGCTTGTTGATCGGGTGGATCTTGGGCGGCGGACTGCTGGTCGGCGCGGGGGTTGGCTTGTGGCTGGCCTTGAGCCTCAGCCGTCCGCTGCAAGGCGTGACCATCGCCCTGTATGACCTGGCGTCTGGGGCGCGCAGCGATCCTCTGCCAGAACTCGGCCCGACCGAACTGCGCGAGCAGGCGCGCGCCGTGAATTACCTGGTGCAGCGCTTGCACAGTTTGGAACAGGCGCGCCGCCAACTGCTGGCCAACCTGGTGCACGAATTGGGACGCCCGCT
>CAIQJJ010000481.1 GCA_903872065.1 uncultured Anaerolineales bacterium | reverse complement strand
CACTGCCGCCAACCTGAAAATGCCAGAGCCCGCTAAGAGCGATAGTTCGCCAACAGTTCTTGCTGTGCCAGCCGAGCGTTTTCCGGCGCTGATCGCCCGTTTTAAAAAGGTTTTGAAAGAGCGTATAATTGATGTTCGCGTGACAACCCGCGTTGGCGAGTTTCCGGCCCGTTTGCTGGATCCCGAAAATATGCCCCAACAAGAACTTCAGCGCGCTTACAGTTTTCCTAAAGATGAGCGATCGATTCCACGCAAGATTTTAGAGTTAAACCCCTACAACCCGATTCTGGTGCAACTCGATACCTTACCAGATGATAGTCCACTTATTATCGTAATTGTCGAACAAGTTTTTGAAAACACATTATTGCTTGAGGGCTTACATCCTGACCCAGCGGGGATGATTGGACGCATTCAAAAGCTGATGGAAGCGGCTCTGGCAAAATAAAAAGAGCTACCGTTTTCCACGCAACCCAAAAACTTGAATGGGGATCATTTTGCCGCGCAGAGAAACCGCCCCAAATGACTCGCATTCAAAATGATGGGCAATCTCGTTATAAACCCCACCCGTCAATAAAATTTGATTATATCGCGCCAGGTTCATCAAACGCGCAGCCGTGTTGACTGGATCGCCAAGGATATTAAATTCACGTCGCCCATGAGGTTCCCCAACTTCAGCAGCAAAAACCGCCCCTCGTGCGATGCCAATTTGACAATCCACTTTGATTGGTTTTCCACCCACACTGATGGGCGGCAAATTGTTGACGATCTCTTGCACTGCCAGCGCCGTATCTGCTGCTCGCAGCGAATCATCTTCATGCGGCTCTGGAATGCCAAACAGAAGCATTAAATCCGATCCTGTCAGGTGATAAGTAACCTTCTTCAATACTCCCCCACGCTTTTCGACGGCCGTGTTCATGAGCGCCGTCACTTGCGAAAAGCTGCTAACAACCTCTCTCTCTTCTCCCACCGAGGCCTGGTCAACCATTTCGGCCAGGCCAAGCAGGTTAACAAATACAACCGTGATGCTAGGAAAATCGGGTGGAATTTGCCGCTGGGTAGTGCTTTCGACCACCAGGTGTAGGGTTGAAGCTGGCAGATAACTGGCAAGCGGTTCGATATGATTCACCTCTTTGGTGATCTCCTCTGCCAGGCTTTCGATACTGCGATCCCACAACACATTGGCTGCCATGCGTCGTGTTGGCGGCACAATATCGTATTCTCCCAAATATTCGTCACTCAGATCATCTACGACGAAACTGTAGCCGGGTTTGCCGCTGACGAAACGGAACTCGCCTTCCACACGTTGTTGCGCCGCCCTTGTCAAACAAACTTTTCCCACCGCGCCAGAGCCTTCAGCCTGTTTCGCAATTTGAACCGCGCTTCCCATCAAAATATGTTCCATGCGCATTGCAGTCCCGATATCCGCGGTGAGAAATCGCCCGCAGTGCAAACCGACGCGCATTTGCAGTGAATAAGTGCCTTGATCCGTATCAATTTGCGCAAAACGTTGCATGGCGCGCTGCATACGCAAGCCCGCACGGATTGCCTGGACAGTATGATTAAGTTTTGGGCTAGGCGGAAATTGCACCAGCAGAGCATCCCCTGTAAATTCCAACAGGTCTCCGCCGGCCTTGCTGATAATCTCAATGATTCCAGCAAAATAGGCATTTAGCATTTTCAGCAGCGCTTCAGCGCCAGAGCGTCCTCGCACGGCATGAGCTTCTGTCAAGCGGGTAAACCCCGCCAGATCAGTAAACATCAACGTGCCTTCTTGCCACTCATAGCGAATTTGTCCTGGTTGCGGTGGTCGTTCTGAAACCTGGCGCGGAACATAATCGTGCAGCATGCGGCGCAAAGTGCGCAAGTGTTCATAGGTGCGCGTCAACGTGCTCCGGTTTGGCTCAGGCCAAAGAGCTTCACTCAATTCTGATGGCAACAGGGGGCGCAGGCGCGCCTCAACAGGAGAAAGAACAGAAAAAGTGGAATTAACCATGCCGCTTTGCACTGATTGTTCGTGACCTTATAGTTCGAACTTGAGCAATTTCAGCGGGGTGCTTAAAAAGGCGCGAATATAACGCTCTACAGTTTGAGGGGCCTCAAATTGGGGCCAGTGACCCGCATTAGGTACAACGCGCAAATCAGCCTCAGGCCATTTGCGGGCCACTGCGCTGGCATCGCGCAACGGGACGGTATTATCTTCCATTCCCCAGATTACTAAGGCTGGGGTGGTGAGTTGATCCAATTTATCGCGCAAATCATGTTGCCGCATAGCCCAAAAACACTCTGCCCGCACGCGGCCCTGACCGGTATGCCGGGCGTCTGCACGGATACGGTGGTACTCTTGTTGAGTGATGCCAGTTTGATCCGCGAAGAGCGCCGGACGTAACAAACGATCGGTTAACGAAAATACTTGTGGCTCAAAAATTTCCACCAGTTTGCGGGTGAACGGAAAGCGCTCT
>CAIQJJ010000480.1 GCA_903872065.1 uncultured Anaerolineales bacterium | reverse complement strand
TCCGTCCGGTTGGCCTGGGCAGCGGCCCTTACGACGCCGGCGGCTGGGCCTGGATATGGGTCTTTCTTGTCTCGCTGCTCTTGATCCTCTGGCTCATTCTGCGCTGAGAACTGATGTCCCAAAAAAGACCCTTAGGGTTTTCGGAAACCCTAAGGGTCTTTTTGTTCTAATCAGTCTGCTGTCGCCAGTTCCGCCTCCGGCGCATCTTCCAACGCCGATTTGGTCGTTACCTCGCCGAACTGCCCGCCATACGCGATCTCGCGTTCGTGGCGGAACTGCTGCGTGTACAGGCGGTAGTAATGCCCCTTCTGGCGCAGGAGTTCGGTATGCGTGCCCATCTCAGTGATGCGCCCGCCCTCGATGACCAGGATGCGGTCGGCGCGGCGGATCGTCGAGAGGCGGTGGGCAATGACGAAACTGGTGCGCCCGCGCATCAGATGTTCCATCCCGCGCTGGATCAGCGCCTCGGTCAGCGTGTCCACGGAACTGGTCGCCTCGTCCATGATGAAGATTTCTGGCCGCGCCAGCACCGCTCGCGCCAGGCTGATGAGCTGCTTTTGCCCGGTCGAGAGCAGGTTGCCGCCCTCGCCCACCTGCGTCTCATAGCCTTTGCTCAACGTCGCAATGAAATCGTGCGCCCCGGCCAGTTTGGCCGCGTCTTCGATCTCGGCGTCCGTGGCGTCCAGGCGACCGTAGCGGATGTTCTCGCGCACGCTGCCCGAAAAGAGGTGCGGCGTTTGCAGCACAACCCCGATCCGGCTCTGGATGCTTTGCAGAGTGTATTGCGTGTAGTCAGAGTTGTTGATACGCAGCACTCCGCGCTTCGGTTCGTAGAAGCGGCAGACCAGGTTGACGATCGTACTCTTTCCGCCGCCCGTTGGCCCCACCAGCGCGATCGTCTCGCCCGGCTGCACCGTCAGGTTAAAGTCCGAGAGTACCATCGTCGGGTGTTCTTTATCGGCTTCATCATCGTAGAAAAAGTCCACATGATCGAACTCGATCTTGCCCTGGACGGTCTGTGGGTCGTGCGCGCCGGGCAGGTCTTTCACCGTCGGCGTTGTGTCCAGCAGCTTGAAGATGCGTTCCGCCGAGGCGATCGAGTTTTGCATGTCGGCGTAGATGCGCGCCAGGTCCTGGATCGGCCACAGCATAAACGTGACGTAGCTGATAAAGGCCTGGATGCCGCCCAGGGTGATGATGCCGGCCTGCGCCTGTATGCCGCCGTACCAGACGATGGTGCATAAAATGAAGGCCGACAGCATTTGCACACTCGGCAGGAAGAGCGCCGAGAGCCATGCCGCGCGGTAGCTGGCGCGGTACATCTCACCGGTCACGATTTTGAAATCGTCCAGGTTGCCGTCCTCGCGTCCCAGGGCTTTGGTCACGCGCACGCCGCTCACGTTTTCGTTGAAGGCCCCGGTGATTTTCGAGTTGGCCTTGCGCGAGGCGCGGTATTCCTTCAGGATCAGCCGGCGGAACCATACCGCCACCAACACCAGCACTGGCAGCGCCGCCAACACAATTAACGCCAGCGGCCAGTTGATGGCCAGCATGAAACTGGCCGAGGTGATGATATTGACTGTCGCCCAGGTGCTGTCGAGCAGACCCCAGGTCAGCAGGTCAGAGACCCGCTCCGAGTCAGAGGTGACCCGCGCCATCAAGCGCCCGACGGCGTTCTGGTTGTAATACGAGAGCGATAGATCCTGCAAATGGCGGAACATATTCTTGCGCAGGTCATAGCGGATGCGTTCGCCCAGGGTGCCGACCATGTAGATGAAAGCGAACGCCCCGATGGCCTGCACCACTGTCAGCGCCATGAAGATGCCAGACAGTCCCCACAGGGCTTCCCGATCGCCGCCCACCACGCTGCGGTCAATGATTTCCTTATTGATCAGCGTGAAGATCGAGTCCATCATCGAGACCGCGACCATGGCTGTCATGAAAACGACCACCCGCCGCCAGTGAGGGCGCAGCAGGCCTATGATCCGTTTCAACACATTGCCAGTCAGTTGTCCACTAAATTCTTCTTCTTCAAGTTCAACGGGGGCCATAGTGTACTCCAGGTGAATCAGTTCTTGTTAATTGCGCCCGCCAGGTCGGCTTCTAGCTCGGTCTCGATGCGGGTTTGGATATCATAAATTTTGCGATACATGCCGTCTTGCGCCAGCAGTTCCTCGTGAGTGCCCATCTGGGCGACTTCGCCTTTATCCAACACCAGGATCAGATCGGCGTTCATCACACTCTGGATGCGGTGGGCGATGATAAAGGTGGTGCGCTGTTCCATCAGGTTGTCCAGCGCCCCGCGGATGCAGGCTTCTGTCTCAGTGTCCACCGACGAGGTGGAGTCGTCCAGGATCAAGATGCGCGGGTTCTTCAAAATCGCTCTTGCGATGGTCACGCGCTGCTTTTGCCCACCGGAGAGCGTCACGCCCTTCTCGCCTACCAGGGTGTTATAGCCTTCGGGGAAGCCGGCGATCACCGAATGGATCGCCGCCGCCTCTGCTGCCGCCTCCACCTCCGCCTGCGGCACGTCCCGCCCGACGCCGTAGGTGATGTTTTCGCGGATCGTGCGTGAGAACAGGAACGGTTCTTGCTCCACAATCCCCACCTGGCTGCGGATGTAGTCGCGTGCATATTCCTTCAGTTCCACGCCATCCAGCACAATCCGCCCGCCGCTGTAATCGTAAAAACGCGGCAGCAGGTTGACCAGCGAGGTTTTGCCAGAGCCGGTTGAGCCGAGCAGGGCGATCGAAGAGCCGGCCTTGCAGTGGAAATTGATGTTTTTCAGCGTGGGTTCGCCGGCCTCGTTGTACTTGAACGAGACATTCTCGAAGACGATCTCGCCGCGCGTCTGCTCGGCGCGCACGCCGTCTTGCAGCGGTTCTACGTCCCGCCGGATAATGTCCATCACGCGGTCGTAGGAGACCAGCCCCGAGGAAGCTTGCACAATCAGGCGTCCCAGGTTGCGCATCGGCCAGATCAGCCAGCCCAGCAGGCCCACGTAGGTCAGGTAAGAGCCGGGCGTCATCTTGCCGTCAATCACCATGATCGCTGCGAGTACAAAGCCGCCGATCATCTGCAGCGAGCAGACGATGTCCGAGAGCGGCCAGAACAAGGTGTGCATGCGCAGCAGTTTTTTGCCGCGCAAGAACTTTTCCCAATTGTCTTTTTCAAACTTGTTAATCTCATATTCTTGCCGGGCGAAAGCCTTCACCACGCGCACGCCGGTCAGGTTTTCTTGCAAGGTAGTCGAGAGCTTGGCCTCTTGCTCCTGGTAAGCCTCGTAAGCTTTGGTGACCAGGCGGAAGAAGTAGATAGAAATCAGCACCAGGATGGGCATGGCGATGATCGAGATAAACGCCAGCATCAGGTTCAGGGAGGCCATGGCGGTGAAGTTGATCACGAAGATGATGGCGATTCTGCCGATCCCGATCGCCTGGTCAGCAAAAAAGCTGCGCAGCGCGTTGACATCCGAGGTGGAGCGTTCGATGATTTCACCGGTAGGGGTTTTGTCATGATAGGTGAACGGCAGGCGTTGGATGTGGTCAAACAGGAAGTTGCGCAGGCGGCGCACGATCCCTTCGGCGGTGTAAGCCGAGAGCCGCCCGCTCAGAAAGCTCATCGAGCCTTCCAGGAGCGCCAGCCCCAAGAAGCCGAGCGCCACCAGCGGCAGGACTTCACTTAAGCTGCGTACGGGCGCGTCATTCACCTGGACGCCCAAGAGGGTGTCAGCAAAGTAGCGCAGCAGCAGAGTATTGCCGGTGCGCGATAGCGCGGCGACGGTCAGGGCCAGCGTCGCCCCCAGGTAGGGCAGGCGGAAGCCCGTCATCATGCGCCACAAACCGACCAGGCGATATTTGGCTATCGCCCGGCGAAAGTCATATTCGTGAGCGTTGTTGCGGGTTGAAATGGTCATAACGTCTCCTTAAAAAACAAGGCCGGCTGTGTAAATTTCCGCAGCCGGCAAGATTCGGACAAACAAAAAGGCCACGGGCGAGGGCGCTCCGTGGCCTTTGATACACAAAGGGTCAGCGGTCAACAGGCGCACCTCAAGAAGGCAAAACAAGCCGCGCGAGAAAGCGCAGGGCTGTTTGCTAAAGTATGATTGATTGCAAAATCCATAACCATTCTTGAGAATACTCCTTTCTTGATTCGTTCATCAGGCAAACCCTAGTCTATCATGCACTCTGTCAGTGTGTCAAGATAGGATTTTTTGCTCATCCTCTGATCGCCGCCGGCAAAGGCATAATTTCTTGCTCAATACGCTCTCCCACAGCATCCCTGGCGGTTTCCAGATCGTATAAGGCTTGCAGATTTAGCCAAAATTCGGGCGTTGTCTGAGTGGCGCGCGCCAGGCGCAAGGCGGTATCGCCTGTAATGCCGCGCCGGCCGCGCACAATCTCGTTAATTCGCGACGCACTGATGCCGATGTGCAATGCAAGCTGATGCTGACTGATGCCCCACGGAATGAGAAATTCTTGCAGTAGCACTTCTCCGGGATGTACGGGAGGAATTTTTTCATCTATGACTGTCATAGCACACCTTATTTATGATAATCAACAATTTCAACATTATAAGCATCTTGATCTCGCCATTCAAAACAAATACGCCAGCGTTCGTTAATACGGACGGAATATTGCCCGGCCCG
>CAIQJJ010000479.1 GCA_903872065.1 uncultured Anaerolineales bacterium | reverse complement strand
CATCTGGAAGTGCAGACGCAGCGGGATATCGGGTTTGCAGAGCGGATGTATGTCTACAATTACCGCCTGTTTGACCGCCATCACCATCAGGTAGCCAGCCTGGCGGTCTTGGGCGATGAGTATGCGGACTGGAGGCCGGATCAATTCAAATACGTGTTGTGGGGCTGCCAGGTAGGCATTCAGTTTCCGGCGGTCAAGCTGTTGGATTATCAAGAGCGTTGGGATGAGTTGGATCGAAGCCAAAACCCATTTGCGGTCATTGTCATGGCGCATTTGAAGACGCTGCAAACGCGTGCCTCAGACGAAGAGCGCAAACAGTGGAAGTACAACCTGGTGCGGCGGCTGTATGAGCGCGGGTATCAGCGCGAAGATGTGCTGCATCTATTCCGGTTTATTGATTGGTTGATGAAACTGCCGGAAGAGCTTGAGGAGGCGTTCTGGCAGGAAGTGCAGAGGTATGAGGAGGCAAATCGTATGACGTACATTACGAGTGTAGAGCGAATTGGCATTCAAAAGGGTCTTGAGCAAGGCATTCAGCAAGGGCAGATTGGGAATGCGCGCGACAATGTAATTGAGGTGCTGGAGATCCGCTTTGGCGATGCGTTAAATGATGTCCTGGAAGTCATCGGGCGGATTGAGAATATCGCCATTCTCAAGCATTTGCACAAGAAAGCTTTGACGGCAAGCTCCTTGCAAGAATTTATTCAGTCCTTGCCCAAGTCTTCGTAAGATGGAATTATCCGACTGGAAGGCCAGCCTGCCGGCCGGCCTGCAAGACTGGAAAGGGCGCATGCAGCGCGCCGGCGTCAATTCAGTGTACGCGTTTCTCTCCGCCTCGGCGCTCTGGCCGGTGGTGGCAGCCTATCAGCGCGGGGATTTGGCCGCCATCTTTGCCCTGGCCGGCGTCGTCGGTGGCCTCGGCGGCAACTTGCTCGCCAACCAGATCCAATCCTGGAAAGATGAGGCGGACGCGGCGCGGCGCTTGGAGAGCGAGGTCGCCCAGGACGCTGACCTGCGCGCCGCCCTAGATCGGGTGCTGCAGGCGCTCGAAGTCCTGCCGCACGCCGGGCAGGCGCTCAGCCGGGCGGATCGCGCCTGGTTTGATAGGACGCTGCGCGCTGAGTTGGAGCGCTTGGGCAGCAGTGTGACGTACCAGGTCGGCGCGGGCGGTGTGACGGTCGGCGGCAATGTGGGTGGGGATGTGGTTACCGGGGAGAAAAGCACTAATCTGAACATCGGCGACCTGGATGGCGACCAGGTGAATGTCGCCGGCGGTAATATTACCCAGGTAGTGGTCAAAGGAAACGGCGCAAAGATCGTCATTGGCGACCAGCCTGTGGAAATCACTGCCGTGGATCGCCAGGCTGACCTGGGGCGCTACCTGGAGCATGTCATCTCCCATAACCGTTACTTGCAGCACCAGGGCATCCGTTCCGGCGGAAAGCTGGTCAACGTCGAACTGGATCAGATTTACATCACCCTGCGCGCCACTCAACAGCGCAGCGCCCGGAGCGAGGCAGCCTGGCTGGCTGAAGAAGCATCCCTGGCGCCTGGCGAGCGTTTCAAACCTGGCCTGGATCGCACTGCCACCGAAACCGTCAATGTTCGGGTGGAGCAGGCGTTGAAGGAGCATTTGCACCTGGTAGTGTTGGGCGACCCCGGATCAGGCAAGACCACGCTCCTGCGCTACCTGGCGCTGCTGTACGCCCGCGACCTGGCGCAGGGGACGCGCCAGGTGTTCGAGCAGTTGAGCCTGGCGGAGACAGGTTCTCTCCCCATCTTGCTGCCGCTGCGCCAGATCGGCGCCTTCTTGCGTGTGCGCCGGCCCGACCCCGATGGCACCGCTGGCTGCGGGCTGCTGATCGAGTTCCTGCTGGAGTATCTCGCGAACGAGCGCGTGGCGCTGCCGAAGGATTTCTTCGATGCCTTCCTGTCCGATGGCAAGGCAGTTGTGCTGTTGGACGGCATGGACGAGGTGGCCGACCCGGAACTGCGTGGGCGCGTGGCGCGGCTGATCGAGTCTTTTACCTTGCACTACCCGCGCTGTCGCTTTGTCGTCACCAGCCGCAT
>CAIQJJ010000478.1 GCA_903872065.1 uncultured Anaerolineales bacterium | reverse complement strand
TGAATCAATTCAGCGGATGATACGGGAAACGCGCTCAAGCGCGTTGGGTCGGCCGGGGGGTCATGGATCTCAGTGCTTCAAGTCGTGGATAGAACCGCTCAAAGTAGTTTATAATTTAAGGGCAATCACTTCTCAGTACAGGGATTTCTCTTCAGTTCAGAAAGTAGTAAGATGAGCGATTTACTTTCCTCATTTGAAATTTGTGGGTTTCGCGCTTTCGAGTATTTGAGTTTAGAGCGGTTGGGACGCGTGAACCTGATCGTTGGAAAAAATAATGTAGGGAAAACCTCCCTCCTGGAGGCTTTGTGGGTTTACGCCAACCGGGGCGCGCCGCCTGTCCTCTGGTCGCTTTTGGAGGGGCGCGAGGAAAGCCGCCCGCTGATCGGACGATCTCCGGACGAGGAAGATATTGAAAATTTGCTCCTTTCGCTGCGTTATCTGTTTTATGGCAGAAACGAGTTGACCGGCGCGGCGCAAGCCATTCGCTTAGGGCCGCTCAATTCAGCCGATCAATCCCTGTCTATTAAGTTCACCTGGGTGGAAAATTTTTTGGATGAAAAAGGAACCCGCCGGCAAGTGGAAGTATCCCAACCGGGCGACGCCCCGAACGCTCGCCCGGCATTGAAAATCGCTATCGGGCCAGTGGAATATATCACTGGTCTGGAGCGGCGTTCCTTGCAGGAAACCTTTGCTTTTCCGCTTCAACCCAAGTGCGCCTTCCTGCAGGCCAATGGCTTTTCACCTCTCGAAATTAGCCGGCTTTGGGATAATATCACGCTCGGCGATTCGGAAGAAGATGTATTGGCAGCCCTACAGCTTGTCGAACCGGGGATTGAAAGGATTAACCTGGTAGGCTCATATCCTAACGCGCGGGCAAAAGAGCGCATTGCTATGGTAAAACGCAAAGGACTGCGTTCACCTCTTCCTTTGCGCAGCCTGGGCGAGGGCGTAAATCGCATCTTTGGCATTTCTCTGGCGCTGGCAAACGCCAAAGATGGCCTGCTGCTTGTGGATGAGATCGAAAACGGCTTGCATTACTCTATCCACCAGGAGGCCTGGCGTTTCATTCTTGATGTCGCCCACAAGCTGAATGTCCAGGTCTTTGCCGCCACGCATAGCTGGGATTGTGTTACTGCGTTCCAGCGCGCCGCGCAAGCCAGTCAACAGGACGGACTGGTCATCCGGCTTGAGAATAAAAAAGACAAAATCCTCCCTACCATCTTCGACAAAGAAGACAAGGATTCCCTCTACCATGACTGACACACCTCTTCCCATCTGCGCCGGCGTACCGTGCCCACTTGCTGAGGCCGGCCGCGCGGCGTTGGTCTGGAAAAGCGTATGACCCAAATGCAGCCAGGCAATTTCACTCAGATCATCCAGGCGGTGGAGATGGCGGACCACCAGCTTAGCGGGAATGTTTACCATGCCCTCTCTGCCTGGTTCACTGCCTGCCAGGAGGATCCGTCCGGCTTGCGAGAAATCCAGGCCGCCAGCCGTGAATACAGGAAGGTGGAATTCTTTCTGAACGTCAATCCAAAGGGCGAGGCGGCAGTGTTAGAAGATGCGCTGCTGCAGGACTTTGAGCAAATGCGCGCCCATTACCCGACCTACAGCCATTGGTTCCAACGCGCCGAATTCCCCGATGGCCGGCCCACCTTGCTGGTCGCCCGCTGGCTGTGTCACCTGGTCGGTCTCCGCCACCAGGCGGTGCATTTATTCATTGACCACCCGCGCCTGCTTGATCACACTTTGATCCAGATGCGTTCCTTGAATAAGGCCGAATCGCCTGGCCGCTTCGATCTGCCGGCCGCCGGTCATGTCACCGGGCTGGAAACGGTGGAGGCGGCGCTGCAAAAAGAGCTGAGGGAAGAACTGGATGTGGATGTCCACGCCCTGCTCGATTTGACGCGCCTGGGCAGTTATTTGCACACCGCTCGCATGGAAGCCTACAACGTCGAGTATCGGGTGGTATTCTACAGCCGTTTGAGCGCCGAGGATTGGCTGAGGCTCAGCGCCGGCGCCGATGAAGTGGCGGCGATTGTATCCCTTCCGGCGGCCAAACTGCATGAATTCATCGCCCGGCGGCCCGAACAAGTGGCGTCCGGGCTGGCCGGGTCATTTCCATTTTATTTAAAACACTTGTTGTTAGCAACCGATTGAGGAGCGCCAGGCATGAATTGGTACACCGAACCCAGCCGGAAGATCCCGGTCAAGCATGAGGTAGAAGTTTTGGTCGTCGGAGGCGGCCCGGCCGGGGCAGCGGCCGCGATCAGCGCCGCCCGCGGCGGGGCGCGCACGCTGTTGATCGAGCAGGCCGGCATCCCAGGCGGTGTGGCGACCAGCGGCGGCATGAGCCATTGGACGGGCAGCACCGGGCTGATCGGGCTGTACAGTGAAATTCTGCGCCGGGCGCAGGATTGCGACGATCTGCACATCATCAACCCGGAAAAGCTCAAGCAAGTGCTGCTCGACATGCTGATCGAAGCCGGGGTGCAGCTCCAATTCTACACCTTTGCCTGCGATGTGATCCTGGAAGACGGTGTGCTGCGAGGCGTGGTGACGGAGAGCAAATCGGGGCGGGAAGCCATCCTGGCCGGGATTGTCATTGATGCGACCGGCGATGGCGATATCGCCGCCCGCGCCGGCGTCCCATACCAGAAAGGGCGTCCGCAAGACGGCCGGATGCAGCCGATGACCTTGATGTTCAAAGTGGGCGGGGTGGATTACAGCCGGGTGGTCAAGTTTGTCGGGGCGTTTGAAGATACCTACCCTACCCCGCTGGGCGACATCCAGTCCCTGGCGAAGCAGCGCCTGCCCTTTCCCGCCGGGCATTTGCTCATCTATCGCTCCTCTCTGCCGGGGGTTGTGACCTGCAACATGACCAACTGTGTGGAGGTGGATGGCACGCTGGCGGAGGACTTGACCCGCGCCGAATTGACCTGCCGCAGCCAGTTGGGGCCGATTGTGAGGTTTTTGCAAGAATATGTGGCGGGGTTTGAACACTGCTTCTTGTTCAGTACGGCGGCGCAGGTCGGCGTGCGGGAAACCCGCCATTTTGAGGGCGAGTACACGCTGACCGAGGAGGACATCCTGGCGGCGCGGCAGTTTGAGGATTGGGCGGCGCCCCAACTCCACTTCAACTTTGACATTCACAACCTGACGGGCAGCGGGTTGGACGAGACCGGCCAGCAAAAGCACTTTGCCCAGGTCAAGACGTACACCATTCCCTATCGCTGCCTGCTGCCCAAGGGGGTCGAGAACCTGTACCTGGCCGGGCGCAACATCTCTGGGACGCACAAGGCGCATTCCAATTTCCGCGTCATGCCGGTCTGCGCCATGATCGGGCAGGCCGCCGGCAGCGCGGCGGCCCTGTGCATCCGGCAGGGTGTCACCCCGCGCCAGTTGGATGTGCGCTCCCTGCAAGCCAGCCTGATCCAGCAAGGGGTTAGTCCGTGAGGCATCCAGGCATGCTGAGCCTGTCGAAGCATTGTCGAAGGACTGCCGGAAGATCGTCGAGGGGTAGGAGCGCTTCGACAAGCTCAGCGCGCCTATCGAGACGCAGGCATCCAGGCATCCTGAGCCTGTCGAAGGATGGTTGATGGGTGGAGGCGCTTCGACAAGCTCAGCGCGCCTGTAGGCTAGGCATCCTGAGCTTGTCGAAGGACGGTTGAAGCATTGTCGAAGGGTAGGCCTCAGGGTAGAAGCCTGGCGTTCTTGACCTTGGCCCGCTTCTTGCGCGGCTCGTACTGCTGCCAGTACACCCG
>CAIQJJ010000477.1 GCA_903872065.1 uncultured Anaerolineales bacterium | reverse complement strand
GGGGTGACGGCTGCCACGCTGCAGAAGGACTCGGCGGTGAAGCAGATATCCTCCCGGTTTTCGCTGCTGACATCCGGGATGAGCGTCCAGGGGAGTTCCCCTTCTGCCGGAGTACCGATCGGCTCCGCATTGGGGTGGGCGTCCAAGAATGCCTGGTAGCGCTGTTGGCTGCCCGGATAAAAGGCGCAGCGCAGGGGTGATTGGGAATAAACGCGGCGCAGAGCTTCCAGAAAAGCCTCCCGTTGCAACCATTCGGCATCTAGGATGATCACGCGCGGGGTGTTGCAGGCAGAACCGGCGTTGCCCATCAACCAGGAGGCCAAGTTTTCGGCCTGGTACTCCAGGTCTTCCTGGCTCCACGCGCCGGGGACGATGATGGCCGGGGTGACGTTGCCCAGTTCGCCGGCTACGGGTTTATCCAGTAAACGCTGCTTTGCGCGCTTGCGCCGCGCGCCGGCCTCGCCTGGACCGAAGACGATGGCATCGAAGGTCTTATCCGACCCGGTGACGAAAATATCGTCCACCTCGGTGTGCTGGCACAAGTAAGCGCCCTCGTCCGCCCCGCCATAGAGGATCTGCAGATACCCGGCTTCGATCAGGCAGCGGAAGCCGCGCTCGAAAACTGGCCCCAAGTAATCGTTGACCGGGTTCATTTTGAGAGCCACCACCCGGTTCTGTACAAACAACCGGTCGAGTACGTCTGTGGCCGGGATGCTGGACAGGTTGCCCGCTCCCAACACCAGCGACACCTTCCCCTGTGGGGCGGCGCGGTACGCCAGGGCTTGCGTTTGGGGGAGATTCTCCGGGGTTACACTCTCATCCATCCACACTTCGGCTCTGTACCCATTGAACAGTACCTGATCGAAGAAAGTTTGTGGGAAGACTTGCGCGGAAACCTGTCCGTTCGGAAGCCGGGTGACCCGCCCTGGAATCCTGGGGAGACCGGCAGACTGGATCTCCAGCAGAGACTGCCGCAGGCAGCGCAGGTTGCGCAGGGTCGTGTACGGCCCCTGCATCCATTCGGTGCCTATGGCATGGTCATCTCCAGCGATCCGCTGCGCGGCCGTGACTTGTTCGACCCATTCAGCAGACACGGCGGCAAGATCCTGGATAAGGGCATCCAGGTAGCCAACCTTGGTCAAGATGGGTTTTCCAGCCCACGCATCCTTGTGTTCTTGGAGCAGCCGAACAGCCGCATCCATTTCAGCAACCGTGGAGGCCGGCCGCCTCCCAACAGCAGCAGGATACATAAAGGAACCGGTGGTTTTGGTAGATGGCACGGTCATGATTTTGCTCCTGTCTTATGTGTAAGGCGGTCGACGACAAATAAGTTGTTTTCATTTGCTGCAGTGAGGTTTGTCGCTACCGGGTTTCGTAAGATGCCCTTCATTCTTCTCTTTTCAGATAAGAAGTGATTGTGATGGTATACCCGGCAGGGTCCAGTAAACTGGCTGTGCGCAGACCCCATGGTTTGTCAGTAGGCGGCTCGACAAACCCGACGCCGCGCTCAGCCAGGTGAACATACGCTGTATCAACATCCGGCACAACAAAATCAACGACTACCCCCTTGCCGTTGGACCCCCACTGCTTCCATTCATCTGGAGAGGTGCTGATGCACAGAGTCATTTCATGCTTCTTGCTCACCCAATACCCGATAAACCAATCGTAGATCACCTGCCGTACTTCCAACCCCAACTGGCCCTCGTAAAAGGCGCGGGCAGCCGCCATGTCTTCATGGTAGAGGATGACAAATGACTCGCTCGCCGCAATTCCCATTTTTGACCTTCGGAACGTGAATAATTAGATTATCACGCCATTTCAATGGTATTCAATCAGCAAGATCCATCTGCCTGAAAGGCCACAACGTTGAGAAAAGGTCAGTAAAAAAATCCGATTAACTGTTATACTATATTATAACAGTGCTGTTCGATTTCCCTGACCTTTTGGAGCTTGTGCAGTGGATTTTCTATCAAAAATCAGCGTCAACCCACATCTGGATACAACCATGGCTCAGCAACTCTCTCAGCAGTTGACCTGGTTTATTGCCAGCGGGCAGCTCCAGCCGGACGAGCTTTTGCCTTCGGTGCGCGAGTTAGCCCGGTGGCTTGGCATCAACCTGCATACGGTGCGCAGCGCTTATCAGAAGCTGGAAGCCGATGGCCTAGTCAGAACTCGCCAGGGACTGGGAACGAAGGTGCTCCCTTACGATCCTCACCGCATGGCGCAAATCGCCAGCGCCGCGCGCAGCCATACGGTGGGGATCATTATCCCATCCCTGACCAATCCGTTCTATCATGCATTTCTTCAGGGGGTGGAGGCCATTGCCAACCAAAGCCAGACGATGCTCTTTATGTGTGTGACGCACGACGACCCTGCGGAGGCTCGACGGTACTATGCTCAACTGGCAGCCAAGAACGTAGACGGCATTCTGCTCGCCTCGCAAGATGACAGTGCGTTCATCCTGACAGATATAAAACCGGAGGGTTCAAGCAGTCATCCATTGCCCTTGGTCTCTGTAGATTGGCCGGTCAGCTCGAGCTATTCGGTCTCTTTAGATCTAGAGAATGCCGGTTACCAGGCTACCCGGCATCTGCTCGAACACGGACATCGCCGCGTTGGGCTGATCACCTTTGCTCTGGACCTCCCGAACGTGTGTCCGGTGAATCAGGGAGATCGG
>CAIQJJ010000476.1 GCA_903872065.1 uncultured Anaerolineales bacterium | reverse complement strand
GCCCAACCTTTTACGACCCTATTTTTCGATCTGGATGATACTCTTTACCCCTCCAACAGCGGCGTATGGGCGGTGATCCGTGAGCGCATCACCACTTATATGATCGAGCGGCTTGGCTTCTCGCCGGCGGAGGTGGATGAAACGCGGCGTAATTATTTCGCCACGCACGGCACCACGCTGCGCGGGCTGATGGTCAATCATCCCGACCAGATGACGCCGGCGGCGATAGAAGATTTCCTGGCCTACGTTCACGATGCACCGATCGGCAATTATCTTCAGCCGGCCCCTGCCCTGCGCGAACTGCTGCTCAGCCTGCCGCAGCCGCGCTGGATTTTGACCAACGCCGACGACGCGCACGCCGGGCGGGTGATGGAGGCGTTGGGAGTGACGGGCTGTTTCCAGGGCGTCATTGACATCAAGGCGCTGGGCTTTGCGTGTAAACCCACGCCAGAAGCCTACCAGAAAGCGCTGGCGCTGACGGGCAATCCGCCGCCTGAGCGCTGCGTCTTTTTTGACGATTCGCGGCGCAACCTGGCGGCGGCGCGCTCGCTGGGCTTCTTCACCGTGTGGGTGGGCAGCGCCGAGAGCGATCCGGCGGCATGCCTGTCGGTGGCCAGCCTGGAAGAGCTGCCGCAAGCCATGCCGGAGTTGTGGCGCTGAGGGGCGGCGAGCAGCCCGAAACTGGAGGAAAGCAATGGACAACAATCGCATTCTTCTTGTCGTGTGCCTGACGATCCTGGCGGTAGGGGTGGTCAACCTGGCAATCCTGGCCGTCGGACGGCGCGGGCGCGGCCAGAGCGATGGACAGCAGATCGATCTGCTGCGACGGGCGGCGCAGGCCACGCGCCAGCCCTGGCAGGATGAAGACAAGGCGCTGAAAGAACTGGCGCAGCGCGTGGCCAAACTCAAAGAGGAAAAAACCGACAAGGAGCGGCCATGAACAAAATCATCTCTCTGGAAGCCGCCGCGGCCCAGGTGGCCTCGGAAAGCACCCTGGCGTTGGGCGGAATGACACTCTATCGCCGTCCCATGGCGTTTGTGCGCGCCCTGCTGCGCCGCTTTCGCCAGACCGGCGAACCCAACAACCTGACGCTGCTGACCTTCACCGGCAGCCTGGAGACCGATCTCTTGATTGGGGCGGGGATGGTGCGCCGGCTGCGCAGTTGTTACTGCGGCTTCGAGGCCTTTGGCCTGGCGCCCATGTTCACCTATTACGCCAATCACAGTGAGATCGAGGTGATGGAGGAAACGGAAGGCAGCCTGAGCATGGGGCTGCGAGCGCAAATGAGCGGGGTGGGCTTTATGCCGGGGCGCGGCTGGCTTGGCACCGATCTGCCGCGCCTGCGCCCGGATGTCAAGACCGTCGCGGACCCGTACAGCGGCGAAACCTTGATGGCTTTCCCGGCCATCCGCCCGGATGTGGCGGTGCTGCACGCCCTGGACGCCGATCAAGAGGGCAATGTAGTGCTTGGCGCCAACCGCGGGGTGGACGAGGAACTGGCGCTGACGAGCAAGGTGTGCATTGTCACCAGTGAAAAGATCAGCCCGCTGCTGGAAAAAGCCGACCTGACCGCGCCGGTCATCCCCTGGGTGGCGCTGGCCGAGAAAGGCGCCCTACCTACCTCGTGTCATCCCTATTACCCGATGGATGGCGAGGCGATCATGAGCTACCTGGACCAGGTTTCTGATCCAAAAAGTTTCGCCGCGTTTTTGCAGCAGTGGTTGTAACTATTCATATCAAGCCAAGCTTTCTTTTACGTTTTTCTAACAGAGCTGTGATACCCTGTATGAAGGAGTAAATCTATGAACAGGAAAATTCTGATTTCCATCGCAATTTTGGTGAGCATGCTCTGCATCGCCACCGTCGCCTGCTCGGCCGGCATCGCCCTCGGGAAATTTCTGCCGGACAGCCCGACGCAAGCAAACGCTCCGGCGACCACTGAGCAGACATCCAGCGACCGCGACGCCCTGTTCGCGCCCTTCTGGCAGGCCTGGGACATTGTCCACAAAAACTATGTAGACCAACCCGTGGACGACATCGCCCTGATGCGAGGGGCGATCAAGGGCATGATGGAGTCGTTGGGGGATCAGCACACCTCTTACATGAACCCGCAAGAATACAAAGACGCCAACGCCAGCCTGTCCGGCGAGTACGAAGGGATCGGGGCGTGGGTCAACACGGACAGCGATTACCTGACGATCAACGAACCGATGCCCGGCTCGCCGGCGGAAAAGGCCGGCCTGAAACCAGGCGATAAGATCGTCGCGATTGACGGTGTGGACATGACCGGAACCGCCCCCGAACTGGCGCGCTTGAAGGTGCTAGGGCCGAAAGGCAGCCAGGTGGTATTGACCGTCCAGCGCGAGGGCGAGACCGATCCGTTCGATGTAACCGTCACCCGCGCCACGATCAAAGTACCCAGCGTCACCGGCAAAATGCTGGATGGGAACATCGCCTACGTGCGCATGTACACCTTTGGCGACAAGACCTCGCAAGAACTGGATGCCGTGTTGAAAGACCTGATGGCGCAAAAACCGGTTGGCCTGATCTTCGATCTGCGCAACAACGGCG
Organism: uncultured Anaerolineales bacterium; assembly: GCA_903872065.1. Classification (GTDB taxonomy): domain Bacteria; phylum Chloroflexota; class Anaerolineae; order Anaerolineales; family UBA4823; genus CAIQJJ01. The sequence continues at coordinate 3,013 of CAIQJJ010000476.1, read as the reverse complement.
GCGGCTACCTGGGGACGGCGGTCGAGGTCGGCTCGCAGTTCTTGCAAAAAGACCAGGTGATCCTGTACGAACAGTACGGCGATGGCAAACGCACTACCTTCAAGGTCGAAAAGCAGGGCCGCGCCACCGAGATCCCCATGGTGGTGTTGGTCAACCAGTACAGCGCCTCGGCCTCCGAGGTGGTGGCGGGAGCGCTGCAAGATCACGGGCGCGCCAGGCTGGTGGGCGTGCAGAGCTATGGCAAAGGTTCGGTGCAAAACTGGATCCCGCTGGACGACGAACAGGGAGCGGTCAAAGTGACCATTGCTCGCTGGCTGACCCCCAACGAACGCCAGATTCACAAGATCGGGCTGACGCCGGATGTGGTCGTCGAATTGACGCCGGAAGATAGCAAAGCCGGGCGCGACCCGCAGCTGGATTCAGCCGTAGAATTATTGAAGAAATAAAAAGTTCAAAACCTTAAGCGCCGCCCCTGCCGGGCGGCCGCCTGAGGCCGCAAGTCTGAAAGGAAGTAGAAAATGTTTTTCTTTGATCCACGTTATATGCTGTTCATGGCGCCGGCCTTCCTCTTGATGATGATCGCCCAGATCTACGTCAGTTCAGCGTACAATCGCTGGAGCCGCGTGGCGGCGCGCAGCCGGTTGAGCGGCGCCCAAGCTGCGCAGCGTTTGATCTCAGCCGGCGGGCTGTACGGCCTGCGCATCGAAGGGGTGCGCGGCCAGATGACCGACCATTACGACCCGCGCGACAAGGTGCTGCGCCTATCAGAAGGGGTCTATGGCAGTTCATCGGTCGCCGCACTGGCCATCGCGGCGCATGAACTGGGCCACGCCATGCAAGACGCCGAAGGCTACACGCCTTTGAAGCTGCGCTCGGCCCTGGTGCCGGCGGTCAACATCGGCTCTTACCTGGGCTGGATCCTGCTGATGGTCGGCTTGTTCCTCGGCGCGACAAGCATCGCCTGGCTGGGCGTGGCGGTCTTCTCCGGCGGGGCGCTCTTCGCCCTGGCGACGCTGCCCGTCGAATTGGACGCTTCGGCCCGCGCCCGCCGCCTGCTGAACGAGACCGGTCTGATCATCGGCCAGGAAGAGGAAAATGGGGTCAAGTCTGTGCTAAACGCAGCCGCCTTGACCTACGTCGCGGCGCTGTTCACCGCCGTGCTGCAGCTGCTCTACTACGTCAGCCTGGTGGCGGGCATCAGCCGTGACCGCGACTAAAAGTCAGTTCCACCAAACCCTAAAGGTTTTCTTAAACCTTTAGGGTTTGGTTTTTCAGGCAGCATGAAACGCGCACGCTCGCTGGAAACGCTGCTGCGCCTCGGCGGGGCGGGGCTGATGGTCGCCCTGCTGACGGCGCTGCTGCTCTGGCAGCGCGATGAATTGAATACACCGGTGGCAGCCCTGCTCTACCTGCTGCTGGTCATCCTCAGCACCGCCTCCGGAGGGTTCCTGCCGGGGGCGGCGGCGTCTATTCTCTCCTTCCTGGCTTTCAATTACTATTTCATCGAACCGCGCCACTCGCTGTGGGTGCACCGGACGCAGGATTTGCTGGCGCTGGGAGTCTTTCTGCTGGTGGCCGGCCTGACCAGCCAACTGATGGCGCGGGCGCGCGACGGCCAGGCGCTGGCCAGGGCGCGCGAGCGCGAGGCGGTCTGGCTGCACGAGATCAGCGCTGCGCTGGCCAATGTACATGACAGCCGCGCGATTGTCCAAATCCTGGCCGAACAATGCCAGCCGATCTTCCAGGCGGCGCAGGTGCAGATCAACCTGGAGGCGGGCTACGGCGCAGAACCACTGACGCTGCGCCTGCCGCCCGAGGCCAAGGTCAGCAGTCAAGCGCCGGCGCTGATCGTCCCGCTGCAAACCGCACACAGCCTGCTTGGGGAAATTTGCCTGTGGCGGGAGGAAGAACCCTTCCAGCCGGCGGAGGAACGCCTGCTGCAAACATTCGCCGCGCAAGGGGTGCTGGCGCTGGAGCGGACGCAGCTGGCGCAAGCCGAGACGCGAGCGCGTGTGCTGGAAGAGAGCGATGTGTTGAAGACCGCCCTGCTCAATTCGGTCTCGCATGAGCTGCGCACTCCCTTGGCGACGATCAAAGCCTCCGTCTCCAGCTTGCGTTCGGGGGCGGTGGATTGGGAGAGCGGGGCGCGCGAGGAACTGCTGGCGGCGATCGAGGAAGAGACTGACGCCCTCAACCAACTGGTGGGCAACTTGCTGAATATGTCGCGCATCGAGGCGGGGGTGCTGCGCCCGCAAAAGTCGCAAAATGTGCTGGCGGAGGCGGCCGGCAGTGTGATCGCTCGGCTGAAACGCCATCCGCTGCGCTGCGAAATCCGCAACGAGATCGGCGAGGATCTGCCCCTGGCGGCGTTCGATTATGGGCTGATCGAGCAGGTGTTCGCCAATTTGCTGGGCAACAGCTTGAAATACGCCCCGCCGGGCAGCGTGATCTACATCCGCGCCCAGGCGGATGAGACGGCGGCGCGGGTGCAGATGATCAACCAGGGGCCGCCTCTGCCGGAGGAGGATTTGCAGCGCGTCTTTGACCGCTTTTACCGCGCTTCACCCGATGAACGGGTGACGGGGACGGGCCTGGGGCTTTCGATCTGCAAGGGGATTGTGGAGGCGCACGGGGGGAGGATTTGGGCGGAGAATTTGCCGGGCGGGGTGGCGTTTAATTTTACGCTGCCGTTGAGGTGAGTGGGGAGTGGAGAGTGGAGAGTGGAGAGTGGGGAGTGGAGAGTGGAAAAATGGATCGTCCGGTGGTGTGAGGAGCGGGATGGCGATCCCTGGCATGAATGCCAGGGCAAGGCTGCGCCGGATGAATCCGGCTGAAGAATTTGGGCGCGAGGTGGTGGGCTGTTCCCAAGCCCCACTTGTGGGGCGCTGCTTTAGCCAGGCGATTGATCGCCTGGCTGCCCCGACCGGCGATCTTCCTGGCTGCCAGAACGATCCCCTGGATGCGAGAGCGATCTTCGGGCGGTCGGCAGATGAGGGTTAGCGGAGGGTTCAGG
>CAIQJJ010000475.1 GCA_903872065.1 uncultured Anaerolineales bacterium | reverse complement strand
TGCAGATTCAGCGGGAGACTGATCTTTCCCTCCGTATTGCACCAGACTCGGTAAAGTCCCTGGTAGTCCTCGCTGTTCATGGCGGCGGAAAGCGGGTGCCAGCCCACCTCGACCGGCCGCTCGGCCCAGGTGTAGACTTGCCCGTTGATGGTGATGGCGCAGGATTCCACTCCCGCGAAGGCCGCCAGCCGCTCGCCATCCATGCGCCAGGCGACGGCGTGACGTCCGCGGTAAGTGATCACCTGCCCGGCGATGGCGAAGTCGCGCACCTCGATCCAATCCTCTGGCAGGGGAGTTTCTTCCAGGGCGCGTTGGTCAGCGGCCTGGTCGCGGAAGAATCCGCCCGGCCAGTTTTCTTCGTGCTGGCAGAAATGCGGCGCGAGCGCCAATGCTCCGTTTGGAAATGCACCCGCTACGTAAGACGTCTGGCGTGAGATGACGGTGGGATTGTCCTGCCCCGGGTACGTTCCAACGGTTTGCAGCACTTCAAACCAGGCGCGCGCCTCGCTGCCGGTGGAGGCCGCCTGGTCATCGCGCAGGCGAAAGCCGAAGGTGAGCGCCTGTCCGCCGGATGGGTAGATTTTGCACGTCCCGACGCACAGTGGACGGGTGCTTCCGCCAGGGCGCAGCCAGGCGCTTGTTTCAACGCCCTCCTGCGGGCGCAGTGGAAAGACGCGATCGACCACAAAGTCCGTCAGAATGGACATCGGCGCGACCCTGTTTAATCCGCCAGCAAATGTCACCTGCCGCGCCGGCAGCGCCAGGCCGAGCGGGTCAGGCGTCTGGACGAAGTCAACGCCGAGCAGTTGAGAAAACTCCGCCCGGTTGATCAGAGGCGGAATGCCCGACCAGATCAACACCCCGCCCCTGGCGACAAACTCGCGCAGCAGATTCAGCAGTTCCAGGCTGGGGAAAGGTTCATACAGCACGCCCAGCGTGCGATAGAGCGCCCCTTTGACCGCCATTTTGCCGTCTGGCGTTGCCTGCCCATGCTCGATCAGTTTTTCCGCCGTGATCAAATTCGCATAGCCATACTGTGTAATCCAGGAACCAAACCGTTCCTCTATCGCAACCAGGTCTTGGGGGTACAGGAAGAGCGCTTCAATCTGGCGTGGGGCGTAATCTTGCACTGAGCGAAACGCCGGGTGGCCGCCGGCCCCGAACACGGCGCTGACGGCGCTCATGCGCTGCGCCGCCGCCGGCGGCATGCCCCACATCCCCGCGCTGGCCAGGGGGCTGCGGTTGAGCGCCGCCAGTGAGCAGGCCAGAGCGCGCCCATAATAGTTACGGTCGGCGTAGCCGCCTTCGGGTGTGTCATCATTGCCGCCGGTCAAAAAGTCATTCCAGGCAAATTGGTTGGCGCACGCCGCGGAAGCCTGGTGAATGGTGTTCGACCACAGAAATTCTGGCGTATAGTCATACTTGCGCCGGTGTTCCGCCGGCGTCCATTCTGTATGCACCCCATCTACCGCGTACGCATCGCAGGTCGGCGATTCGGCCCAGGTGGAATGGTAGTAAACGTCGAACAGACGCCCGTTGAGCGCCTCAGCCTTCTGGCGCGCCGCGGTCATCAATTTGACCACACTGCCTTCCAAGAATTGATAGTAGTTGCGGCGGAAGAGCAGCGTGCGGGCGATATCCTCTTGCTGCCGGCCAAAGACGTGTTGGGCGGGCAGTTTGGGTTCGTGGGTGGAGGCGAAATCGTGCTGATGGCAGGTGAAATACACCAGGTATTTGGCAAAATCGCCATACTCTGCGCCAAACTGGGCGGCAAAGGCGCGCTCGAATCCCTCCGATACATACCGCAAGGTAAATTGCCCGTTCTCGTGGTGCGCGTGATACGACCAGTCCTGCTGGATGTGCGTCTCATCGGCGTAGACGCCCGTCAAGGAGATCTCGCGCCCATGGTATTGCTGGATCAAATCTTCCAGGAACTGCTCTGCCTTTGGGCTAAAGTAATCCATCTCGACTGTCTTGTACTGCATTACCACCAGCACGCGATTCAGCCCGCCCGCTGTGTTCCCGGCGCTCTGCGAGGTGGTGAAGGACAGCCCGTCTGCATTTCCCTGCACCTCTTGCGCCAGGTTGGCCGCCAATCCACCGCCGCCCCGCCCTGAGACGCGCACTCGCACCGCGCGGAAGTGCGCCGTTGTATCGGCGCGCATCCCTGGGATTTCCTCAATGCCTGGCGAGGGTAGTTCGATGATCTCTGCCGGGTTGACGGCAAAGAAGCAGGTGTTCGGGATGCGCTCTTCGCGAAAAGCAAAGGCGCGCGCCCCAATCAGTTTCACCGGCGTCGGGCCTTTGTTGTTACACCACTGCTGGTGCTGCCATAAAGTCACCGAGTATTCGCCTGTTTGAGGGTCGCGCAGTCCCTCGCGATACTGCATCCAACGCCCTGCCTCGCCGGTTTTTGCCTGGTAGCCAACCCCTAACTCCAGCGGCGAAAGAATGCTCGGTTCCAGACCGATCCCAAACTCACGCGCCACATCATGCACTTTCTTAAGCGCCTCTTGAAACGCCTCGGTGTCGGGGTAAAGGCCGCGCTTGCTGCCGCCGAAGAAGTAGTCATAAGCCACGCGCAGCGTGGTCGCTCCACGTTCGGCGCCGCGCCGGCAGTGTTCGCGCAGGCTGATCGGCTGCGGGTCTTGGGGAAAGATTTTTTCGATAGCTTCATCGGGGTGATTGGCGAGATTGATGAATTGTTCATCTGAGACAAGAATGATATGGATGCCTGGATCCTCGCTCTTCCAGGGCCAATCCATGCGAACCAACAAAGTAGGAGAATTTGTAGTCATGATGTTCACTCAAGTGTGTTTTTTTGTGTAAAGCAGGATGGACTTCCGGACTCGGCGGCACTGCAGACTTCGGAAGTTGTCTTTACCTGGCTGCCTTGTCGCCGCAAGTGGACTGCCGGACGATCAACCTGGTAGGCAGCATTTCCTGCATTGGCGGCAGATCGGGGTTTTCCATGCGCTCGAACAAGATTTCCGCCGCGCGTCCGCCCAGTTCACGAGCCGGCATTTGCACGGTGGTCAGAGGAGGATAAAGCTGCTGCGCAAAGGCGATGTTATCGAAACCGGCCAGGGCTACTTCCTCTGGCATGCGTAACCCCCGTTCATGAATGGCGCGCAGCGCGCCAGTAGCCAACAAATCGTTGATCGCCCAGATCGCTGTGGGTGGATTGGGTAGATCAAGCAAGGCGCGTGCTTCTTGATAGCCATCTTCGACATGATGGCCACAGCAGCGAATCAACTCGGCGCACTCTGCCAGGCCGCTCGTTTTGATCTTTTCCAGGTAAATATCCAGGCGGGTTTGCGCCAGGTTGGGCCGCGCCACACCATTGATGAACCCGATGCGGCGATGGCCCAGCCCTAGCAAGTGATCCATTAATTGTTCCGCCCCGCTGCGCATATTTGGAAAAACCCAATCCATGCCTTCGGCCGGCGTTGTAAAAACCACCGGAATCGAGCGTTCGCGCGCCGCTTTGAGTTCTTCGGGGAACATATCCATAAAGGTGGGCATCAAGATCATCCCATCCAGGCGCCGCCTCAGCAGCGAATGCAGCGCTTGTTGTTCGCGTTCCGGATTCAAATTCGAGACTACCAGGATCAAGTGGTAGCCGCGGGCGGTAATTTCTTCTTCGGCGCCATCCAGCACATCCCAATAATGCGGGTTGTGCAGCGCCGGGATTAAAAAGCCGATCGCCTGGCTGGAGCCGGCCTTCAAACTTTGCGCCAGCACATTGGGTTGGTAGCCCAACTGGCGCGCCGCTTCCATCACTTTTTGGCGGGTTTCTTCAGAAATTGGCACGCGCGTCCGGCTGCGTTCGTTCAACACAAACGACACCGTGGCGCGCGACACCCCCGCCAACCTGGCTACATCAATTTGCTTGGGTCGTTGCACTATCAGCCTTTGATCGCGCCGGAGAGCAGGCCGCGCATGAACCAGCGCTGCAGCGCCGCATAGACCAGCAGCGCCGGCAGGGCGGCAAACCACAGGATCGCCATCGAAGCAGTTTCAGGGGTCAGTTTTCCGCGGAACTGCATCGCCGAGAGCGCCGTCTCATACACCCCGCCGCCAGTTGGTAGAATTTTTTGCACTCCCACAGCCAGCGTCAGGTGAGCTTCCTGATCGACCAGCGTCGTCGTGTACAGGTAATCGCCCCATACCAGCACGAAGACACTGGTTGCCACCACCAGTGAACTGGACATGGCAATCGGCCAGCCGACAAACCAGAAGAACTGCCACGGGGAGGCGCCGTCCATCGTGGCCGCGTCAATCATCGCCCTGGGGATGCTGGCAAAGGACTGCCGCATGATCAGCATCATCCCCGGGCTGGTAGTACAAAAGAGCAGCACCAGTCCCACAATGTTGCGGATTTTGAAGAAGGTAAATTCCTCATACAACGCAAACAGCATTCCCCCCAACGGGATTAGCATCGAGAAGATCAAGAAGCGAAAGATCAGATCGCGGAAGGGGAAACGTAACTGGGCAAACGCGTAGCCTGCCAACGCGCTGAACAACACCTGCGCCGTTACCGCAATCAAGGTCACAATGACACTGTTGCGGAAGTAAATCGGCAGATTTTCCAGCTTGGTCAAGGTGTATTCGTAGTTAAGCAGCGTTGGGGGAACTGGAATCAAACTGGCGGTATTGGTCATGTAGTCAATGCGTGTCTTGAACGTCGCGCTTACGGACCAGATTACCGGCACCAGGTAGATGAAGAAGATGATGGTCGTCAGCGTCTGCACCACAATTCCCTGCCGGCGGAACCAGGCGGTCAAACGCATCCACGGGTTGGATGGGTAATTTGTCTTGCTCATGCCTTTTATTCCCTTTCTTGCAATGCCTTCATCCAAAAATAGGTCCACACGACAGAAAAGATCGCCAGCAGCAAATACCCGGATGAAGCATATCCCAGCCGCCGGTCGCCCTGGATGCCTTGTAAGTACATGAAATAGGCAAAGGTCATGGTAGAGCCTTTTGGCCCACCGTTGGGCGTGAGGAGCATTTGCGGCACCAGCATTGAGAGCGCCCCCGAACTGCCGATCATCAAGACCAGCAGTTGGTTTTTCAGCAGCGGCAGCGTCACATGAAGAAAGCTGCTCCACCAGTTGGCCCCGTCAATTGCCGCCGCCTCGAAGATTTCCGGGTCAATGCTGTAGATGCCCACCAGCAGCATGATCACGCTGAAACCGACCACGCGCCAGTTTTCCACCAGCACGGTAGCCGCCAACGCCGTCTCTGAGTTCAGCAGGATGCCCAGGCGCAAGCGGATGCCAACGGTGCGCAGCAGTGCAGCAATGAAGCCGAACTTGGGGCCAAAGATTTCATTCCAGGTTAAAAACACCACTGAAACGGGCATTACCGCTGGCATGTAGATCAGCCAGCGATACGCCCCTGCCCATCGCTTTACGCTGGAGATTAAAATTGAGAGCAGCAGCGCCAGCGCCAGCACAATCGGTACATTGAGCAGCGCTGCCTGCACGCTGATTGACAGGTAACGCAAAATATTTTTGTCATTGAACAGTTCGATATAATTGGCAAAACCGGTGAACTCCCAGGCAGTTTTCGGATAGTTCAAGCGGTAATCGGTAAAGGCCATTAAAAACCCCCGGATAATTGGCCAGGTTTGGAAAACCAGGTAGAAGAGGAGCATCGGGGCAATAAAGAGATACCCCGAACGATCCCAACGTCCAGTGCGAAACAAAGCCAACTCGTCTTTAATCGTCTGGAAGAACGTTGGGCGCTGGACAGGCGACGGCGCATTGCTCATGTTTGGCCTCCCGTGCCGGCGTTGGCCGCCTTTTGGCGGCTGACGCCATGTCGTTTTAGATTGTAGGGGCGCTGATGCGCCCCTACAATCTAATCCATTCAATTTTCTCTGCCGCTTGCAAGAAAAGCGGCGGCCCGTCATTGGGCGCATTCTTTGACGCAGTAGTCGCCGGCTTATTTCAGCTTGGCAACTTCGTCGCGCATCATCTGCATCGCCTCGGCGGCCCAGGCCTCCGGGTCGAAGGTTTCGTTGGGATCGTAGACCTTGCTCATCAACTGCCCACCGTAAGTCCAGTGGAAGCCGCGATTCAGGTTGACCGCGAACGGCACCGACTTGTTCATCAGATCCATGGCATCCAGTTGCCACTTGTATTTTGCATCGGTACCCAGTTCTTTGTAAGTGTAGGTGTAGCACGGCTTGGCGGCCACATCCAGGGTGCGCTGCATCATCAACTTATTATCCGGGCCGAACCACCACAGGAAGAAGTCGCACATTGTCTGCGCGCCCTTGGACTGGCTGATCACGAAGCAGGCGTTTGACCAGGATGGGATGCCTGCATGGGTCTTGCCGGCTTCGACATAGACCATCGTGCCGGTATCGCCTTCGCTCACGCCAAAGTTCTGCTGGTACATCGTGCCAGCGACATCGAAGGAGTTGATCAAACCAACGCCGCCTTTCAGCCAGTCGCCGAAGCCGGTCGCCGAGTTGGCAGTCAGGCCTTCTTCCACCATCTTGCGGTACCACTTCAAGCCTTCAATCGACTCCGGAGCTTCGTAATTGACCAGGCCATCGTCGGTGAAGGGGGTGTCGGTGGATGCCCACAGGTAGGGTTCCAGGTCGCACAGCGGTGAGTTGGCGGCCATGAAGGGCGTCAGTTCGGGGCGCTTTTCGTAGATCAATTTGCAGGCTTCGTACAGTTCATCGTAGGTCTCCGGCTGGCGTTTCACGGCGACATCATAGCCAATGTCCTTCAAAACGTCCCAGCGCATCGCCAACAGCACGCTGCCCACGTTGCCGGGGATACCGTAGGTCTTGCCTTCCCACTGGATGGTGGGTTTAATGCTTTCAACCATTTCGCTGAACAGGCGGTCTTTGTTCGGCACCTGCGAAGCCATCACCAGGTCGTCAATCGGCATGAACAGACCGGCCTTGATCGGCCCACCGTGTTCCCAGGGGATCGCGGCGACCGCCCAACCATCCCAGGACGGGGTTTCGCCGGCAGCCAGTTGAGAAGTCAGCTTGGCCTGCCAGTCGCCGGCCTGCTCTTCTAGCGTAACCTGCGACGCATGCGACGCGTTCCACTGATCCACGAACGTCTTGGCGCCATACGCCCCGACGATGTCCGGGCGGCACAGGAAGGTGGCTGGCACCGGTTCGGCTTCGGGCGGGGCAGGAGGCGGCGTGGCGGTCACCACAACTTCGGAAACCGAGGTCTCCTTCACCACTTTTTCAACCTCGACCACTGAGGTCTCTTTGACGATTGAGGTTTCTTTAACAATTTTTTCTACTTCGACGGTCTGGATGATCGTCTGCGGGGTAGGGGTAGAGCAGGCAGCCAAAACGCCTGCACCGCTCGCCAGGGCGACGGTCTTAAGAAAATCGCGCCGTGATAGGGCTTTCATGAACTTCTCTCCTTTATGATATGATTGGTTCGACTGGGTAAATCGAGTAAACTAACCCGTGTAAATTATATAGAATTAACCTTGCCTTGTCAATTGCAATTTGGGCTTATTTATTCGAAACCAGGTGGAAGTGAAGCTGCTCCACCTCCTGGTAGTCGCCCCCATTTATAATCAGGCGATAGCCTTTTTCTTCTAACCTCAGCCGGCGCACCACCTCCTGCGCCGCGCCGATGATTTCCGCCATCAATTCTATATCTTTCGTACTCAGTTCCATCAGGCTGCGCAGGGGGTGTTTCGGGATGATCAAGATATGCACCGGGTAGCTTGGTCGCGGATGATAAAAGGCGATGACCCGCTGCGTCTCATACAGTTTTTCAAGCGGCATCCAGGCGGTCATGTGGGTGAAACTCCAACGCACGATTCGGCCTGCCAGGCGGCTTTTGGCCAGGCGAAAGACGAAGCGGGTTAGAAAGGATTTCAAGCTGCGGCTCCGGTCAAAGAAAAAACCGGCCGCCCTGGGGCGACCGGTTTTTTTGTTACAGGTGCGAAAAGCTTACTTCGCCACTTCGGGACGAGTGAAAGCGGTCACATCGCCGCCCAAATCCGCGATCGAGTCGATCAGGAACTGAGCAACGTACTTCGGATTGTGCGCAAAAGCGCCCGGATCTTTGTGAGCGTACTGGTAGTTGAAGGCAGCCCGCATCAAGCGAGGCGTCCATGCGTTGTAACGAATGGTCGCGCCCTTGTCATCCACATCGGGAGCGCCGTCTTTGTTCGCATCCACGAAATAATAGGGATAGGCGTCCGCATTGTAGAGGATCGGCAGCTTGGCGGTTTCTTCAGCGTACTTCTGCATCTGAGCATACAACGCTTCAGACAGGCCCTCAAGATCGCCGGCTACACCTTCCGTCGCGTCGCCATCGCCGTCGTAATCTGGCGAGGTCATGCGGATGGCTTCCACATCTTCGGTGCCGTGGCAGCTCTTGCAAGTTTCAACCTTGACCGTCAGCGCGTGGGCGTCGTGACAGTCGAGGCATTTGTTCACGCCGCCGGTAGGAGCCGCGTGCATATTCTGTCCAGCATAGTCTTTGTCCGCATACTGATACGCGCCCGCCGCGTCCGCGCCGAAGACCGTCGCGCCGGCGCTCAAGTAGTGGATATTCTTGAAGCTGATCTTGGCATCCGGAGTGTCGTCTTCCTTGCCTTTGAGGGCATTGTTGACGCTGGTGGTGGACTCACGACCCTGGTGACACAGTGCGCACAGGTTCGATTCGTCAGCCACGTTTTTGCCGTCGGCGTCTTTCGCAAAGCTCACGCTCTTGCCGCTCGGCATGGTTACGGCCACTGGTGCATAGCGCGCCGGCCAGTTGGCTTCATCGTGGCAGGTGCTGCACTGGAAACCGTTGGCGGTCGGCTGCGGGCCAACCCCAACCGTCATGGTGGATCCGCTGGCGCTGACCACAACCGTGCCGCCGCTCTTCAGGAATTCGGGCAGGCCGGTTGCACTGTGGCACTTGGCGCAGTTATAAGGAACTTCGCCTTCAGCGTCCCAATCGCGGAACGGCATTGTGTTGCCAGCGAAGTGGCCGGCGTCATCGCGGGCCAGCATGGTCACGTCGCCGCCCAGGTCAGCAATCGAGTCGTGCAGCAGTTGCACGATGTACTTATTGCCATGCGCGAACGCGCC
>CAIQJJ010000474.1 GCA_903872065.1 uncultured Anaerolineales bacterium | reverse complement strand
TGTGCGCGCCTCCCCCGATGCGCAGCTTGCCGCCACCCCGGTCATCGCCGTCACCGCCCTGGCCATGCCCGGCGACCGCGAGCGCTGCCTGCAGGCCGGGGCCAATGAATATCTGAGCAAACCCCTCAGCTTGCAGCAAACTGTCCAACTCATCCGCGCCATGCTCTCGCCCTTTTCCCCTTCTCCCACAAAGAAATGAAACAGACAAACGAAGTATCCTTCCATTCCCCCGCCGACCTCAACCAGCCAGAGACCTATGACGGCCTGTTTCAAAACGACCACGTCATCATGTTGATCATCGATCCTCAAAGCGGGCAAATCATGGACGCAAACCCGGCCGCTGAACATTTTTACGGCTGGAACCTGGCTGAACTGCGCCGCATCAATATCAAAGAGATCAATACCCTGACCCCAGGCGAAGTGCAGGCGGAAATGGAACGGGCGCGGGCCGCCTCAAAGAACTATTTCGTCTTCAAACACCACCGCGCGGATGGTTCAATTCGAGCAGTGGAGGTTTACAGCGGGCGCGTCGCCTGGCGCGGCCAGGCCATGCTTTATTCCATCGTCCACGATATTACCGAGCGCGCCCTGCTTGAAGAAGCGCGCCGCCAAAGCGAAGAGAAATATCGCAGCCTGGTCGAAGCCTCAGATGCCATTATTATTACAGTAGACGCCGCCGGGTGTATTCACTACGCCAACGACAAGGCTTCCCGCCAGGGCGCCATCCCCGCGGCCAACCTGATCGGCAAAAATCTATCCGAGATTTTCTCCCAGAACTTTACCGACATTGTCTTGGGTTGGGTGCGCAAAGTGATCGAGACCAACCAGGGCATTGTCACTGAGACGTCGATTGGCGACCAGGTTTATTTTCGCAACAGCATCCAACCCATCCGCGACCAAAGTGGGCAGGCCGTCATGGCCCTGATCAGTACGACCGATATCACCGAGCTTAAGCTGGCGCAGCGCGAATTACTCGAACTAAACCGCTCGCTAGAAGAGCGGGTGCGAGAACGCACAGCGGAAGTGCAAGAGCGCACGGCAGAAGTGCAAGACCTATATGAAAACGCCCCCACTGGCTACCATTCATTGGACGCGGAGGGTCATTTTATCCGGCTCAACGCCACCGAATTGAAGTGGTTGGGATACACCAGATCAGAATTGATCGGCAAGTCCTTTGCCTCGATCCTGACGCCAGAGAGCGCGGCGCAGTTCGCCAAAACCTTCCCCGAGTTTAAAGCCAACGGGCAGGTCAGAGACCTTGAGCTTGACCTGATCTGCAAAGATGGCAGTATCCTACCAGTCAACATAAACGCCACCGCCATTTATGACGCGGAGGGCCAGTTTGTTGCCAGCCGCAGCACCATGATCGACAATACCGAGCACAAACAAGCCGAGGCGGCGCGCCGGCTGGCCAGCCTTGAGATGGAACGCGCCATGCGCATGAAGGATGAATTCCTGGCAAGCATGAGTCACGAACTGCGCACCCCATTAACCGGCATCTTGGGGCTTTCCGAAGCCTTGCAGCTCCAGACCTATGGCGGACTCAACGAGAAGCAGGTCAAATCCCTCAAAAACATTGAGATTAGCGGTCGTCATCTGCTCGATCTGATCAATGACATCCTCGACCTCTCCAAGATCGAAGCCGGCAAGCTTGAAATGCAATTTGAACTTTGTTCCCTGGGAGAAATCTGCCAGGCCAGCCTGCAAATGATCAAAGGCATGGCGCAGAAAAAACGGGTTAAAATCAGTTTCGCGATGGATGCCATTGCAGTCCACGTTCGCGCCGAGCCGCGCCGCCTGAAACAGATGTTGGTTAACCTGCTCAGCAACGCCGTCAAATTCACCCTCGAGGGCGGTTCGGTGGGGCTGGATGTAGACAGCAGCCGCGCCGACTCAATGGTTGGGATCACGGTCTGGGATACAGGCATCGGCATCACACCCGAAGACCTGGGGCGGCTCTTTCAGCCCTTTGTCCAACTCGACAGCAGCCTGGCGCGCCAGCACAGCGGCAGCGGCCTGGGGCTTTCGTTGGTGCAGCGCATGGTCGCTTTGCACAACGGGCAAATAGAAGTGCAGAGCAAACCTGGCGAGGGCAGCCGTTTTACCATCCTCCTGCCGCACGCGCCTCAGCTAGAAGACGCCGAACCAGAACTTGACCGGATGCGCCCGGCGAGCGGAACAGATTTCGCGCTCCACCGCGTTCTGCTCATAGAAGATCAGCCCCTGAATATTGAACGCATCCAGCGTTACTGTGAAGCCTTAGGCCTGAGCGTCGTCGTCCAAAAGCAAGGGTCGCAAGCCGTCGCCAGCGCCCTGGCGCAAAAACCAGGCGTTATCTTCCTGGATATCGATCTGCTCGATCGATCCGGCTGGCAGATATTGGCCGAACTAAAAGCCCATCCCGAAACCGCCCACATTCCCGTGATCATCGCTTCGGTCACCGAAAACCGCATCCAAGCTGCTGATCTGGGCGCAACCGGCTACCTGGTGAAGCCTTTCACCTTTGCCGAGCTGCGCGCCGTGCTGAATCTGGCAATGATGACGCTGCGCAAAGAGGCGACAGCAATAGCCAATAGCTGGCAAACCGCGCCGTTGGTCATGGTGGTAGATGATCAGGAGATCAACATCGAGACGATCGCCGAATTTTTGGAGGCGCAGCGCTTCCGCGTCGCGACCGCCTTCAACGGGATAGACTTCCTTGAACAGTTCCCCTGCCTGCACCCTGACATCATCTTAATGGATATCCAAATGCCCGGCACGGATGGCTTTGAAGTGATTCGGCGTGTGCGCGCCTCCCCCGATGCGCAGCTTGCCGCCACCCCGGTCATCGCCGTCACCGCCCTGGCCATGCCCGGAGACCGCGAGCGCTGCCTGCAGGCCGGGGCCAATGAATATCTGAGCAAACCCATCAGCTTGCAGCAAACTGTCCAACTCATCCGCGCCATGCTGAAACCAATATGAGTCCCAAACAACCCTCGTTTCCCCGCATCATCCCTCCTGAGATCGAAACGCCCCAACGCCTGACGGTAGAAAAAGCCGCTCAACGGCGTTTCGCCCTGCTGCAGGCATTGAGCGATATGGGCCAGGTAGTCACCTCAAGCTTAGACCTGGAAACTGTCTTTCAACAAGTGCTGCAGCAAGTGGTGAAAGTGGTGGGAGCCACCGGGGCGTCAATCCTGCTGCCAGAAGCGCAGCAGCCAGATGGATTGGTATTTCACGCCGCGTACGGCGACGCCGCCGACAAACTGGTCGGCCTGACTGTACCCTTGGAAGGCAGCATCGCCGGCGCAGTGTTTCGCAGCGGAAAAGCCGCTGTGATTACCGATGTGGTCACAGACGAACGCGTCTACCGCGTGCCGAAATCACAGGCCGTCGCCCAGAGCGGCTCCCTCCTGGCCGTGCCATTGATGTCCGACGGCCAGACCCTGGGCGTTATGGAAGCGGTGCACACCGCTGAGCAGAAATTTGACGATGACGACTTGAACCTGCTGGAAGGGGCTGCCAGTTGGGCCTCGATTGCGATCAGCAACGCCCGCCGCCATCGCGACCTGCAGCGGCGGCTGCAGGAAAACCAGGCGATTGCCGCTATCACCCGCGCCCTCAACGAAACCCTGGAACTAAAGCAGATCTTACAGCTTATCGCCGACTCAGCCCAGCAAATTATCCCTAATGTAAGTTACACCGTCTTACACCTGCTGGATGAAGAAAAGCAACTGCTTTACGCCGCGGCCGTCTCTGGCCAGGCGCCGCAGGCCGGCAGCAGCAACCTGGGTTTGAACATGCGCCCCGGCGAAGGCATCGCCGGCCACGTGTTAAAACAAAACCAGCCCATCAATGTCGCCGATGTAGATCAGCACCCTATCTACATCAAATCCCCCACCCCCTCCGCCTTTCGCTCACTTCTCGTCGCGCCGATCAGCCGCCAGCAGTCCCCCCTCGGCACTCTCAGCGTCGTCGCCCAAAGAACCAACGCCTTCTCTGTGGAAGATGAACGCCTCCTGCAAATCCTGGGGATCAGCGCCGCCTCGGCCTTAGAACGCGCCCGCCTTTTCGAGGTCGAGCGCCAAAAGAGCGAGCAAGCCTTAGAACTGCAGCGCCTGGCGCAAGAGGCTGCTTACCAGGCCAGCATCGCCCTCGAAAATGAACGCAAAGCCAACGAGATTGAACGCGCCCGCCAGGAGGCTGAAGCCTCCAACCGCGCCAAAAGCGAATTTCTTGCCAAAATGTCGCACGAAATCCGCACCCCGATGAACGCCATCCTGGGGCTTGGCCACCTTGCCTTAAAGACCGATCTCTCCTCCAAGCAGCGCGATTACCTGAATAAGATGCAGGCTTCGGCCTATTCACTGTTGAGCATCATTGACGATATCTTAGATTTTTCTAAGATCGAAACCGGCCGCCTGGAAATTGAAGAAACCGACTTCCGCCTGGACAAAGTGTTGGAAAACCTCGCCGCCGTCATGGGCGAAAAAGCCGCCGAAAAACACCTCGCCATGACGATCCACTGTGCGCCCGACGTGCCGCTCTCTTTGATCGGCGACCCCATGCGCCTCAGCCAGGTGCTGTCGAACCTCCTGAGCAACGCCATTAAATTTACTGAAAGGGGCGCGGTCAGCCTCACCATTGACTCCCTCTTGCAGCAAGATTGCGCCGAGAGCAGCGACCAACACCTTCTGCGCTTCACCGTCAGCGATACGGGCATCGGCATGACCACCGAACAACTGGCCAGACTATACCGACCCTTCACCCAGGCCGACGGCTCAACCGCCCGCAAATATGGGGGGGCCGGCCTGGGCCTGGCCATCTGCAAACGCCTGGTCGAACTAATGGGCGGCATTCTGGAAGTACAAAGCCGACCCGGCCAGGGCAGTGTATTCTCATTTACCCTATCCTTCTGCGTTAACGACGAAAAACCCCGCTTTCTGATCACCCCACCCAGCCCCGGCAAACTGCGCGCCCTGGTTGTAGATGACGACCCTTCCTATTCTTCCCTGCTGGAAAACATCTTGCGCGCCATGTCTTTCACCGTCAGCGCGGTCGATTCAGGCGTCGCCGCGCTGCATGAACTGGAGCGCGCCGCCGCAACCGGCGAACAACCCTATAAACTGGCGCTGCTCGATTGGAAAATCCCCGGCATGGATGGCTTTGAAACCACTCAGCGCATCAAAACCAATCCCCGCATCCCCGAACCGCCTTTCATCATCATGGTCACCGCCTATGGACGTGAAGACATCATTCACCAGGCTCAGGCCAGCAAATTAGACGGATTCCTGGTCAAACCCATCACCAGTTCCATGCTGCTGGACACCATCATGTCCCTCTTGGGGCCAAAACCGTTGAGCGAAGAACATCGCATGCCGCTGGAGGCGACCATCCCGGCCCTGGCGGGCAAACAAATTCTGCTGGTAGAAGACAATGAAATCAACCGCCAGGTGGCGAGTGAAATCTTAGAAAAAGCCGGCTGCGTGGTTCGAACCGCCAACGATGGGCAAGCCGCGGTGCAACTCGTTAACCAGATGGGCAGCCAACTGGACGCCGTGCTGATGGACGTCCAAATGCCCGTTATGGATGGCTATACCGCCACTCGCGCCATCCGCGGCGACCCCGCCTGGCAGTCGCTCCCCATCATCGCCATGACCGCGCATGCCCTGGAGGAAGATCGCCGGCAAAGCCTGGCGGCCGGCATGAATGCTCACATCACCAAGCCGATCATTCCGCAAGAATTGTTCGCTACTCTGACCGCCTGCCTGGCGCCATCGAGCGTCCTTCGACAAGCGACGAACTTTGTCGCGGCTCAGGATGTCCTTCGACAAGATCAGGATGTCCTTCGACAAGCTCAGGATGCCTCCCGACAAGGCCAGGATGTCCTTCGACAAGCTCAGGATGCCTCCCGAC
>CAIQJJ010000473.1 GCA_903872065.1 uncultured Anaerolineales bacterium | reverse complement strand
GGTCAAGGTCTTCTAACATAGTGGTTCAAATTTACCCGAAACATCTCTGGCGCGGAAGTGCTTTCCTTCTTGTTTTACCACTGATTATTGAAATGATACCAAGTATTTGTTCAATTTTCTGACTAATTCGTATACGGTGGTGCATGGGTTATCCTTTGCCGGATTATGCATAGGCTTGTAGGAATTGTGCAGTTTTTCTGCATTTTGAATTGCAATGTACTGCATCTTTTCTAAGCGCATATACATGGTTGGATCGTTTTTCTTATACGGCTTCTTTAGTCGTTTAGTTAACATATCCTCGTATTGCGTACGTGAAACACCGCTGCTCATATAATCGAAATGCAGGATATACCAGAGTTCAAACGCCTCATTGGAGTATGCTACACTAAATCCTGATTGTTGGGCTTTTGTAATTGCATTTTGAAAATCATCCGGTGGGAATGAATCGCGATCAAAGACTACCCAAATATCGTTATAAGGCTGTTGATCTTTTTCTGCTTTCTCTTTAATTCCCTGAGTATAGCTTACCAACGTTTCGGTGTTGAAACCAGAACCAATTACTTTTACAGTAATGTTCAATCTAAAGCCCTCAAAATAGTGAGGCTCTGTTTTTTCTCCTTCACAAACGATTAGAAAAGATGGAAGTTTTTCACGAGAATAGATAGAACGTACTTGAATCACATGCCCTTTATCAGGTAACTTTCGTCCACTAGGCTTGGGTTGGCGTGGCATCTTGCAACTCCTGTTCAATATAGGGACGAAGCGAAGCAATATGCGGGATAGCCCCATATTGCCCATTCATATAGTTCTTCAGATACGAAGCGTCTTTGCGCTCTTTCATCTCTGCCAAGGAGAAAAGTTCAGTTGCACCAAAGCGATTTTTTTGGGTAAACCACACCTGATCGCGGCGTAATAAACATTCACCCAACAAGCTGGCGTCATGGGTAGCAAAAATCAATTGTGCATTGTGAGGATTACTTTCTGGTGAATTAAACAGTCGTACTAATTCGCGTGTCAATAAGGGATGTAAGCGTGCTTCCAATTCATCAATCAGGAGTACCCCCCCTTTTTCAAGTGAGTGAAACAATGGGCCAAGCAGGGCAAAAAATTTCTGCGTACCTTCTGACTCATCATCCATATCAAAGGCTTCTTCACCATTTTGAGTTTCACCGTCAAAAATAGGATGGAGGGTTTCTACCCTCTTAACTTCAAACGCGCTTTCGGATTTGCCTTCTTTATTTGCAATCTTATTTAACATTTCACGGAGCTCTTCCGGCAAATCGGGGTGATCAAGAGGAATGTTTTTGATTGATATATCCTGAACGCCAACATCTGCCAATCTCACCATATCACGTACTCTCTGGCGAAAAGTCTCATCCTGCTCGAACCGTTCCATGGTATATCCTGCATAAGTGCTATCATCCAAACCGGAAATCCCACGAAAGTGAACACCAAACCAATCTAGTAAATCTATAGCTGTTGGGCTGTTGAACTGAGCGAGAACAGAAAGAAATAGAGCATTAGAGCGGGTTTTCTCCTGCAATAAAACAGGTGCTTCACGCTTGAAAGATGACGAAACATCAAATTCATTGCCTTCGCGCACAAAAAGTCGTGTTTCGCGCTGGGTAGAGTGATATAGCCATTCACTATGAACACGCTCGCGATCTACTTCAAATCCATACCGATAGCGCTTATCGCCATGCAGAAAGATAATTTGAAAATAAGATGGGCTTTGGCGCGATAAAACATTCAGTGCAAAACGCTCGACATCAATTTTTTCACCTGCCTGAAATTTCGTTGCGGAGGTTCGCACCAGCTTGCGAAAAAACATCATAGCTCGTACCAGGTTACTTTTCCCGCTCGCGTTTGGGCCATAGATGGCCGCACTACGTAATAAGGAAAGTTTCCCAGCCTGAAAAATATTGCTCTCGTCCAGTTTAGGCTCATCTCGTAACGGGGTAGCTAACATGCTTAATGTTACAGGCTGATAAAAAGAACGGAAATTTCCAACGGTGAATTCTACCAACATAAGAAGCCCTTTTTGTGAATTTATCGAAAATATATATCTTTATATTAGTCTTTTTTGGGTGTTATGTCAAGCTGTTATATGGGAGGATTCCGCGACAAGTACAAGTAGTGAAGGACAACCCCTGGGAAGAAGGATAGGGCGAGGCGAAAAGAGAAGTTGGAGGAGTTTTTGGGGCAAAGGGTGATGAAATTCAAGGGCAAAGATGCCCTGAGGCTTTTTCTTAAGGGCGGTAGCTTCCGTATTTGCGCGCTAATTCCAGGGCAAAGGCGTAATTCTTGAAACTGACGCCGGGGGGAATCGAGTGGTCGGAATGGAAAAGATAGCGGCGGCTTGGCACGACGCAAGAGAGCTTCTCGCGGATCTCGGCCTCGATCATTTCTGGTGAGCCGGACAGCACATCCGCATTGATATTGCCCATGAACGACAGCCGATCCCCATAAGAAGGCGCCAGGGCGCGCAGGTCGTTCCCGGCGCGGGCCTCCAACGGCTGGATGCAGTCCACGCCGGCTTCGATCAGCAGGGGGATCAGTTTGGTCACATCGCCGTCGCAGTGGAAGATGAACTTGCTGCCCGCCTCATGGCACAGCGCCACATAACGCCGGAAGGTGGGCAGCACGCGCTGGCGGAAAAAACGGGGCGAGAAGAGCATGCCGTTCTTGTAGCATAGGTCGGAAAACACCCAGACCGCATCGAAGCGGTAGCCCCTGTCTAACAGCAGGCGCAGCATCCCCTCATTGAAGCGCGCATAATCTTCAACGATCTCCTGGATGAACTCTGGTTCGGCGGCGATGGCCATCAGCGATTGTCCCTCGCCCATCACCCGCAGCGCGTACCAGATCGGATCAATGGGCGAGAGTACGGTAAAGCGCCCTTCTGCCTTGCAGCGCCGGTAATATTCATCCATCGTCGCGCAGCCGGTAGCCAGGCCAGTGATTGCCTCAAACTCCATCTGCACGGGCATCCGCTGCCATTTAGCGCTCAACCGGCCGCGATATTGCTGCCAGTCTTCCCAGGTATTGATCGTCGCGCGGACGAACGTAGGGGTCGAATACTCGACGGTGCTTTCCTTGTAGTACACCCCATCGCCATCCCGCGTGGTTTTGGTCGCCGCATCCGCCTCGATCACACCGCCAGGGATGCCCAACGATCCATCGTAAGCGAAGAAGCCAGCCTGATCCAACTGGAAATAATCCTGCGGCATGACGGAGGCCGGCAGACCTTCCCTGCGCCACCGCTCCAGCGTTTTCGGCCAGTAAACCAGCTCATACATGGGGATCCGATCCATGTCGGCCCCGGCCAGGGCGGCGCGAAACCGCTCGCTGGAGGTCATGGCGTGTCTCACCTCAACAGCAGGTCCCACTACAGCTCCCTTTCGGCGGCGCTCGTCTTCGCGTTGGCTTCCACCACTTCCCGCACGCGCTGAACCCGTGAGATCAACCCATCGGGCGGAACCTGGTCGGCCACGCCCAGCACACAGCGGCCATCCTCGCTGAAGACCTGCACGGCTTCCTGGAGGTGGGCTTCGAACTGCGCAGCGGAAAAACAAGGGGAAAAGAGCGCTCCTGGCAGGCCTCCCCATAAGATCACCTGCGGCCCGGCGGCGGCCCTGAGCTGCCGCAGCGGGATGTCCCCAACCGGAGACGGAGTAACGGACTCGATGAAGTCAAAACCGCATTTCCCCAGCAGGTCAAACGTACCGCGCAGCGTGCCATCATTGTGGATGCCGGCTTTCTTGCCGGCGCGGTGCAGCGCCTCGATGCGGCGGGAATAGTATGGCGCGTTATAGCGTTCAAAAAAACGCCGGCCGGTCACCTCCGCCGAGAGGTTCTCAGGAAACTCGATCACGGAACACGGGGAGGCGCACAGGATGTCAAAGATCGGCGTATCGGCTTCTTCGATGTCCGTGAAGACCGCCTCCACCTCCTCGCGCCTGTCGGAAAGCAGGCTGATCGTCGTCTCCACGCCCGCCCAGCGCGTGAGCAGACGTTGGAGGGGCGCGCCGGCGATCGGAGCGATGCCCACGGCGTAGCCGTCTGGGCCCCAAGAGCGGTCTACCGCCGAGTACTCCGCGTAATTTGGCCCTATCTGGCGATGCTCGCAGGCATACAGCAGCACCCGCAAGTCCTTGAGGTCTTTGACAAAGTGTTCCGTAATCGCCCAGGTCCAGGCATCCGGCAGGTAGGCCTGCACCTCACGCACCGAACCGATCGGCGTGTGGAGCGTGCTGATCTTGGTCGTGTGGTTTTCCTGCACCGCCTCTGAAATGCCGCCGGTATAGCGCTGCTCCCACAAGAAAGGCGCATAAAAACAAATGCCCGCGCCCAGTTCCTGGTGAAATTTTAAATAGCCCTCGGGGCCGGCAAAGCGCTCCTCGAGCGCCCCGCGGAGCCGCATGCTTTCATATAAGTAGGATAGGTCGGCGTACCAGGGGAGCCTGTCGGGCGGCGCGCCCTGGAAGACAGCCATCAAGCGCTGGCGTTCATTCACTGGCTTTTTCCAGCGCGGCGATCAGGCGGGGAGTATAGGATTCGGTGTCGAATAAGGCTTTGTGGGTAAAGTCGTAGCCTGAAGCGGGCCAATCCGGCGGCGGGGCTGAATCAATGCGCCACTGCGAGTCCAACAGGGTGTTGATGTCCGGGATGTCCAGCAGCCGCAGGGTTTCGTTTAATTCCGGCCACCAGCAGGCGTTCTCGTAGCCGTGCTGGCCCTGCCAGGTCTTGAACGCCCGGCCGAACTCGCGCAGCGCTTCCTGGGTTGGCTGCCCCGCGCCGGCCTCTGCCCGCAGCGTCTCAAAAGCGGCCTTGAGGCGCAGCTGCATCACGAGATCGATGATAAACCGGCGCGGACTGCCGAAGAGCAAGCCTCCCAGCCGGCCGGGCGCGAGGCTTTTGTCGGGCAGCGCTTCCAACTCGACCGCCGCGCGGCGCATCGTCTTCGCATCCTTTCCGGCCAGCGCCTGCCAGGCCTGCACGATGGCCGGCCCCAGCCCGGGGATGAGATCATCGGCAAAAGAAACAAAATCCTCCTGTTGGATGGGTCTTCCGCTCGCGCCGCGTGCGAAGGCGAACGTATTCGGCAGCTGCACACAATGCGTCTGTGCATTGCCCATCACGCCGCGCGCCGTCGCTTGTTTGCCGCCAACGTAGGCGTTATCGTCGCCAAAGTTCGTGAATGGGAAGGACGGCTCGCCTTCGATGCGCCCATAGCTGAAGCTGATCAGCTTTTCGCCCAGGCCGAGCCTGGCGGCGCGGGCCGAGGCGTTGCCGAGATCTCCCGCGGCGATCCCCCAGGGGTGGGGATCCAGCGCCTTGAGAGCCTCCAGCATCTCCGCATGCTCTTCTTCCGTACCCCAGCGGAAACGGCCTGTCTTGTAGAAATCGCCGTACGCCTGCCACCCAACATGCATCCAGTACACCAGCTCGATGCCCGGCCGAAGCTGATCCAACATCCGGCGATGCTCGGCTAACAAGGCGACAAATTCGGCGTTGGTCGAGCCGGCATAGCCGCCGGGATCGCTGTCAATAATGGCGACGGCGTCAATTTTGGCCAGGGGCTCAAGAAGACTCCGGCGATGCGCCATCATCGCCTGCATGGCGGCCGGATCCGCCGGGTTGAGGCGTTGGTCGCAGTAAAAGAAATGCCGCTTTTCAAACGAGGCTTTGGCCGCCTGGGCGTCGTCCGCGGCCACGTTCGGGCACAAGGTGAGCCAGACGGTCATGCCGAATTCATCGTGCAGCAGGTCAATCACCCTGGCAAGCCTTTCCAGGTAGAGGCGGTCGCTGGGCGTCAGCGGGTTGGGCATGGTCTCCAGCATCGGCCAGATCATGATGGTGTTATAGCCCAGCTTTTGCAGGCCGCCGATATAACCACGCCAATCGTCCAGCGTCCACGTGCGCGCAGCGTAGGGGTGATTGTAGGGCCAATGTTGATGTACATACATTCCGATGATCATGAGGCGCTCCTTGTGGTTTTCATCCCTGCCGGCATTCAGTTTTGCCGGCAGCCCTGGGGGTCTTTTAATACAGGTGGCAGGCGACCTGGCAGCCGGCCTCCACCTCTTTCAACAAAGGTTCAGCTTGCCGGCAAATATCCATCACCTTCGGGCAGCGCGTCGAGAAGCGGCAGCCATTGGGTGGATTGATTGGGCTGGGGACATCGCCCTCCAGGACGATTCGCTTGCGGGTGGCTTCGATTTCTGGATCGGGGATGGGCGCCGCCGACCACAAAGCCTGGGTATAGGGATGCAGGGGTTTGGCGTATAAGGTTTTGCTGGCGCCCAGTTCTACGATTTTCCCTAAATACATGACGGCCATGCGGTCGCTCAGGTAGCGCACCATTGAAAGATCGTGCGAAATGAACAGGTAGGTCAAGTTGCGTTCGCGCTGTAATTTGCGCAGCAAGTTGATGATCTGCCCCTGGATCGAGACATCCAATGAGGAAATCGGTTCATCGCAGATGATAAAGCGCGGGTTGACGGATAAGGCCCTGGCGATGCCGATGCGCTGGCGCTGCCCGCCGGAAAACTCGGAAGGGAAGCGGTTGACAAAATAACGGCTCAGGCCAACGGTTTCGAGAAGGTCGCAGGCCCGTTCCTGGGCGTCTTTCCCGCTGGCGATGCCATGCACAATCATGGGTTCGGTGAGCGCCTGCCCAATCATCATGCGCGGGTTCAGCGAGGAGTACGGATTTTGGAAGATGATTTGCATCTCCTGGCGCATTTTTTGCAGCAAATCCGGATTCATATTCACCAGCTCGCGCTGATCGAGCTTGACGGAGCCAGATGTGGGCGGGTCTAATTGCAGGATGGCGCGGGAGGCGGTTGTTTTGCCGCAACCGCTTTCCCCCACCAGCCCCAATGTCTCGCCGGCATAGATATTAAAGGAAATATCATCCACCGCTTTGACATACTGCCGCTGGCGCTGCAGCAGACCGCCCTGCACCGGGTAATACTTTTTAAGCTGTTCCACCTGAAGAAAGATTTTTCGGTCACTCATGGCGGATGCTCC
>CAIQJJ010000472.1 GCA_903872065.1 uncultured Anaerolineales bacterium | reverse complement strand
GCATTGCCGGGACAGGGATCAGCACCCAGGCCAACATTGGGCCGATTGCCCTCGATCTCGGCGCGACGGCCATTCTCACCGGCACTCACACCGACTCTGTCTCCAACACGACTATCCTGACCGATACCTCCGCCTCCTTCATCCTTGACGGCGTTACCCCTGACGAGGATGTTGTCTACAATATCTCAGATGGTTCCTTCTGCGCCGTCACTGCCGTCAGCGCCCATACCCTTACCTGCGCCGATGGTCTTTCGGATGATAATGCCTGGGATGCCGGCGAAGGTTATCGCATCGGCGGAAGCGGCGTCCTGCGCCTGGCGGCTGCCTTCACATTGAAGCATAAGGATGTTGGCGGGACACTCCCCGAAACCGCCGCATTTACCCTGGGCGACTTCGTCGGCAATCTCTCCGCCTCGCTGGGCGGCATTGATGATACTTCTCTGCCAGATTGCCTCGCCGGCGGCTCCTCGCCAGATGTCTGCGCGGCGCTCTCGATGATGGCCAACTTTGGCTCTGTCCGCACTTACCTGGGCACTCTGACTTACAGTATCCCCGATCTTACCGAACCCTATACGATGACCTTCGAGGGCTACCAACGCCTGTATGACCGCGTCAGCAACACTACCATGAACTGGGTGCTGTTGATCCGCGTCCTGCCCGAACTGCTCACTTACGTCGAGGAGAATCTGGACGGGGCGGCCTCTGGCGTCAGTCTGCCGCTCATCGGCAGCGCCCTGGACGCTGGGGCTGACACCGCTGGAGCGCTCAATACTTACGTCGTTACGCCTCTGGTGACCAATCTTACCCCTGTGCTAGAGCTTCTCTCTGGCAGCGCCGCCAATGTCGAGACGACGCTGGAAGACGAGATTACGACGTTCCTTAGCGACGATCCTAGCTTGCTGCAAGGCGATGTCAATGTGACCGTCTACTGCTCGCTGGACCCGCTCACCTCCTGCGTCGGTTCGGAACCTGCTTCCGCCATCCAGGATTTGCGCGTGACTTTTCAGGTTGGGCAAGAAGCGACCTATGAGCTGCCTTTTGACCTGGGCATCCCCGGCGTGCCGATCCTGGGCGTCAACGGCGCCCTCGCATCTCACGTCGGCTGGCATTTGCTGGTGGACTTTGGCCTCAACCGTAATGAAGGCCCTTACCTGGTGGCGCATGACCGTGCCGATGGCAGCGTTCACCCTGAGGATGAGTCTGAGCTGGCGGTGGAAGCCGGCGTTGGGCTTGGCGCGAATCCAGTGGAGAGCTGCGCGGACTATACCCCTGATCAGCTCAATATGCCTGAATTGAGTACGCCCGGGATGTTCTCGGGTGAGCGCTGCGTTGTCGGCTTGCTCGCTTTCCTCCAGGTAATGATCCTCGACGGCGAGGGAGACGAAGGCAACGAGGTGAACGGGAAGTCGCACCTGACCTTGAGCGCCGGCCTCGACTTGACCACCGACGATGATGAAGAGTTGGGGCGCATCGCCTTCACAGACCTGACTTCAGGTTCGGCTGGGGCGGCGCTGCGCCTGGCTGCTGACGCCAATGTCAACCTCTTCTTGTACACTGGCCTGGCTGAAGTGGAGGGCTTCCCAAGCGTCGCCGGCGTCTTCCACCTGGATTGGCAGCGCGGCTTCGTCGTTGGATTGGACGGCTCTGAGGTCATCTCTCGCCCGCTGTCCATCAAATTCAACTACCTGTACCTGGACGCCGGCGCTTTTGTCAACCGTTTCCTGATCCCCATTACCAATGAGGTCAAGCGCATTACCAGCCCGCTGATGCCGGTCATTGATACCGTGCGCGCGCCGCTGCCCGTGCTGTCCGACCTCAGCCGTATGACCGGCGGCGGCGATATTACGCTGATCTCGCTGTTGGAATTGGCCAGCAACAAAGACCTGACCATGATCTACCGCCTGATGGACTTTATCGTCTTCGCCAACAGCTTGCAGCCCAGCGGCGATCATCTCTGGATTTCGTTGGGCGGCGGCTCGGGTGGAGCTTTCTCGCTCTCCGCTGCCAATGCAACGCGCGCCCCACCCACGCCCGGCCAGGAAGATGCTCTGATTGATACCTCCGCCCCTGATTACCAGGCGGTGAGCGGCTCCGACGCACAGGCCTCGATGACGGCCCAGGGCGTCCCGTCCGGCGCCTTTGGCGTCCCCGGTTTGAGCTTCCCCTTCCTGCAGCAGCCCTCGCAAATCTTTGGTCTGCTGATGGGCAAGGATATCACCCTGGTGCATTACAATGCGGGTGGACTGCGTGCGACTGCCTCGGTCAGCTACACCTTCCGCTTTGCGATTGGCCCGGTGCCGATGTCCGTCACCCTGGCCGGCTCGGCCACCATCGAAGGCCACTTCGCCATTGGCTATGATACCTACGGCCTGCGCCAGGTTTTGAACGGCGCCGGGCCGGGGGCGCTGCTCGATGGCATTTACATTGATGACCTTGATGATCAGGGCAATGATGTCCCGGAAATCCGCTTGATCGGCGCCATCAGCGCCCGCGCCGCAGTAGACCTGGTGGTGGTCTCGGCTGGCGTCGGCGGCGGGATTGAGATGACCGTCAGTTTTGATCTGGACGATCGACCCAACCCCGATGGCAAGCTGCGCATCTCTGAGATTGCCAGTAAGCTCTCTAACCCCTGGTGCCTCTTCACCGTCTCTGGCAAGCTGGAAGCTTACCTCGAGGCGTTTGTCAAAGTGGACTTTTGGTTTTACTCGAAGGAATGGACCTTTGAACTGGCGCGCGTCACGCTGCTGGAGTTCTCCGCTGCTTGTGAACTGCCGACGCCGGTCTTGGCTCATTTTGAGGCTGCAACGCTTATCTTACATATTGGCGATCAGGCTTCCCTGCGCGGCGTCGCCACCGATAAGAAGGATGAGAAATTTATCGTTCGCCAATTGAACGCTGCCGCCTCGGCGGTCTCAGTGGCAGCCTTCGGCGTCTACCAGGAATATGCCACCGGTGGGGGCGCAATTGTCCAGATTCTCGCCAATGCCGCAGATGGCAATGACAGCCTCTCCTTTGAACCTGGCGCAGACCCATCCGGCGCGGCGGTTGCCTTTACCATCCCTGTGATCATCGAGGGCGGCTCCGGCAACGATCAGATTAAGGCCGGCGATGCTGCGGATACGATCAACGGCGGCGAAGGCAATGATAAGATTTCCGGCGGCGGCGGGGATGACACCCTGCATGGCAACGCCGGCAACGACAGTCTCGACGGCGGTCTGGGTGACGACTGGCTCTACGGGGATGATGGCGACGATCGTCTTACTGGCGGCGCTGGCGCGGATCATGCTTACGGCGGCGCTGGCGATGACTCTTTGGTCGGCGGCCCCGGCAGCAACCAGTCCCTCGCTGAACCCGGCGCAGCGCCCGACCTGGGCGACTATCTCTATGGGCAAGGCGGCGCGGATACGCTGAACGGCGGTTGGGGCGATGACTGGCTCTATGGCGACGCCGACCTGGGCGCCGACCTGGACAGCGCCTGCGTCGGTCTTGTCTCTGGCGCCAATGCGCTGGACAATGGCATAGACATCCTGGGCGGCGACGATGGCGATGATTATCTCTTCGGCGGCAATGAGGCCGATCAGATCGAGGGCGGCCCTGGCAGCGACTGGCTGTGCGGCAACGGCGGCGATGATCGCTTACAGGGCGACCCAGCGGGGCCGAGCGGCGGCAACGATACGCTGAACGGCGGCGATGGCGATGACATTCTCTCTGGTTCCGCTGGCAACGACGATCTCTATGGCGGCAGCCAGAATGACGATCTCTTTGGCGGCGACGGCCTCGACCGGCTCAATGGCGGCGCGGGCAGCGATCTGCTGATCGGCGACGAGGGGCGCACGGGTACCCAGACCCCCGCGGAACGCCTGGCGCTTTCCAGGGATGATTTCATTGTTCAGCTTACACTCACTTACCCGCCCTCGAGCGGCAATATCCAGTGCGATCAGGTCGCGGCCAATCGCACCGAAACGGGTAACGCCGACTGCCTGGCAGGCGGTGCAGATGCCGACCTGCTCTTTGGCGAGAGTGGGGCGGACGTGCTTGCCGGCGATGATGGGGATGACTATCTGGAAGGCAATGATGGCCCAGATTTGATGAACGGCAACGCCGGCGACGATATGCTGCGCGGCGGTCGTGAAGATGATACGATTTACGGCGACGCCGGTGTGGATACGCTCTATGGCGATAGCGGCAGCGATGCCCTTAGCGGCGGCGCAGGGGTGGATACGCTCTACGGCGGCCCTGGCGACGATGCAATGCAGGGCAATGAGAGCCGCGATACGCTCTATGGCGACGGCGGCCAGGATGACATGGTTGGCGGCAGTATGCAGGCGGGTGTGACGGATAGTGTGGACATCCTGTACGGCAACCTGGACCAGGATGTGATGGTGGGTGACAATGCGCTGATCACTCGGCCGGGCGGCTTTGATCCAGACGATGGGACGATCCTGCGCCAGGTGACGGTCTACGACCTGGCTTCGCCGCTCACTTCACTGCGCGGCGCGGATCAGCTTTATGGCAATGAGGGCAACGATGATCTGTATGGCGGCGGTAGCCATGACTGGCTCTACGGCGGCGAGGGGGATGACTATCTGGAGGGCAACAGTGGAGTCGATCACCTGTATGGCGAGGCTGGACAGGATGACCTGATCGGCGGCAGTTCTGAGGATGCCAGCTACCCTGACAGCCGGGACTATCTGTGGGGTGGGGATGGCGTGAGCGACCTTGAAGTGGACTTCGATGTTCTTGCCGGCGACAACGCCTCGATCATTCGTCCCATTGAAAATGGAAGTTGGATCCGCGACAACTTTGGCCCCGGGACAGACCAAATCGTCAGGCGTTCTGTGACCCTGTTCGATGTCGCAACTACCCTCTATACGCCCGCGTCCGGTGTGATTGGGCATGATTACCTCTATGGCGAAGCCGGACGCGATCTGCTTTACGGCCAGGGCGGTTACGACCTGCTGGACGGCGGCGGCGGCGATGATTACCTGGAGGGCAACTCTGGCTACGACTCGCTTTATGGCGGCCCTGGCAATGATGATCTGATTGGCGGTACTGGCCTCATCAATGGCGATCCTGAGCTTGGGACGCCAGGCCGCCTCGATGGGAACGACAACCTCTTTGGCGGCGATGGCTTTGACTTCCTTGCTGGCGACAATGCTATCTTGCGCCGCACCCTGGTAGATGGGCATTGGGTGCAAAACACCTTCAACGCCGGCATACAGCATGAGCGGGTTGTCTTGGTGGATGTCGACTCGCCAGACCTGCTGCGGGTTAGTGGACGTGATCAGCTTTTTGGCGAGGCGGATGATGACTTGCTCTATGGACAAGGCAGAAACGACATCCTCTACGGCGGCTACGGCAGCGACTATCTGGAGGGCAATGCTGGTTCAGACACCCTGTATGGTGAGGTCGGCCAGGACGATCTGATCGGCGGCACCGGCCTGATCAATGACGACCCGTTGACCGGGCGCAATGGCCGCCTGGATGGGATTGACCGGCTGTATGGCGAGTACGATACTTCGCCTGGCGCGGCTGGCGGGGATGGGGCGGATGTGCTGCTCGGCGATAATGGTCTGATCGTCCGTGCGCTGGACAATGGAATCTGGGCGGTCAATTCGTACAATGGCGCTTACACCCGGATCGTTACCTTGCTCGATGTCGCCACTGTCACTCAGCCCGCTCCAGCCGACGTGGCTGGCGGCGATTATCTGTGGGGCAACAGCGGCGACGATATCCTTTATGGCCAGGGATCGGCCGATCACTTGTACGGCGGCGCGGGGGATGATTACCTGGAGGGTAATGCCGCCGATGATGTCCTTTATGGCGGCGCCGGCCAGGATGATCTGATCGGCGGTACGGGGGCGGCTGTCAGCAACGACCCGGCGACTGCCGTGGATGGTCGCCTGGATGGCGGCGATCGGTTGTATGGCGAAAGCTCCACCGCCGACGGGACGGCCGATGGCAATGGCAGTGATGTGTTGATCGGAGACAATGGGCGCATCGTCCGCCCGCTGGCCGATGGTAGTTGGATGATCAACTCGTTCAATGGATCCTATACACGGGTTGTCTATCTGCTGGATGTTGGCGCTGCTACGCAGCCAGAGCCGGCCGGTGTGGCCGGGGCGGACTATCTCTGGGGCAATAGTAACGATGATATTCTTTATGGCCAGGGACTGGATGATCAATTGCGGGGCGGCGCGGGCGAAGATTATCTCGAAGGCAACGCTGGCAATGATATCGTCTATGGCAATGCCGGCCAGGATGATCTGATCGGCGGTACGGGGGCGACCGTCAGCAACGACCCGGTGACCGCAGTGGATGGCCGCCTGGACGGCGGCGATTACCTGTATGGTGAAAGCTCCACTGCCGAAGGGATGGCCGATGGCGATGGCAGCGACGTGTTGATCGGAGACAATGGGACGATTACACGCCCCTTGAGCGGCAGCGACTGGGCGGTGAACTCCTTCAACGGCGCGTACACACGGGTCATTACTTTGTTGGATGTGGCGACGCTGACCTACGCAATCCCGACAACGGTTTACGGCGCGGACTACTTATGGGGCAGCGACAATGACGACATTCTCTATGGCCAGGGCGGCAGCGATGAACTGCACGGCGGGGCCGGCGATGATCTGATTGAAGGCAACGCCGCCAGCGATGTGATCTACGGCGACTCTGGCGATGATGACCTCATCGGCGGCAGCGGCCTCACTATCAGCAACGATCCTGCGACGCTGCTGCCTGGCCGCCTGGATGCCAGCACGGCGACGCGCAGTGCGCCGCTCGGTGAGAATCCAGCCGCGATTGTCCCGCTTGGCGATACGATCTACGGCGGGTCAGGATCAGATGTCGTCTTGGGAGATAATGGGCGCATCGTCCGTCCGTTGGACGCCGGCGGGAATTGGATTACGTTGGTGTACTGGCTGCAAACCGACCTGACCGGCGAAACTGCGCCGCGCCATGTGGTCACGCCCAGCGGATCGCGCATTCATCGCCAGGTTGTCATGGTGGAAACGAGCGCCGGTTTGACCGCTGGCAGCGACTTGATCTACGGCGGGCCGGGAGAGGACGATTTGATCGGTCAGTTCGATGACACCGCTCCTGGGCTGCTTGCAATCGGCGACGAATTGTATGGGGAGGGCGGCGAGGATGTTTTGCTAGGTGATAACGGTACGATCCAGGAATGGGTAGTGAAAACTCCCACCCAACCCATCCGGCCTCAGCAGCCCTTCATCGAAGATGATGTGTACATTCAGAACAGCCTGTTCCGCCAGGTGGTCTTGAGTCCGTTCGACCTGGGCGGCGACGATCGCTTGCTGGGCGGCGAGGGCGGCGATTGGATGCACGGCGGGGCCGGCAGCGACCTGATGAATGGCAACACCGGCAACGATCGTCTGTTTGGCGATGATGGGAATGACGCTCTGTGGGGCGGGCCGCATCACGATCATCTGTGGGGCGGCTATGGCGCAGACTACCTGGATGTGGTCCCGCGGCAGGCTGAGCTGATTTATCAAGGGAATCAGGTCATCCCAATGCCAGCCGACCCACTGGAGTGGTTTGTCTTTGCGGCGGATGACAACTACCAGGACATTGACTATTTGTATGGCGGTTGGGAGCAGGATGCTCTGCAAGCCGATGTGGGCGGCCCAGGGCCGCGGGCAGGCGACCGCATGATAGACTGGGCGGGCGCCTATAATGTGTACTACTTGTGCGCGGCCAACTATGGCGAGCGCGTCATCACCCGCAGCCCGAGCCCTGGGATGATCGCTTTCCTGCAGCAGCTGGCCGAAGGGGATGGCGCTTATCAAGTGGCTGCCGAAGGCAGTTCAGGCTTTGACGAATTGGCAATGGTGTACACCAAGGATATTCGTTTCAATACCAATCCGATCCATCCTGATCATCCGGGACATTTCACTTGCAGCGCGCCGTAATCCTTTCTCGTTACAACCAAAAACTGGCGGGCATCAGCCCGCCAGTTTTTGCATCCACTCCAGGGAAGATCATCCCCGTAGGAGCTTGCGCGCCAGTTGCCGCGCCCCGTAATAGCCGCGCATCGAAAATTCTACCAAAAGGTTGGTTGAGCGCACGCGTTTTCGATGCAGGATGCTGTAGAGCTTCCAGTCGTTTAAATCCACCTCCACAAAATTTACCGGCTTTCTGGCTTTGATCATGACCCCTGGTGAGCGCGGATCCTTTTCCAGTTTCTCAATCACGCAGTCGGAGAAGAGTTTTTGCATATCTTCGATCTCGTAGCGCCAGTAGTCATGTGGGTAGCCATGGTAGAAAAAGCCTTTGGAACGGGTGGTTACCAGGAGCAATCCATTGGGGCGGACGACGGTCTTTAAATTGTGCAGGATGACGCGCCACGGCTTAACGTGTTCCATCATCTCAGTAGACGCCAGGATGTCAAAAGCGCCTTCGCCGAATTTGGCAATTAAATCTTGCGCGGCGCAGATCTCATCTACCCCTGGCCCGGCTTGAATATCTACGCCAATGTACTGCGCTGGTTGGAGGGGGGAGATCACTTTGCGCACCGAACCGTTGAAGTCCAATGCGCCCACCTCCAGGATGCGTTTTCCCTGGACGTCTTCTTTTCCGATACATTGCGCAACAAAATTCAAGACACTTTGATTCATGGCAAATCCTTTTGGGCGGCAACTGCCAGGTTGTGGAATGGATGTGCAGGATGCGGCGCGGCTATTGCGCCTTGACTGGCAGCAGTACGTGGAAGGTGCTGCCAGGCAGCAGCTTTTCATCGTGGCCGGAGCTTTCGACCCAGATGCGGCCGCGATGAACATTGACGATGCCGCGTGCGATGGCTAATCCCAACCCTGGCCCGCCGCCTTTGAATTTCGTCCGGCCCGACGAGTGGAGCTGCACCTTGCCGGTCTGGTAAAACTTCTCGAAGATCAGCTCTTGTTGATCGGGCGCGATCCCGATCCCTGTGTCGGTGATGCTGATCTGCACAAATTGATCGCTGCCCTGATCGCCGGCCTGTTCCAATATCTGCCCATTGACTGTAATCCGTCCGCCATCCGGCGTGTATTTGATGGCGTTGACAAGCAGTTGTTTGAATAATTTGCGCATCAGATCGGGGTCAGCCTGGATCAATGGAAGTTTGCCCAGGCCATTCAGCGCCAGCGATAGGCTGCGATCTTCCAGGTCGCTGGCATAAGTCGCTCCCACTTCGTCAATGATCAAGCGCAGACTGACCATTTCCCTGGTGGCCCTTAAGGTCTCATTGTCAATCTTCGAGATATCCAGCATACTGTTGACCACTTCTAACAAGCGGCCTTCCCCTGTAAGCACACCCTCCACCATCGGCTGCAGCTCGGGCGCAGCCATACTCTTGATCATTTCGGTGTAGCCGCGAATCAGCGTCAATGGCGTGCGCAGTTCGTGCGCCGCCACAGCGATGAAATCGCTCTTATTTTTATCCATTTGCTCAAGCGTTTTGTAGGCTTTTTGCAGTTCAGCGGTGCGCTGCGAGACTACTTCTTCCAGGTATTCGTTGAACCCCACCACCTGTGAATACAGGCTGGCGTTGCGAATGGCAATCGCCACCTGGTCGGCCACGCTTTGCAGGGCGGTCACATCGTCTGCTGCAAAGGCGTCAGTCTGGTTGCTCTCGATATCCAGTACACCCAACAGTTCTGCGCCGAATTTGAGCGGTAAAGCCAGTTCGGCTCGCGTGCCAGGTAATTGCTCAGACTGGAGGTAGTTTCTATCCACATGGACATCGTTCGCCAGGTACATGTAGCCGTTGCGGAAAGAATACGCCACAATGCTTTGTGGATTGTCCACTTTCAAGATATACCCTTCAGGAATGTGGTCGCCTACCTGGCTGCTGGCCTTGAGTTCCAGCACAGTTTTATCCTGATTGAGCAGCCAGGCGCCGACGAAATAGTACCCGAAGCGTTCTTGAATCAAGCTAGTCACCTGCGGCAGCAGATCGCCAAGCTTTAAAATGCTGGTGATTTGTCGCCCCACCTGTCCGCCTGTCTCCAGTTGGATCGCCCGTTTGGAGAGCAGGACATTATTTTCGTCGAGCTGCAAGACCAGTTCTTCGAGTCCGCGCCGCTTGTTATACAATTCCAGGAAAATTTTGACCTTGCTGACCAAAATTTCAGCGATGAATGGCTTACTCATGAAATCCACCGCCCCCGAATCGTAGGCCTTGCGGTGATGATACTCGTCTGAAAAGATGGCGCTGACAAAGATGACGGGCAAGCTGGCGGTTTTGTCGTTGCCGCGCAGCAATTCTACCAGTTCATAGCCGTCCATCTCAGGCATCTGGATATCTACAATCGCCAGGAAGAAATCATTTTCCAATGCCAGGCTGAGCGCCTCACGCCCCGAGGTTGCCTGGCAGACCTGGATATCCAGGCGTTTGAGCAGGCGGTCGAGCAGAAGTAGATTTTGTGGCCGATCATCAACGGTAAGTATTTTGGGTTTATCAGTCATGGCGCACTCCGCTTCTTCTAGTGCATAAAGTCAGCTTTTGTGTTTATCTCATTTCCATCCGCGAATTCGGTTGGCGATTTTAATATATTCTACATGAGGACGGTCAGAGATAGCCGGCGGAAGTAAAATAAGAGAGCGTAAATTTTGTGTAAAGCCAACGAAACCAGCATCAAGTTTCTCTGCCTTCAGAGTATTTACCTGTATTTGATTCAACTTCACCGAGTAATCATCGTTAATTGCAATTAATGCCTGATCGTAAGCTTTGTGATGCAAGGCGCATAGAGCAAGTCCGTTTCTGGTTTCATCGGTGCTGTTTTCATGATTGACCGGGATAATATGGGCTGCTTCTACTAATTTTAGCTGTATACCACATGCAGCGCAACGGTAAGTATAGGCAGTTAACACTCTTTTGCGAAAATTGGTGTCTCTCAGTTTCTTGCTGACCGACACTACGGTTATTTTTCGTTCCATATCTTGAATATGGATATTTTCATTGTTGATTTCTGGATTTTGTGCAATCTCATTCAGTACAGCTAAATCTTCTGTGGATTGTCCAAAATTATGGAGTGCTTCAAGGTTTTGCACATATTCAACAAAAAAATCTGGTCTGAAAGCAATCGCAATTTCGTTGTTACCTTTATCCGAAGGACAAAAGCCGTTAATATAAGCCTGGCGCAAGGCATCTTCCCGAATTTGAAACGAGGGCGAGAACCCCAATTTGCCCAAATGTTTCCTTACATCAAAACCAGCAAATACTTCAGCCTCTTGCCACCAACCTAAAACGAGCGTTTTTTCATCCTTGTTTATCTCGAAATGATCGGCGCCGGTAATCTGAATGCGGTATTCATTTTGGGGACGCGCCTTTCCACCGCCATGTGTAATGTGCCAGATATAGATACATACACGCTGGCTTTCATTTTCGCGATAAATTTGGATGCGAAATGGGTGTTCGTCGGTATTTCCGATATAAGATACATTCCAGCCCGAATCGGTAATTGCTTTGACAATTTGGTCAAGCAAGTCATATTTGTTGTGACGTGTCATCATCTTCCCTGATCGCGAAAAGATCATTAACTTCTTGGAAGCGATAAACGCTGCCTTGTAGATAGGCTTCGTCAAGCTCAAACGCCATCCATCGTCTTTTGGTAAGTTCAGCAGCCTGACCAGTGGTATTTGATCCCGCAAAGGGATCTAAAACGATATCGTCTTCATCAGTCAAAAAATCAATGAAGAATCGTGGAAATTCTAATGGAAATCTGGCTGGATGAGGTTTAAGACCAGCTTGATTACAGCGCCGTAGATAAGCGCTGTTTGATTCGGTATTTGCTAAGGTTAACAAATTGGGCGGAATCGCACCTTGATTATCTTTTTGAAATTTTGTTGAAATGTCATGGCCGCTTGGACGCAGCTTGGCCTTATAGCCATTTTCGAGTAATTGTTTCATGCTATCAGAATATGGCCTCAGCACGTTCCGGTTGTTAGCTTTAGGGTATTCTGAAACTGATAACCACCAAACTACATTCACTGCGTCTTTGACTCGGATGCGACGAACATTGACCCATTCTGCCGGTGTAGGCAGCCGTGAAGGGTTGTAGTGATAGAAGTCTTGCGCCAAAAAGAAACCGACTTCTTTGCACAACCTGACCAGTAACTCAAATTGATAAATTGCTCGTACAGGGTATCCAGGTAGGTAAGCGCCACCCAGATCAAGCACAAAAGAGCCGTTTTCTTTTAAAATGCGCTTAAATTGTCTGGCGAATTGCAAGAACCATTCTACGTACTCATCCGCATCTTTATTACCATACTCTTTTTTTCGTGCAAGTGCAAAGGGAGGCGAAGTGAGGATCAAATTGATAGTTTTGTCTGGAATATGGGGTAATAATTCCAGGCTATCGCCAAGATAAGCTGCGCCATAATACGTTTGGTAATAAACGTTTAATGGGGGTGAAAGTAGCTCGTTAACAACCATGTCTGCCTATACCATTTTTAACTTATTGTAACACATAGGCAAGAGAGAACAGAGTGTCGCTGATATTGTAAACATCGTTTGCTGTCATCAATCCTTTAAGAAACGCCACACAATTTTCGCCCAACTTTTCCAGCAGGTAGCCGCCCTCCTGCACCACCGCGCAAGGCAGCTTTAATTGCCCAATCGCCTGTCCAGCCGCCGCCAACCCGTCGGTGGAGAGATTGAACCCGCCTACTGGATCGCCGCGGAAGGTATCCAGGCCCAGGGAGACCAACAGCCCGCGCGGTTTGAAGGCCGCGATCGACTCCAGGGCTTCTTTCAGCGCCGCCAGGTAGGCCGCATCGCCTGTCCCTTGCGGCAGCGGCCAGTTGCGGTTGCAGCCGGCCCCGCGCCCTGCGCCGCGTTCGTTGGCTTCCCCCCAGTAAAACGGGTAATCGTCATCGGGATGAGCGTGCAGTGAGCAGTAAAGCACAGCGCCATCACGATAAAAAATTTCCTGCGTTCCATTGCCGTGATGGTAATCAATATCCAGGATCGCCAGGCGCGGACGGCGGCGGCCATGCAGCCTTTGCTGCTGCCAGTAGCGCGCTGCGATCGCGACATTGTTCAAATAGCAAAACCCGCCGTAGTGGTCGGCTGTGGCATGGTGGCCGGGCGGGCGGCACAGCGCATAAGCCATTTCTCCCTGGTGCAGGACAGCGTCCACTGCGCTCAACGCGCACTGGACGCTCCAATAGGCTGCTTGCCATGTCCCGGCCAGGATCGGGCTGCCATCGCCATAAGCGTACAGCCCTAATTCGCCATAGATATGCTTTGTGCGGCGGCGAAATCCCGGCGGAGCGAAAGTCCCCGCCGTCACTGGCTCGGCTTTATGGTAGTATGCGGCATAATCATCATAGGCGCGCTGCAAGAAATCAACATAGGCGGCGTCATGCGCGGCCAGGATGGGCATTATCCCGTGATCGTCCGGCGTGCGCACCTTTCCCAAGTTTGCTTGCTGCAATGCCTGCAAGATCAGCTCCGCCCGCGCCGAAACCTCCTCGCTGCCCAGCGGCGCGCCGTTCACCACCACATTTTCGATGTCGTGAAGTTTATGCTGCGCGGAGTAAAAAATATCCACAAGCCCCTTAAGCATCTGCCTGGGAGGGAGCTTCTTTAGCCCCTTCCACGTCAATCGGCAGGCGCAGGCTCACCCACACCACCATTAAACTGACGTTGTCCAGGCTTTCATCTATATTGGAGTGCAGCTCATTGAAGTGTTGGTAAATCGCCTCGAACTCATTGCCTTCCGGCCACAAGGAAACAAATCCTGGCAGGCGGGTGCGGTCAACGCTCAACGGCAGCACGCCCCATTCCTTGATCACGTCCGGCGAGAGCATTTCCAGTGAGAACTCCGTGGGGAACATCTTCCAGCCGCGCGCTTGCAGCAGGTCATATACTTTGGCGCGCAAGTCAGCGTGGCTTTCAGCCCAGGCGGCCAGAATGGCCGAGACCACTTCCGGGTTTTTCTCGAAAGCTTTGGCCATGGGCAGCGCCTTCACCGCGACCGGCGCTTTTTCCGGGTGGCGAAAGCCCGGTACCTTGACCAGTTTCTTAATCAATTTGTCAATCGGTTCGCGGTACTCTGCTGGCAGGCTGTTCAATGCGCCCAGAGTGGAACGTACAACTGTCATGCGGTAGTCGTTGCGCATAAACTCGTTGATCGTGTGGAAGGGATAGAATTCAGCCGCGTTGCTTTGTTCTTTGGAAACAGAATCATCAGTCATAAGAAGACAACCTTTGTGGGATTTTATAAAATAATGTGCCTGCCTCAATTTTAACACACAGGCAGTGAAAAACGGTGTTATAAACGCCCCTCGCTAAAAAAGTAGGGGTTGTTGTCCAGGGCAACTTCATAAATTTGCACCGGCTTCTCACGCCCCTTGAGCGAGACCTCGCCGATCCGCTGAGTCTGAAACTTGCCTACAATCGCGGCCATCGTCGCTGGGCCCACCAAAACCTTATAAGGGCGAGCATATTCTTGCATGCGAAACGCCACATTCACTGTATCGCCCAGCACGGTAAATTCGGCGCGCTCCTCAGTGCCGACATAGCCCATCATTGCCTTGCCCGTATGGATAGAAGCGCCAAACACCACGCGCCGTTCCATATCCAGCCGTCCGGTGGTTCTGCCACGCAAGATTAACTCGATGGCAGTCTGGACGGCTTCAATTTCTGGGTCAGGGTGATTGGCGCTCTCCACAAAAATAGCCATCACTCCATCGCCCAAATAACGGATTAACCCGCCGCGCTTGAAGGTGATTTCACTGGCGTCGTTATAGAAGTTTTCCAGGATGGCGGCAAAATGCTGCATGCCGAGCCGTTCAGCCAACTTGGTCGAATCCTCAATATCCGAAAACATCACCGTCACTTTGCGCTCTTGCAGGCGCGGCAGTTGGCCGTTTTGTAGATAATCTTTTAGCAAAAACTCGGCTTCTTGCGGCGCGACGAAGCGCTGCAGCAGGTGATGGATGCGTTCCTCACGGCGAATCTGCTCCAGCAGCTCGGTGCGTTGAATGGTCAGCGCTGTTTGGTGGCTGATGGCGACCGCTAACTGCAGGTCGCGTTGATCAAAGGGGCGTATATTCAGGCCGGCGCGATAAATAAATATCACTGCCAGTACTTCTTCATTGCCGATCACCGGAACACACAGCGCGGCCCGCACTCGCGTTGGCCCGGCGGTGAGCAGCAGTTCGCCGGTAATCCGTGAGGAAAGATCAGGCACAATCGAAGCAGCCTTATTTTCAACCGCTTCGTCCGTTAACAATGTGGGAATGCCGCGCCTGGCAAGGTTGGAAAAATCTTTCTTCAAGATGATTTCGCAGCCATCTGCGCCCATCGAACGCTTGATTAATGCATTGACTTCCGCCAGCCCTTTTTCGATATCCATTACGGTGTTCAGGCGGCGAGCCACCTCATACAGCAGCATTGTATTTTGATCGAGCGATTCGAGCAGCAGTTCGCGGTCGAAAGAGCGCGTGCCCGAAAAAGTGCGTCCCCCTAGCCCCTGTACTGTGGTCAGTCGGTTGACCTGGATGGTGACCTGTCCAATGCGGATGACATCGCTAGATTGCAGCGCGGCCGTTGTGGTAATGCGCCGGTGATTGACAAATGTCCCGTTGGTGCTGTTGAGGTCGCTAATGGAAAGACTATCCGTCGTTGGCTCTAGGATGATTTCTGCATGGCGTCGCGAAGCCGACGGGTCTTGAATCACAATTTCATTCACGGAAAGACGCCCGAGTGCGTTTACTCCTGGTCGGACATCAATTTCTCTGGGCTCGCTATCTGGTGAACGAAGGACAAGACGCCACATAATTGACCCTTTTCTTAATAGAGTTCTTCCTTTTTTTCAGTTTACCTTGTTTAATCGAAAAATGCAACCTGAAATTTGTCCGACCATTCCACCTGGCGGAGCATCCTCCGCCAGGTGGGGCTGCTGCTCCAGGATCAATCGTTGACGATCTGCCCGCGCAGCTTCTCTGCCGTTTCGCGGTAGCCATTCAGCTTCTCGCGCTCTTTTTGCACCACCGCCGCCGGCGCTTTCCTGGCGAAATCGCCAGAGAGCAGTTTCTCCAGGCGGGCGATATTGGCTTCGGCCTCAGCCAGTTCTTTGTGGATGCGCGCCTGTTCTTCGGCGGCATCCACCAGCCCGGCCAACGGCAAGAAGATTTCCACCATTCCCACCACCAGGACAATGTGTCCCTGCG
The DNA here is from genome assembly GCA_903872065.1 of uncultured Anaerolineales bacterium. GTDB lineage: Bacteria > Chloroflexota > Anaerolineae > Anaerolineales > UBA4823 > CAIQJJ01. The sequence continues at coordinate 25,804 of CAIQJJ010000472.1, read as the reverse complement.
GGCGGGCGGTCAGACTCTCCACAATGGTCAGCTGCTTCTCCTCAATGCCAGAGAGCGCCGCCAGCGTGCTGCGCTGTTCTTGCAGCATGGCAGTTTTGCTTCCGCCGGCCAGAGTCGCTGCAATGCGCTTGCCCGGCTTAACATTCTTCTCCGAGCGCACGTTGCGCACCGTGCGCACAATCTCTTGCACCAGGGTGAAGTCGGCCACTTTTTGCGCCTCCCAGCCCTCCTCTGCTTTGGGCATCGGCCACTCTGCCATAATCAACGCCTCGGCGGATAGCGTGTAGCCAAGCTCTGTCGCTGCCAGGGCGCGTTTGAGGTGTCCCCAGGCTTCTTCCGTCACAAACGGGGTGAAAGGATGCAGCAAGCGCAGGCAGGTATCCAGCACGCGCGCCAGGGTGCGCGCAGTCTCGCTGGCGCGCCGCCCGCCGCCGGCCATTTGCAGCTTGGCGATTTCCACATACCAGTCGGCGAACTCGCTCCAGAAGAATTCGTAGATCAGGCGGCCGGCCTCGCCATATTGGAAGCTCTGGAACAACCGCTCCACATCGCGGATCAGCGCTTGCAAGCGCGCCCACACCCACGAGTCAGCCAGCGACCAATCCCCGTCGTTCTGCGCGGCCTCGACGCCTTTTTCACTCGCCTGGCTGGCGAGGCCCTCAATGGCGCTGATCACAAAGCGGCTGGCGTTCCATATCTTGTTGGCAAAATTGCGGTTGGCCTCCACTTTCTTGACCGATAGATTCATGTCATTGCCTGGCGTAGCGCCTACCAACAGTGTGAAGCGCAGAGCGTCGGTGCCTAGCTCATCCATCACCGTCAGCGGATCGATCACATTGCCTTTTGTCTTGCTCATCTTTTGGCCGTGTTCATCGCGGATCAGGCCGTGCAGATAGACCGTTTCAAAGGGGATCTCGCCCGTAAATTCCAACCCGCTCATAATCATACGCGCTACCCAGAAAAAGAGAATATCATATCCCGTCTCCATGTAGGTGGTCGGGTAGAAGTATTGCAGGTCGGGGGTTGCTTCGGGCCAGCCCAACGTCGAAAACGGCCACAGCCCCGAAGAAAACCAGGTATCCAGCACGTCCGGATCCTGGGCGATCTTGGCTGAACCGCAGTGGGCGCAGTGCTGCGGCTCCTGGCGCGTCACGGTCATTTGTCCGCAGTCAGCGCAGTACCATACCGGAATGCGGTGCCCCCACCACAACTGGCGTGAGATGCACCAATCCTTGATGTTTTCCATCCAGTTGAAATAAACCTTCTCAAAGCGCTCTGGCACGATCCGGATGCGCCCATCGCGCACTACGGCGATGGCGGCGTCGGCCAATGGTTGGATCTTGACAAACCACTGCTCTGAGATCATTGGCTCAACAATCTCTCCGCCGCGCTGTGAGCGCGGCACGTTTAAGGTATAAGGTGTTTCCTTAATCGTCAAGCCGGCCTCGGCCATATCCGCCCACAGTTTTTTGCGGCACTCGAAGCGATCCAGTCCCTGGTATCGTCCGCCGATCGCGGTCACTTTGGCCTCGCGATCCAACATCGAAAGCACCGCCAGGCCGTGGCGCTGCCCGATGGTGTAGTCGTTGGGATCGTGGCCGGGGGTGATCTTGAGCGCCCCCGTGCCGAACTCACGATCCACATATTCATCCGCGATCACCGGGATCAGACGTCCCAGGATTGGCACGATCGCCTGCCGCCCGACATACTGCCGGTAGCGCTCGTCTTCGGGATGCACCGCCACAGCGGTATCGCCCAGGATGGTCTCTGGGCGCGTCGTCGCCACCGCGATATATTCGCCCTTGTCTTCTGCGCCTTCCGTGGGGGCCAGCATGTACTTGAAGAAATATAGCTTGCCTTGCTCTTCAGAATATTCCACTTCCAGGTCTGAGACTGCTGTTTTTAAATTGGGCGACCAGTTTACCAGGCGCGGACCGCGATAGATCAAGCCTTTTTCGTAGAGGCGCACGAACGCCTCGCGCACTGCTTTCGAGAGGCCTTCGTCCAGTGTAAAACGCTCGCGATCCCAATCGCAGGAGGCCCCCAGGCGGCGGATCTGCCGGGTGATGATCCCCCCGTATTTCTCTTTCCACTCCCAGGTGCGGCGCAAAAATTCATCACGCCCCATTTCCTCGCGCGTCACCTCCTCTGTGCGCAGCAGGTGGCGCTCCACCATAAGCTGCGTGGCAATGCCGGCATGGTCGCTGCCCGGCACCCACAGCGTGGGAATGCCCTTCATGCGGTGATAGCGGATCATCAGGTCTTCCATGCTGACAAACATGGCGTGGCCCAGATGCAGCTCGCCGGTCACATTGGGCGGCGGGATGGAGATAACGAATGGCTTTCGCGCCGGATCGTGACCCGGCAGGTTGGGATCGTTGGTCGGTTTAAAATAGCCGTTCTTTTCCCACCATTCATAAATGCGCTGTTCGGTCGCGCGAAAATCATAAGTTTTGGGCAGTTCGTTCATAGGTGTTCTCCTTTGACAATGTTTGTGATAACTCCAAGACAAAATAGACATCCTCATCCTGATAATGGGTGATGTGAAAACCGAAATCCAGGTAAAAGCGGACAACTTCTTCCCAGGCGGCGGTTGTTTCCAGAATCACGCGCTGGAAGCCGCCTGCGCGCGCCTCACTGATCAGGGCTTGCAGTACGGCGCGCCCAATGCCCTGCCGGCGCAAGGTTTTATCCACAGACATGCGCACCACTTCCGCCGTTTGCGCGTCGTGGGGCTTGAGCGCCCCACTGCCCACGATTTTTCCGTCCAGCCAGGCTACCAGAAAGGTTGCTCCCGCGTAGCTGGAGGCAATATCGTTGAGGTCAGGGTTTTTGCTCCGATCGAGGCGGCCCCAATGTTCCGCCAAGCCGTCGAGGATCAAGTTTTTGACGGCTGCTTGATCCTCAGTTCGAAACCGGCGAATCTCTAGCATACTTGTAGCGTCCTTTTAAATAAAAACATCCTCTCGCCTCACCCTGAGGACGAAAGGACGCTCGATGCTTAATTTCAAGCGCGCTCCCGCGGTACCACCTCGCTTCGCCGAACATTTTCGGCGCACTCACTTTGCACAGCCATCCTGCGATGTACTGGAAAGAGTTTCCGCGCTAACGGGCTTACCCGTGCTGGTCTACTTTTCACCGGCGGGCGGCAAATTTCTTCAGCAATACTTTCAGGCGACATTCGGCGGTTTTTCACTGAGGGGGCTTTCAGCCAGGGCCGCACCGTCTCTGCCAGTTGGACAACCGTCTACTCCTCCCGAAAAAAGGATATTGGGTTGAACTGCTGCCCCTTATTGATCTTGATTATACTGGTAGAATATGAAAAAAAGATTAAAAATTCTTGACTTTTAGCCCCTCTTTGTGCTATTCTTCAAAAAAATTTGGGAAGGGCTTCTATGCAAAGGGAACGTATCGCTGAGAATGTTTATTATTTTCAAAGTGAAGTGTACGCCCAAGTCACTGCGGGGGCGGTGGTAGGGCCAAACTGGGCAGTTTTGATTGACACTTTAGCTACGCCTGAAGAGGCGGTGGCGATTCGCATGTTCATTGATCAAGAACTGGGCGTCCCGGTGCGTTATATTATTAACACGCATTATCATGCCGATCACAGTTGGGGCAACTGCTTTTTCCCCGGCGCGACGGTCATTGCTCATACCCGCTGCCGCGAGTTACTGGAAGAAATTGGCCAGCAGTCGCTGTCGGAAGTGCGCAAGCAAAATATATCCTTTCGCCGCGTCAAGTTGATCTTGCCGCATCTCACCTTTGACGAAAGCACGGTCAGTTTGCGAGTCGGCAAGAAGAATCTGACGCTTAGCGCCTTGCCCGGCCCTTCGCCGGACAATATTGGCGTCCTTGTTGAAGAGGATCGGGTTCTCTTTGCCGGGGATGCGTTTATGCCGATGCCTTATGTGGTAGACGGCGATGTGGATGAGGCAGTTGCTTCTTTGAAGAAGATCGGCAAAATGGGCTTGGAGAATGTGATCCAGGGGCATGGCGATATTGTTTTGCGCGGTGAGATTGATAACGCCATTAAAGATAATCTGGCTTATCTCTCTGCGCTGCGCAAGGTTATCCGCCAGGCCGGGCGGCGCAAATATGCACTGGATTATCTGGAGAGTGTTTCGGTAGAGAAATGCGGCAAGAGCCGCGTCCTAATTGGCGGCCTGGCGGAGGAACTGCACCGGCGCAACCTTAAAAGCCTGTATCGCAAAACATTTGGCCGCCTGCCTCAAGCGGCGCCAGAAGATTACGATGAGGATGATGAGGATATGGCCGATGGCGAAGGCGAAGAAGCGAATGAGGCTTAACGCTTGCGCACCCGCCAGCCGACGATGCGCTCTTTGCCTTCCAACAGGCGTTTGATGTTTGGGCGCAGCGCCCACACCAACAATATTTCGGCCCCGATGCCGTAAAATACATATTCCCAGGGTCCTTGTCCCAGGGCGGCGCGTATGGCAAACATGATGGCGACAATCAGGGCGGCGCTCATGGTGGTTACTGAGGCGTAGCCAATGAAATACCACATCGCGCCGCCAATTGGAAAGATGATCAGCAGGCTCGGCGGCCACAAGCCAAAGGCGCCGCCTACCGCCGTGCCGCCGCCTGCCCCTCCGCGCAGCCGCCATTTGCCTTGCTCGGTGCGTTCAGCCAGGAAGATCGAATAGTTGTGTCCTAAGATTGCCGCCAGCCCGGCCGCCACTTTTAACCAGATTGCGCCAGGCAGGAGGGTATTGATCACCGCATCTGCCAGCCAGACTCCCCATGCGCCCTTAAGCCCATCCAAACATGCAGTGGCTAACCCTGCCAGTTTGCCGGCTGCTCGCATCGCATTCGTTCCACCCGTGCGTCCGCTTTCTACTTTGCGCACATCCTTTCCCGTTTTAATCCGGACAATGATCCAACCAAACGGAATCGAACCCAGCAAATACGCTGCCACAATTGTACCGAACGCAATCAAAACTGGCATAACTATTCTATCTCCTTGAATCAAAATGAATCCACATCAGGATTGGCATTGAAAGTTCATCAACAAGAAACACCCAACCGATCGCAGAGTTACTCCGTTTTTCTAGCGCAGCCACACCGCCGCGGCGAATGTTCCCGCCAGCACCAGAATCGGTTCAACGATTGCCTGCCGGACAGTCTTTTCTTCTGCCAGCCCGCCCACGAAGCTGGTCAAAGCGTAAGTCAGGCCCAAAACACTGATCCCAAATGAAAATGGCGTTAGCGGCCAATAGTGTAGGGCTGCTGAGGCCTGGATGATCAGGAGTGTAATCAAGGACGCGTCCAGGAATAACCATTCGCCGTGCATACGCAAATGGATGGCGCGCAAGCTGACCGCCCATCCTCCCACAGTCAGGGCCGGGATCATAAAGAACAGGCGGATATTTAGACTGCGCAATGTGATTGCGAACGCCAGGTACAAAGCATACGAGACAGCCGTCAGCCAGGCGGCCGCCAGGGGATAGCGCAAGTCTTCGGGGTCCATGGCAATATACTCAGCCGTCACGATTAAGATCAAGGTCGTACAGCCAGCGAAAAGGCTGACCCACCAAAGCACTCCTGATCCAATCTGGTACAGGGGAATGCTGAGGATCAGGGCGGCCAGCGCCGGCAGCATAGCATGCTGCCAGATTCGCTGCTGCCGCGCCGCGGGGTGATCATGGAGCAGCCAATTGCTGCCGCTGGCGGTCAGGCCGGCTGACAATAAAGCGACGATGGTTTGCACACTGATCGGGATCGCCGCATAAAAACCTGGCAGTTCAATCGCCAGTTCATTGACAGGAAGATTTACGAAGCGTGTGAGGGTGTAGGCCAGGACAATGATGGCGCCCAAGACGCTTAAGCGATCGAAATCCGGTAAATAACGAGTTTTGGTCAGGCGAGTTACCATACGCGTAGTGGGCCAAGTATAGTACAATTTGAATAGATTGCCTTAACGATTTTTTACTAAATTCAACCGCGATTGGGAAAACCCCCAACCAGGAGAAATCAATATGCCTGAAATCACTATTCACGAAATCATGAATGCCATGCCGTCAGTTTTTGTTCCCGAACGGGCTGGCGATCTTTCTGCTCAAATTCAGTATCGTCTCAGCGGAGATGAGGCCAGCGATTGGATTATTTCAATCGCTGCTGGTGGATGCACAGTGCAGCAAGGCGTTTGCCCGAACCCGCAGCTTACCGTCACAATCGCCGCGGAAGATCAGAAAGCCCTTGCATTTGGTAAACTGGACGCAATGGCCGCTTTTATGCAAGGCAAACTGCGCCTTTCGGGCGATATGAGCCTGGCAATGAAACTGCCCAGTCTGTTTAAAATCAAATCATAGTTTGGCAGCCTTTTCTTTGGCTGTCATTTGTTTAGGAGTATGCGGCCATGAGTATCCCATTATATGTTCCAAATGGCGACCCGGTCAAATTTGTGATCAATTACGAAGATGGCGGCAATCCAACCAAGAAGGCCGCCCTGGAGGCTCTGTGGAAGAAGTTTAATTACCCAGATCCCTCCACTGGTCAAACGTTTAATATCTGGTATCGCGCCTCCAGCCGCAACAAAGAAGTGCAGGTGGATCGCCTGATGCCTCAATCGGCGCCGGCCGGGAAGTATCGCATCGAAATTTTCATCCCTGGAAAACATGCTACGACCAAAAGAGCTGTGTTTACAGTGGCGCACAATTTCCGTCTGGAAGGCGGCAAGCCGGCTTATGATGATACAGTGACGATTGTCAATATGTATGATCTTTTTGATACCTGGTATAACCTGGGCGAATTTGAACTGAACCCGGCGCAGGAGCGTATGAGTGGGCGGGTGCGCCAATATGATATGAGCCTCGAAGACCCTGCGACGGAGATCTGCTTTGGGCCTGTGCGTTGGGTGCCATTGAATCCGCCCAAGGTTCGCTTCGATTCCCCGGTCGGCGCGCCAGAAGAGCGCGAAGGGCCTTTCCTCGCCCGCCCCTCGCAGTGGGTTGGGCAGTGGTTTGACTCCAATCCTTTCCTCAATCTCTACTTCTTGGGGTATCACACCGGCGCCGACCTGAATCTCTCCCTCAGTTCTGACGCCGACCGAGGCGCTCCCGTTTATGCTGTCGCCGATGGCGTAGTGATCTTTGCCGGGCAGGGCAGCGGCAAATGGGGCAAGATTGCTGTCATTGAGCATCACGAGGCTCTGGTGGCCTTACCCAATGGCCAAAGCCGCTATCAGCCGGTTTACTCACGCTACAGTCACTTAACCGACGATATCCGCATCCAAAAAGGGCAGACGGTCAAGCGCGGCGACCTGGTGGGCTTCATTGGCCTGGCGGTCGGCGTGACCAGCGGCTGGCACTTGCATTTCGATATTTCACATAGCGATCGCCTGAAGACCAACCCCTCGCATTGGCCGAATCTGACCCGTTTTAATGAATTGCGCGCCGAAAAGAAAACCGATACCAAAGAATACCGCAACGTGTGCGCGGTTATTTTGAAAGAAGTTGTGACCCACTACGTGGATCCACTCAAGTTTTTGAAAGATAATCATTAACCCAGGTCACGATTTGATCCAACGCGACCACTTGTTTCTCGGCCTGCCGGCGCTCTTTGACTTCCACCCCTCCTTGCTGTAGGGCGCGTTCGCTGACCGTCAGGCGCAAAGGCAGGCCGATTAAATCTGCATCGTTGAATTTCACTCCGGGGCTTTCTTCACGGTCGTCCCAGAGCGTCTCAATTCCAGCCGCCCACAATGCGGCATAGAGACTCGCGGCGGCCTGGTGTGTCGCTGCGGAGCCTTTTTTCCCCGCCAGTTCCACCAGATGCACGGTGTAAGGCGCGACGCTCGCCGGCCAATTGAGGCCATATTCATCGTGATGCTCTTCAGCCACGCAAGCCAGCAGCCGCCCTACCCCAATGCCATAAGAGCCCATGATCACCGGTTTTTCAACGCCATCTTTATCCAGGAAGGTTGCGCCCATGGATTGGCTGTACTTGACGCCCAGCTTGAAGATATTCCCCACTTCTACCCCGCGTACTTCTTGCAGCCGCCCGCCGCATTCCACGCAGGCATCTCCCTCCCGCGCTGCGGCGATGTCCGCCACAATGGCTGCCTGGTAGTCGCGCCCGTAATTGACATTCAGCAAGTGATAGCCATCCTCATTGGCCCCCGCGACCAGGTTGGGCGAGGCGGGGATTGTGTCGTCTACCACGATCATTGCAGCCGCCCCGTTCTCGATTTTCAATCCCACTGGCGAGGCGTAGCCCGGCGCGGCTCCCACGGCGCGGATTTCGGCCTCGGTGGCCGGGCGCAGCGCTCTGGCCTTGACCGCGTTAGCCAGTTTGGTCTCGTTGACTTCCATATCCCCGCGAATGACCGCAAAGATCAGGCGGTCAACCACTGCCTCGCCGGCGGGGATTGCGCCAACCATGAAAACTGCTTTGGCTGTGCGCGCTTTTGAAACGCCGAGCAGCCTGGCCAGGCTCTCAATCGTCTTGGTCTCAGGGGTCGCCACCTTTTCGATTGGCAATGCGACTTCAAGCGCGGCGGCTTCTTTGCGAAAGCGCGCAATTTGGCGGTTGGCGGCGTAGCCGCAAGCCGGACGTTCTGCCTCGCCCTTGCAGATCAACAGCGTATCCTCGCCGATGGGGGTCAAATACATATACTCGTGCGCCATCTGCCCACCCATCATGCCAGTATCCGACTTGACTGCGATCACCGATAGGCCGCAGCGGTTGAAGATATTGAAATAAGCCTGGTAATGCGCCTGGTACTGCCGATCCAACCCTTCCCAATCGGCATCCAGCGAATAGCTGTCCTTCATTGTAAATTCGCGCACCCGGATCAGGCCGGCTCGTGGGCGGGGGTCGTCGCGAAACTTGGTTTGCAAGTGATAGACCAGGCGCGGCAGGTGGCGATATGAGCGCACCAGGCGGCGCGTCAAATCGGCGACCACCTCTTCGTGAGTCATTGCCAGGCACATGTCGCGCCCATTGCGATCTTGAAAACGCCCCATCTCCGCGTCAATGCTGTACCAGCGTCCGGTTTGCTGCCAGAGTTCTGCTGGATGAACCACCGGCATGGTCATCTCTTGCCCACCGATGGCGTCCATTTCCTGGCGGATGATCGCCTCAATTTTGTTCAGGGCGCGGCGCGCCAGCGGCAGGTAGCTGAAAATTCCCGCCGCCAGTGGAGCAATGAATCCAGCCCGCAGCAGCAGTTGGTGACTGACCGCATCTGCCTCAGCCGGCGTATCACGCAAGGTTTGAGAGAACAATTGAGACATTTTCATAGCAACCTGCCTTAAAACTTGCGATCGACAATGTATTCGGCCAGTTCCATCAGCCCCTGGCGATACTCTGAAGGTGGAAAATCGGTAATCGCCGCAATCCCGCGTCGAACATACTGCCGCGCTTCATCGGCCGCCTGTTGGATGGCGCCGCTTTTGCGAATTGAGTAGAGCAAATGGGCGTAACAATCCTCATCGCAGCGCGGCGCGTGCAGGACGGTTTGCATATTGGCGTCGTCGGGGTAAGCCTCCAGGTAATAGAGCGCCGGTAAAGTGACCAGGCCCTGGCGTAGATCGTTCGCGACCGGTTTTCCCACTCGGGCTTGTTCGCCGTTGAAATCTAAAATATCATCTACCATCTGAAACGCCATCCCAATCTCATAGCCGTATTGGCGCATCTTGTTCAGCAGTTCGTCGTCCGCACTGCACAGCATCGCCACGCTGGTGGTTGCAGTTTCAAAAAGAGATGCGGTTTTGGCATAGATGCGGCGATAATAGTCTTCACGGCTGACCTTGCCGCGGCTGGTAAACATTTGCGTCAGTTCGCCATTGACGATGATCGCCAGCGTTTCGGCAAACAGGCGCAGCGCGGGGGGGGAATCGAGCTCAGAGGCCAGCTTGGCGGCGCGGGCGAACAAAAAGTCGCCGGTTAATACCGTTGCAGCCGCGCTCCAGCGGGCATTCAAGGTCGGATTGCCGCGCCGCATCAGGGATTCGTCAATCAAGTCATCATGCACCAACGTCGCCGTGTGCAGCAGTTCAACCGCTGCTCCCATGATGATGGACTTCTCTAACTCGCCCCCAATCACTCCACCCGCCAGCAGTGTCACTGCCGGGCGGATGCGCTTGCCCCCTGAGGATAAGAGATGATTTAGCGCCGCTCCCAGTTCAGGGTGATAGCCCTCGGTTTGGGCGCGCATACGGTCTTCTACCAATTTTAAAGATTCTGCAACAGGTTCAAAAAAGGATTCCACGCAAATCTCCAGATGAAGCCGAATATTAACTCAGACCAAACAATGCCCGTGCGTTGTTCGATGTCTGTTCGGCCACTTTTTGAACAGACACATTGTGTAATTCGGCGATTTTTTCTGCCACCAGACGCACATAGGCAGGTTCGTTGCGCTGGCCGCGCCATGGATGAGGAGTCAAAAACGGTGCATCCGTCTCAATCAACAGCCTCTCTAGCGGGAGCGATTTTACCAACTCTTGCTGTTGGCGCGCATTAGAAAAAGTGACTGGCCCGGTGATTCCTAAAAAGAACCCCAACGCCAGCGCTTGCCGCGCTATCTCGGCAGAGCCAGAAAAGGAATGCAGCACTCCAAATCCTGCTGCATTCTCCTGCGCGGCTCCGCTTGAGGCGCGAGGATGCTGCCCGCGCCAATTTGCCGGCAGGCTGGCGCGCCACGCTTTCAGCATTTCCAGCGCATCCTCCGCGGATTCACGCGTGTGGATAATGACTGGTTTGCCCAGGCGCGCCGCCAGCGCCAAATGCTCTTGAAACACACGCTGCTGGGTCTCTTTTGCAGTTCGCTGGCGGTAGTAATCCAACCCGATCTCACCGATGGCAACCACTTTGGGGTGCTGCGCCAGCTTTTCCAGCGCCGCCAGGCTGTCCTCGTTCCAGCGGCTTAAGTCGTTGGGATGAAACCCGACCGCCGCGTACACCTCGCCGTAAGTTTCGCTTAAGCGAATGGCTGTGTGAGCGGTCTCCAGGTCAATGGCTGGAACAAGGATCCGGCTGACGCCAACCTGCCGCGCTCGGTCTACCACTGCGGCACGCTCTTCATCGAAAACGTGAAAATCCAGGTGGCAGTGCGTATCAATGAGATTGCTAACGCTCGGGGCGAGCCTGGGCGGCCTGCTCTGGGCAGCTAAAACGTTTAAATCACTCACTACTTGAGCGCTTCCAGCCACTTGGCCGTCATGCGGCGGTTGCGGCCTTCCAGATACTCTGGATCGTTGACTACTATTTCCAATTTGGCCGCCACACTGGCGCGCGACCAGCCATGATGCTGGATCGATTCTTTGGCCTTAGCCAGCATTGCATCGGTGAACTTCGTCACAGTCAAAATGTCTACAAAGCGCCATTCGGTCTGCGCCTCAGCCAGTTGTTGGGCAATCAAAGTTTCCAGCCTGTCCAGGACGTTTTGCATCAGCCGGTGGGCGATTTCAGAGCTTGAACTTTCAACATAGATGCGGTTGATGGGTTCTGTGCCTGAAGAACGCACTCGCAGGTAGTGCCGCGCGTCTCCGCGGCTGTCTTTGAGTTGGAGTTCGGCAATGTCGTAGCGCACACCACCTGCATAGACCACTTCCAGTCCTTCCAGATGGTTATCCTTGCCGGCGCCAAAGCGCTCCAGATAATCGGTGATCAGCGCCTCTTTGGCCTCCAGCACAGCATCCACATCCGTGCGGCCAGTGTTCGACCCCAAATGCTCCCGTCCACCGTAGCTTAACCAGCATCCCTCCTGGGCGCAAGTCTCTTCCCAGATGGCGCGTATCGAAGGCAGCGGCTTTTCGGCGCGCATGCCATAATACGCCAGCATATCCATAATCAGCAGATTGGCCCAAATGCCATCTTTATCAGTGACATGGCCGCGTGTGGTCAGTCCAGACGATTCCTCGCCGCCGATCAAGAGCGTGTCACGCCAGTTGGCCGGTAAATCCTTATCCTTGATGCCTTTGTATTTGCGATCGGTGCGGCGTTGTTCTTCAATATACTTGATGCCCACTGGCGCCATAAAGGTGTGGCGGAAGACGCGGTCTTCGCGCTGGCCTACTTTGCGGTGATAGAAAGGATGATCAATATATGCCGGGATTATGTTGGCTTCCGGCTTATTTTCCTCGTTGCCAACCATCTTGCCAGCCAGCACCTCAATGAGCGGCGATCCGGTTTGGGTGGCAACGATCCTGCCTTTCAGACCCAAATCAATGCCCAGGTAGCGCACCAGCATGGGGAGGATTTGGTTCGGACGAAAATATTCGCCGCCCACATCTACCACGCCGAAACGGTCGGAATCGGTGTCCATGCCTACGCCTAGCGCTGCGCCGCTTTGTTTCACTTTTTCTTTTAGCGCATTGATATAGGGTTCTTCTGGATTGGCGTAATCGAGGCCGGGTAGGGTAGGGTTGGTCTCAGGATGCAGCACAATGTGGCGAACGCCGATCTCTCCTAACAGCCGCGACAGGTAACCGCGGCTTGCGCCGTGCATTTCGTCCACGATTACAAACTTATCGGCAAAAAACTGGCGCATGCGCTCAAAATTCAACTTCAAGCGGGCATTGCCCTCCCCAGAGGCTTGAATCCACTTCGTATAGTCAGCAATCGGATCAAACCCGCGCAGCCGGCCTTGCGCTTCCGCCTCTTCCAGGTTTGCCCCGGCGGTTGTCTTTTCCAATAGTTGAATCTCGTTGATGCGCGCGGCGATGAAATCCGTTACATTGGTCGGCGCGGGATAACCCAGGCGCGGGTTAAACTTAAGTCCTTGCCATTCGGGAGGGTTATGGCTGGCAGTGCAGTTGATCAAGCCGGCTACTTCGTCAGGGTTGAGGGAATCGGTTTCATAAAACACCGACGCCGGGGTTGGGGTGTCGCGATAGGTCAGGTCAACCTTAAAGCCATTTGCCAGGCAGACTTCTACCACCCAGCCGGCCACTTTTTGTGCATTGCGCCGGCTGTCATAACCGACCACAATCCGCCTGCCAGCCAGGTTCTCACCCCTGGCATGCGGCGGGGTGTCCTGGTCTTTCAAGTATTCGCAAACGGCTTGCACCACCTGCCTGGCGCGCCGCTCGGTGAAATCGCGCCCCCAACGCCCGCGCACCCCGGAGGTGCCAAAGCGCAAGTATTTGCGATCATAGATGGCTTGCAGCAGGTTTTTCAAGGTTGAGTCGCTGGTACGCGCCTTAAAGCCGATCATCCGCTCGGTGACGTTGCCCACATGAATCACGCGGAATGGCATATAACGATTCGGCGCGGTTTCGGCCAGCATCTGCTCCAAAATGGGAAAGATTTCATTCTTCAAATCTTCCGCCAGCGGCGCAAACACAGCCTGTGAGAGATAAGCTTTAGCCAGAGCAATGACCCGCGCCCGCAACTGGCTCATTGGCGCGATTAATTCATGCTGCGGGGTGACGGTTTCATGACGATATTGAGGGTATTCGGCCATCAAGGTTAACAGGCCGCTAAAAATGCGGGCTGAGTCGGCGGGCTGCCAGGCGCTGATCTCTTCATTGGGGAGAGCGGATTCAAGCCAGGCAAGCAGCCGGTCAATCGCCGGGATGGCGGACTGAAACTCGGCGAGTGTGTTGGCGATGCCCAGGGCGCGGTTCGCGGCGACGAAATCACTCGCGAATTGAGAAGGGGTGAAATTGATCATGCAGTGTACTCCTTGATAATGTCTTGCTCTGGCAGCGCTAGACCTGTCTTTTGACTATCCGGCCTGCAATATCCCGCCGCGCGTGGTATTGAGAATTTCCAGTTTGGCATTTTCGCCTACACCGGCAGCAAGTTGGATCTTGCGGCAAATTTCATTGGCGACGTTGGCCAAGTCTTGTTCATTCATGCTTAAATCCCCTTCCAGCATGGCGCGGAACAGCGGCTCGGTGCCTGAGTAACGCAGGTTGACCCGCGCCAGGCGTGGAAACCGGGCGCTGTATTCATTCTGTATCACCTTCAGTTCCTCTTTATTCAAGCGCGGCCCTTTGCCCACATAAGCTGAGGCGATTACTTGCGGCGTCTTGCGCAGGATTGATGTGAATTCAGAAAAGGTCTTTGCTTTCGATTGGGTAAACATTTCCAGCAGAAACAGCGCCGTGCGAATGCCATCGCCTGTGGTATGGTTCTCGTCCACGATCGCTACGTGGCCGGCTTGTTCAGCGCCAAGTGCATATTTGTTTGGCTGCGCCGCTCGCAGTTCCAACAGTTTCTCGACCACATTTCGGTCTCCGACCGGGACTTCATGGACAGCCAACCCGTTTTGATGGGCAAAGTCTACCATGCCCTGATTGCGCATTGGCGTTGTCACCAGGGAACGCGCCGCCAGTTTGCCTTGTCTATCGAAATCGCGGGCCAGCAAGGCCACAATGTGATCGCCATCTACCAGGTTGCCCAACTCGTCTACAAAGACGACGCGATCAGCGTCGCCATCGAAGGCAATCGCGCAATCGGCATGATATTCTTGCACCAGGCGTCCAATTTCTTGCGGGTGCTTGCGGGCAAATTCCGAACCGCAGCCGTCATTAATATTCATCCCGGTTGGAGAGGCATGGATGGTCACCAGGCGCGCCCCCAGGCGGCTGAGCGTCTCGGGGCCGATCCAGAAAGCCGCCCCATTCGAGCAATCCAATACAATGGAGACGCCGTTGAGCCTTAGAGAGGGATGTTCTTCCGTTAGACTCTCGATGTAAAATTCTTGCATTTGGCGGCCATCCATCATGCGTCCATATTGTTCGGGTGCAGGCGGCGTTTCCGTTGTGCTTAACTGCGCCTCGATGGCGGATTCTGTCGCCTCAGCCAGCTTAAACCCGCTTTCACCGAAAAATTTGATCCCATTTTCATGCACCGGATTATGCGATGCGGAAAGCACTACCCCGGCCGCTGCCCCTACCCTGCGGATCAGGCTGGCAACGCCTGGGGTAGTAATGACCCCGGCGTCAATGACAGTCATTCCACTTGCCAGCAAGCCGGCGGTCAGGGCGCTTTGCAGCATGGGCCCAGAGCCACGCGTATCGCGACCAATCACAATTGCTTTGCTGCCTTGTTTACCCAGTACACTTCCGGCAGCGATCCCCAGTTTTAACACAAACTCTGGCGTCAGAGGGTGTGTTCCTACCTGGCCGCGAATCCCGTCCGTTCCAAAATATTTCACTTCAGCCATAAAAAAGCTCTCTAAAAAGACCTAATTTCAACCATTACTTACTTGATCTGAATGTCTGCTACCACGGGCAAATGATCGGATGCCTGGCGAGCCAGTGGGGTATCTACCACCCAAGTGAGTTGGGAGATCAGCCGCCATGCTGGTGAGACCAGTAAATGATCCACGGGCCATTTCATGCGCACATGGGTAGAAATATCGTTCTCCGGCATCAAGCGTACAAACCCGGCGTTTTGTAATGTTTGAAGCGCCGGCTCATTGGCGGCTGCGTTCAGGTCGCCAAACAGGAAAATCAGTTCCTCGCGCTGCATGAAAGTTTCCAACAGCAGCAGCACCGCCTCTGCCTGTTTGCGCCGCATTGTTTGCGCCTCCTCAATTTTAGCGGGGACATGCCTGTTGCCGCGTTCACCCATCAGGGTGCTGAAATGGGTTGCCGCCGCAATAGGGTGAAACGGCCCGGCAGAAAGGCGCGTCAGGATCACATGGCGGGGGTCCGTGTCCCGATTTCCCAAATATTGCACCGGACGGAAAATTGGCAGATTGTGTGGCTGTCCGGTCTGACTGGCATTGCTTAACCGTGCAAAACCAGGTCGCGACAGAATAGCATTGCCAAACTGCCAATCCAACCAATCATTTTGCACCGCTTGTACAAAATTAACTTTACTGCTGTGAAAGTGCTGGCGCAGCGAGACGGTTGGCCCAAAAAAGACCTGGTATCCGCCTCCGGCCGCCTCGGCAACCATTTCCGCGCTGGAATGCCACTGCCCATCGGCGTCCAACCAGGCAGTAGCCTCTTGCAAGGCGAGAACACCGGGCTGCAATTGGCGCACAAGTTCGCTAACCTTATCCAGTTGCGATCCGAAGTCTCTGCGCCCGCCGCCGATATTATAAGTCATTAAGCGAAACGACAAGCCAGTCACGAGGGGCTATTATATCATCCGAACCATACCCAAAAAGCCACTAAAATCACCTTGCTCGTCTTTTAAAGGGGTCAGAAACCATTCGCAGAGGATCATACGCCCATCCCTGGTGATGCTTTCGCAGACCGTCTGGATGGCGCCGGCCTCCGTTGTCATCCGGCGGCGGAGTTCTTCGATCAAGGGCCCGGCTTTGGCGGGTAAATAGCTTTCGGAGGGTAGGCTGCCAAGCACATCTGCGGCGCGAAAGCCGAAAATTTTCTCGGCAGTTGCATCCCATGAAATGACGCGAAATTCTCGGTCGTAATGCACACAGCCAAGTGGGGTGCGCGACAAGACATTTTGCAGCGCGCCCAAGAGCTGCTCACGCTGCTGTTTATACTCAGTCTCCAGGGCTCGCCGGTGCATTTGTTCAGTGACATCGCGAATAATGCCCAAAAGCGCAAAGGGTCGCGCCAACGCATCGCGCAGCAGCTTGATTTTAATTTCGATCCAACATTTGCCTCCATCTTTGCGGCGCGCCTCCAGCATGGTTTCGGCCGCGGTATCTTCCTCGGATTTGGCCGTGCGAGCCAATGCCATGACTTTTGTAAGAAGTTGTTCCACCTTTGGTACCGCTTCTGGCGCTAATATTACATCCCAGCGGATATACTGCATTTCTTCCAGTTTATATCCGAACAGGCGCGTCACGGCGGAATTAATGTAAAGGGGGCGTAATTTGAGATCGGCCAGGAATACAGCATCGGTGATGTTTTCAATTAATAAACGGTAGCGCGTTTCACTGACCTGGAGCGCCTGTTTCAATTCATAATGGTGCATCGCCATCTCGATATTGGCGCGTAGTTCGCCGTCTTCAAAAGGCTTGACGATGAACCCAGAAGGTTCTGTCGCCTGGGCGCGCTGAAACTGGATGGCGTTTGAATGCGCGGTCAGGTAAATGATCGGCGCGTCGCATTGCAGCCGGATATGTTCGCTGGTCTCGATTCCATCCATATTGCCTGAAAGTTCAATATCCATCAAAATCAGATCCGGGCGAGTCTCAATCACCCGCGCAATGGCCTCTTCGCCATTCGAAGCTGCCCCTGCCACGTTATACCCCATGCTTTTTAAGCTGGTTTGAATGTGTCGCGCGGTAACCCCTTCATCCTCTACGATTAAAATGTTATAAGCGTTCGTTGCCATTGCTCAACCTTGATCCTACAGCGTTTCTCTCATCCGCCAGCATACACTCGAATTGCAGCCTCTCCTTCTAAAGGGCAGTGGTTTTCACAAATCCCACAGCCAATGCACAGATCGCGCAGGACATAAGGCTGCTGTAATTCTACCATCTCTCCCGCTTCATTTACTGCCGTTATCGTTTCCAGGCGGATGGCTTTTTGCGGCGTGGGACACATTTCTTCGCAAACGATGCAGGGGATGCCAGAAGCCCACGGCAGGCAGCGGTTGCGGTTGACGCTGGCTTTGCCGATCACCGCCTGTCGTTTTTCCTCCAAAGGCAGCGCAGCAATCGCCCCAGATGGGCATACCTGTCCGCAGGCGTTGCAACCGTAATCGCAATAGCCCACCCGCGCCATCAGGATGGGGGTCCATAAGCCCTCCAATCCGGCTTCTCCCAGGGCGGGTTGTAAGGCGGTGGTTGGACAGACCTTCATGCACTCGCTGCAGCGCAGACACTTTGCCAGGAATTCGTTTTCGTCCAGGACGCCAGGCGGCCGGATCAACGCGGAGTTTTTTGCGCGCGAGCGCAAATCGCTGCGCGCCAGCAGCACCCCCGCCGTTCCAACCGCCGCGGCTTGCAAAAACTGCCGCCGTGAGAGGTCAAATTCATGCGATTTTTCGGGTTGGGTGACGGGTTTGATTCCCATGCCGTCTTTGGCGCAGCTATTCAGGCAGTCCAGGCAGACTGTGCACTCCGACGCCATGATGTGAATATCGGCGGCGCTGCGCGCCGCCTCGCTGGCGGATTTGACGCGGATTGCCCCCGGCTTGCAGGCGATTGCGCAGCGGGTGCAGCCGGTGCAGGCCTCGCCTATCCCCGGGCGGAAGATGGAAATCTTTGAGAGCCAGCCCAACAGCGCCCCCAATGGGCAAAGATAGCGGCACCAAAAACGATCGGCCAGCCAGTTGAGAGCAATTACCCCAACAAAGAGCAGCGCGACCCACCCCGGAGCGTTAAAAGCCGGCTGTTTTACCGGCAGCACTGGCCCACGCAGCGCGCTTTCAAGCCAGTCCACCGCCGGGCGTAAAAAGCTCAGGTTGTAGAGCGTCGCTTCGCTGCCGTTGATGGCGACATTGAACCCTGGGATGACCACGGTGGTCATGGCGCGCGTCAGCAGCGCCAGCGGTTCCAGGATCAGCAGACTCAGATTGCCAAACAGGGCGGCGATCAGGATGACTGCCAGCAAGAAATATTTGACGCTTCGCAGGGAGGCTGGAATGCTGCGGGCATTGCTGCGCGCCCGGCGAAAATGAACCCATTCCAGCAGCGATCCCAAAGGGCAGGTCCAGCCGCACCAGACCCGCCCCAGGAGAATGGTCAGGCTGATGGTCGCCAGCGCCCAACCCAGGCTGCCCAGCCATTCTCGCCCGGCCAGCATGGCAGCCAACGCCGAGAGAGGGTTAATGCGAAAGAAAAAGCCTGTTACCCAATCCAGGCCATTCTCGCCGCTGCCCTGGCGCTGCAAACCGGCAAACAGCAGCGCCACAAACAACGCGAAAAACGCGATTTGAACAATTTGGCGCACACGCCGCCAGGCGGCCCACATTCCCAGGCTGCCTCTTGGCGAGTTTTTCTGGCCGGGCAGCCTCAAAAATCCCTTAAACATTGATTTCTTCCACTTTGAGCGATGTCAGGTCAAGCGTTCCCAGGCCCATCTCAGCCGATTTCTTAATGTAAGCAATATCCGCGCCTTTTAAGCCGAAAAGCGTCGCTCCGTAAGCATCCGCGGCGACAATATCGTGGCTGGCGATCACAGTATTCAGTTGCTTTACATCATCCAGGCTTCCACCGGTTGGGCCATGAGCCATTAACACGCGCACCGCATCAATGACTGTCAGAGTTGGGCGGATCACACTGACCAGGTCGGCAATCCGCTGTCCCAGGTTTTGATGAATCTGATTGGGAGATTTCACGGTACCGAGCAGATTCTTGGCCCCAAGCGTGAGGCGCGCCAAGGAATGGTGCTTGGCGATCGGAACATCAATCAACACATCAGCCTCTAAAATGGCGCGGTAGATTTCCCAGTTTTTGATGCTCTTTCCTTCAGGAATGTCGAACTTGGAAAACTTGACCGGA
The DNA here is from genome assembly GCA_903872065.1 of uncultured Anaerolineales bacterium. Lineage (GTDB taxonomy): Bacteria > Chloroflexota > Anaerolineae > Anaerolineales > UBA4823 > CAIQJJ01. The sequence goes on along the minus strand of CAIQJJ010000472.1, from coordinate 6,459 downwards.
CTCATGATTTCCATCTCGCCGCCGGCCGCCTTGACCGCCTCCTCGATCCCACTGATTGCGTAGGCCGAGTCCGGCGCGCCGCCAAAAGGCATATCCATTACCCGCACCCGCTTCGCGCCGGCCCCCAGGCAGAGTGTGGTCAGGCAGGCGACGACGGTCGGGTTGGTGGTCGCCGCATATTCTGGGGTATGATAGTCCACACAAATATTGGGTTTGATGATGACATCATGGCCCTGTTTGACGAAGCGTTCAATGCCTCCCAGAGCGGCCAGGGCTGCTTTGACAACCGCTTCTACATCTTCGCCATGCGCTGCTGCCAGGTAAGCCTGCTCGGTGGTCGGTTCAGTTGCGACGTGCGTCGCTCCGGCTGGAGATTGGGTCGCCTGATTGGCGGTTTGCGCTGCGGCGCGGTCATCTTTTGTTGTCTCGTTGGCGGCTTGCGCCGGCGCGCGGTCATCTTGTTGTATCTCATTGGCGGCTTGATCTGGCCCGGCTGCCGGCTGCGCGGTACGTGATGAACAGCCCCACAGCCCCGCGCTGACCGCCGCGGCGGCGCTTAATTTCAGAAAACCGCTTCGAGTGAGTGGTCGTTTTTGTGATTTCATATTCTTATCTTCATGCCTCTTATTGTATCTTTAAACGATAAAAGTTCTGGTGAAAGTTGACCAGATAAGCCAACTTTACACCAGAACTTTTTTATTGGATAGCTGTCATTGGTCAGGTTTTCACCTTGCCGAATGTCCAGCTTTTGGTTATGGCATCCAGATTAACCAGATCTGGCTGGCCTGCACCAGAACTCCGTAGAGATCGCGGTATTCGATGGTCACGGTCTGGCTGGCGGCTGTTTCCATTACTGTGCGTGGGATTTCGACGACAACCGCTGGGTGGCCGCTGGCGGCGGAAAAGTTGTAGGTGAACAGGTCGCTTCCATCCATCACAATTGCGATGGCGTCATCTATCAGTACAGGTTCGATAGCGTCAGGCTGTGACGAGAGGTAGAAGTGACCGCCTTCGGGCAGACTGGATGAAACCGCAAAGGTCTTCTGATAGAACACCTCGCCGGTCTCACTTGGCACGCGCAGTGGAATTGCCTCGCCAACCTGGAAGGGGAAGATATTGCCGATGTAGTTATTGGCGACCAATGGCAGAAAACCGCGGTAGAACAGAGGGCCGCTGCTTCCGTAGGGAAGCGCTAAACGATCGCTGATCTGCGCCTGGATGCTTTGGCCGGAGAAAATATTGACAAAGCCGGCATCCGAACGGATCAACGCCGGCAGGTAGCCCCAGATGACGCTTCGCCTGGCCGGCGCCGCGTTCGCAGGGTTGACAAACACTTCGAACGTGACGATGGCTTGTTTCCTGCCGCCAGGGGCCAGGCTGCCAACCGTCCATAGAAGCTGTCCATCCGCCGCGGTGATGCTGGCCGGGTATTCAACCGGGTTGAGGTCTGCGGCCAGTGAAATGGTCAGCACGGTGTTGGCGGCGACATCCGTGCCAGCGTTGGTAATGTCAAATCGAATACTCACGCGGTTGGTTTCGTAGGCGTACAGCACATCTACCGGCTCGTTGGTCAGGGTGCGGGTGATGCCTTCGATGACGTAGACGCCTTGTAAGCTCGCTCCGCGCGCCTCGATGAAATCGGGCGCGGCGTGCGCATTCCAGGACATGCCGAAGCTGTCTAGCGAAAACAGCTCTGCGCCGTTGTTCACCTGGTAGCGCGTGGCGCGCGTGCCGGTGAAGGCGTTTAGCGAAACGGCATAGAGCGGGCTGCCCCCGCCGGCGATATCCCAGGGGATGATCTGGTCAGCCAGGGTGTAGTTGAGGAAGCCGCCGGTAAAAGTGAACGGCAGGGTGGAGGTCAGGTTGAAGAAGTAATCGGCGGCCAGGTGGGTATTGGGGGTGCTGCTTTGATCTTGCGCTACCAATTGGCTCAGGGAGTTGAATTGCTGGCGATCCATTATGCGCAATGCCAGGGGAGTGACAGCCGTGTGCAGCGCTTCGCTGATTGCCAGGTTGCTGGAGATGCCTGAGGCGTAGTAGGGCGGCGCGCCGGCGGCAGAGCGCACGGCGATCCGCGCTGGCGGCGCGGCAAACCCGGCCGGCGCGCCAGCGGCCTGGATGGTCACGGGGATTTCCACGACTTGATTGAGCAGCGCGGCGGCTGCGGCGTCGGTTTGTAACTCAAAGTAGTAAATGCCGTAAGCCGCGTCGGGGATTGTTTCCAGGTTTAAGAAGGGCAGGTCGGGCCACATCGGCGGCGGGACGCTCTGGGTGAAAAGCTGTGTGACAGTGATGCCAGCCGGCGGCTGCAAACCAACCTGCACTGAGCTCCACTCCTCGCCAGTGTTGTTATTCAGTTCCACCCGCACCCAGGTGCGGTCGCCCAGGCGCAGCAGGCTGAAGAACAGTTCGCGCCCCTCCCGCCCGCCGACGTAGGTGGTCGCGGCGGCGTCGTCGAAGCCCCAACTATCGAGGTAGACTTCTTTTGCCGCCAGGCGCGGGTCAGACGGATCGCTGATCTCGTAATCGGTGAAGAAGGTGTCGCTGTAGGTGCTTAGCGCGGCCGGCAGCACCCGGCTGTCAATCGCCGCATCGCTGCGTACTCCTAGCACGCCTTGCACATGCGTATCATGGATTTCAAACTGCGCCTCGCCGGCAAAGCCCTGCCGGTAGAGGAAACTGACCCCATCGTGCAGCTTGAGCAGCTCTTCGATCTGCCGCGCCGTGGCATCTACCCTGGCATGGACGCGGATCGTGTTGACCTGGCCGGCGGGGATGTCCTGCCGGAAGGTCAGCACTTCGTAGCCGCCCTCGACAGTTGCGCTGACCAGCGTGCTGTAGGGCGATTCGTAAGATGCGAACCAATCCTCGCCGCGCGGCTCAATGACAAATCCCAACCCACGGAAGATGCGCCCTTCGATCAGGTTTTGATCATAGCCCACGCCATACTCAGCCAGGTTGCGGGTCTTGATCAGCAAGTCCAAATCGCCGGTGACGCGCGTGGGCAGGTTGCCGCGTTCCAGGTCGTAATCGGTCAGCAGCTTATCGCCGACGCCATCGGCGTCCGTGTCAGCCCAGATGGCAAAGGTCACGTTCAGCCGTTGGTGGCGTTCTTGCAGCCCGCCATCGCAATCGCAAGTGGCGTAGTTGAAAACATCGTAAAATCCGGCGCGCAGTTCCAATTCATGGGTGCGTGACCAGATGTCCTGGTAGGTGAGGCTGCCTGTCACAGGCGCTTGCGGCGGCGCAACCACTACCTTGACCAGCAAATCGCGGTCAAGGGTCGGGTCTGCGCCCAGGCCGGTGTAGACCGAGCCGCCTTTGGCGTCTACCACCACTGTCCCCACCTGGGGATCGCCGGTGAATGACACCGAGCGGCTGAAGAGCTCGCGCGAGGCGATGCCGAAGCGCACCGCCGGCATTTCGTACCAGAAGCCGGGGAAATCGCCCAAATCCCATTCAACCCGCGCCGCCGGCAGCAGCAGTTGGTGGTCGGCGGTGACGGTAATCGCATTGGTATAGGTGGGCGGAATGGCGACGAAGAAGCCATCCTGCACCCGCGTCTGCGGCGGGTCAATGTGGTAGCCGCCCGGCGTGGTCATCGTGACGAACGTCTGCCCGTCCCAATTTTCGATGTTCAGCGTCTGGGTGGGGCTGCTAAAGCCTTCGGGCAGCAGATAATCGCCGTTCTCGAACAAGAAGAACTCGTTGCGCATCCAGACCGTCTCGCCGGCGTTGGTAGCCAGCGGCCGGCGCTGATCCTCCAGGCCGACGATGGGGACAATCAATGGGATGTAGCGCACCAATTTCAAATTGTAGCCGCGGCTGTCTTCCTTGTTTTCCAGGAAGACGAATTCATCCAGGATGACGCCTTCTTCAGGGATGAAATAGAAGCGATCGCCTTCTTTGTCGTGCTGACCTAGCAGGCGGGCGGGCATCTTGGCCGAAAGGGTGAAATCCTTGTGCGGCGAAACCACATTGCGCCGGCCGTCTGTGAAATTCAATTCACCCTGGCTGAAGGTGCGCATCCCGGCGGCAAGCGCATCTTGTTGCGTGTAGGCAAAATAACTGAAACAGGCCGGTGTCTCGGCCCGTTCTCCCAGTTCCCAGGTGATAGTGGTCATAGTGATGCCATTGGCTGCCGTGACGCTGATGGCGCTGGCCGGCGGCTGCACACTGGCCGCGTCGACATCGAAGCCGTATGCCACACGTTCGGCCAGTGTAACCTGCGTCAGGGTAATCCCTTGCCAGAGGTGGTCGGCGCACAGGGTGACGCTGATTGGGATGTTCGCCTCGTAGGCTGGGATGACGGTCAGGCCGGGCAGAGGATCGTAGGTTTGGATGGCGCGCCCGTGCAGTTCGGCGCGTTCCGCCATGCCCCAGAGCAGGCTGTTGAAGAAAATGGACAGTTGCTCACGGCTCATGCTCAGGGTGGGGTGGCCGGCGACCATCACCACCCGCCCCTGGCCATACTCGCCGGTCAAGATCGCCGGCTGCGGGCCGCCCAGGGTGTTGGTGTAAGTCGCGACGACTTCATAGCCATCCGGAGGGGTGATGGCCGGGTCTTGCAGCACCCAAAGCTGCGTGCTTTTCCAGTTGAAAGCCAACAGGTTGTCCGGCGCGTTGATCTCCAGTTCCCCCAGGTCGTTCGGCGCGGAGAGGGGCGTATCCAGCCTGACCAGCGGCAGGGAGCCGACCGGCAGGACGCCGGCCGCCTCCAGCAGGTAAGCGGCATTGCTTTGCGCGTAGACAGTGCCGCCCTGGTGGACGAACTCGCCGATCGCCGCCAGCCCGGCCTCGCCTAGCGCGGCCGCAACCTGGGTCTCGTAACCGTGGGTGAACGGCGGCAGGATCAAGACGCCGCGCGCCCCGCTCAGGCCATTGGCCAGCTGCGCTTCGTTTAAGACTTGATGGTGTAATTGATCCAGGAGGACATCTTGCAGCACGCCTTCGATGTCGCCGTTGCCCCAGGCGATGTCTTCGCCATTCCCGTTTTGCACGCTGGTGCGAAAGACATAGACCGGCGCGATGCGCAGGGCGTAAGACCTGGTCGCGGTGTAAGCGCCGTTGATCACGCCCGCCCCGCCTTGCCAGTCGCCGTCCGGCGCGGCGAAAGTCCCGCCTGGCCAATCCGGGCTGTTGACCAGGACGTGCAGGCGGCGGCCGGCCGCCAGGTGGGCGACGATCTCGCTTTCACTGTAAGGCGCGGCGGGCTGGGCGAGGGCTGCTGAGGCGCTCTGCTCCGCCGCCTGGTTGGCCGAGGCTGCCTGTCCGCGCCCGACCAGCAGCGCGGCGCTGCTCAGTCCCAGGCCGAGCAGCAGGGCAGCCAGGAGGAGGAAGATGCGGATTGGAAAAAAGCGATGATTCATAGAAGACTCCTTTGAAGGTGTTACAATAGAAGAAAGATTGAGGTGAAGCATGTCACAAACAATTACGGTTACTCTTCCAGATTCTTTGTATCGTCCACTGCGGCGAATGGCGCAAGCCGCCAATCAGCCGGTGGATGAGGTGATTTTGAAGGGGTTAGAGTCTGCGCTGCCTTCGTTGGCGGATTTGCCGCCTGATCTTCGCCAGCCGCTGGATGCTCTGGAGCAAATGAGTACGGCTGAACTCAAAAAGGTGCTGCTGGAGACAGTGCCGGGCGATGTGCAGCGCGCCTTGCAGGATTTGCTGTCTCGTAAGCAAGCTGGCAAACTGACGCCTGACGAAGGCGCGCACCTGGAGGCGCTGCAGCAAGCGGCAGACCTGGTGATGCTGCGTAAGGCCAGGGCGGCGGTTCTGCTGCGTTTCCGCGGCGAAGGGGTTTTGCCAATACACAGCAGAACACAGCCGCGCAAGCCTTTGGTGCAAGAAAATCAATCTGCATACTTGACGACGACCGATGATCCTGACAAGCCTGTTGCGGTAATTGCCGTTTACGAAAACGGCAGTTTGCACCCGTTGACGCCGCTTGATTTGCCAGAGCAAAGTCGTGTGTCACTTCAGATCGTTCAACTCGATACCCCAGATGAGATGCTGTCTGTGCGTCAGGCTTTTGTTCGTTCCGGACTGGGCTTGCCGCGCCAGGAGAAAAGCTCAGGAACAGCTCGTTTATCGGAAAAGCAGCGAGAAGAACTGGCGCGCATTGTCGGAGAAGCCGGCCCGCTTTCGGAACTGATCATCGAAGAACGCAGGAATGGGCCGTGAGGGAACGTTTGGATCGCGAAGGGACGCGGAACAGGCGATCTGGGCTTCACTTTGCCTATAATTTCCTGCACCCTACACTGCCTGTCGGATCCGTGGCCGGGGAAATCGCCTTTGTAATGACGGCTTTAGCCGTTTCGTCGCGCGGAACGACTAAAGTCGTCATTACAGTACCCGTTTACGCCGGGGCGGGGCAAAACCTAACCCCCCGACCCCCTTCCAGAAGTGGGAAGGGGGAGACACCAGACAAGATTGGTAAGGTACAAGGGAGATCGG
>CAIQJJ010000471.1 GCA_903872065.1 uncultured Anaerolineales bacterium | reverse complement strand
TGGGGCCGGTGGGTCTTTCTCAGAGTTTTACCTGATGGATTTTGAGGATGATATCGTGATGTTGGGGCACGATGGCCCGGCTCACGCGGCAATTGCGGAAGGCAAAGTGCAGTTGGTTCCGCTCATGGTGTATCATGGCAAACCCGGCAAGGGCCTGTCCATTCAGATGAGCGTGAAACATGGTCCGGTGACCCTGCTTTCGGTCTTGCAAGAGAAAAACGGGGCCATTAAATTGCTGGTGGCCGAAGGCCAGACTGAGCCAGGGCCAACCTTGATGATTGGCAATACCAACAGCCGCTATCGTTTCCCGGTAGGGGCCAAACGCTTCGTCAACGAATGGGCCAAGGCGGGGCCCTCGCACCACTGCGCCATCGGCATAGGACATATTGCTGAAAAGATCGAACGCCTGGCGGATTTGCTGGGAATTGAAGTCATTCGCGTTTGCTAATCAAAGGAGAGAAACAATGAAACGCTGTGGTTTTTTGCTCAAAGTCAAGCAAGATCGGATCGAAGAATATAAGCTTCGCCATCGCGAAGTCTGGCCTGAGATGCTCGATGCGCTGCGGCGCACCGGGTGGCACAATTACTCGTTGTTCATGGCCCCCGATGGCTTGCTGTTTGGTTATTTTGAAACGCCTGAAAGCATGGAAGCAGCCCAGGCCGGTATGTCAAAGGAAGAGGTCAACGCCCGCTGGCAGGATGAAATGGCCCCGTTTTTTGAGAATATCGGCGGCAAGCATGCCGATGAAGGCATGCTGAAATTGGAGCAGGTATTTTTCCTGGAATAGTTGTCGCTGTTCTCAAAATGCAGGATTGAAAGCAGGAGCTTCATGCACTTATCAGAGAGTATCCCCATTACGCCGGATTTCTTCACGAAAGGCCCGAGCACCCGTTTGGCCTGGTTGGGAATGGCAGGATTAATCGTCAACGCGCATGGCATGGTAGTGCTGGTTGATCCACTCCTGGGCATGGTGGAGGGAGATGGGCGCGTAACCAGTGAAGCCGGGTTTCCATTAGACCTTCCCCTGCCGGTTACAGCGGAACAGGTAAAAAGGGCCGACCTGGTGTGTTACACCCACGGCGACGAGGACCATATCGGGCACCTGACCGCCCGCATCCTGTCAGAGCGCTTGAACTGCCGCTTCCTGGCTCCACCCCCCGTAGCCCGCGCGTTGCTTTCATTGGGTATCCCTGAGAATCGCATCCTGACAGCCCATGATTGGGACACTCTGATGGTGGGCGCGCTGGAAATTACGATCACACCTGCGCTGCACGACTGGCAGGCAGAAAACCCCTGGCAGCGCGGTGATTGCTGCGGCTACCTGCTGCGCTGTCCGGATGGCAGCATCTGGCACCCAGGCGATACGCGCCTGATCGATGAACTGCTTACTTTTAAAGAAGTGGATGTGCTGCTCTTTGACGTGGCGGATGTCGATTCGCACCTGGGGCCGGTCGGGTCTGCCCGCCTGGCCGCTTCTTGCGGAGCAAAGGTATTGGTTCCCTATCATTATTGGACATTTGGAACATCGCCCGGCCCGTTTGCTGATTTCGATCCTCACTCCCTGACCAGCAGCACCCAGGGATTGGACGCCAGGATTGTGAATTTAAGGCCAGGCGAAGTGCTGGAACTGCCGGTCTAAAGTTTGTCAAAAAAAGACAGGAGAGTTGAAAAACGCGTTTTTCAACTCTCCTGTCTTTTTTTGACAAACTTTAGACCGGCAGTTCCAGCACTTCG
>CAIQJJ010000470.1 GCA_903872065.1 uncultured Anaerolineales bacterium | reverse complement strand
GCTGACGCTTCCTCCGATGCTGATCTTGCGTTCGCCGCCACTTACTGTTTTATCTCGCCCGACAATATCGCCGCCGATATAGGTGCCGCCTTGGCCAACTGCCACTGCGCCATTCCCCTGTGCCAGGCCGCCAGTCAGCGCCCCCGCCGCGGCGCGCGAGACCGCCTGCCCCGGCTGCAGGATGTCCTCGCAGTTGTCGAAGATCACCAGCAGGCGCAGCGAGGCCAAGACCTCCGCCAGCTTGCCAGCCTTGGCCTCCAGCGGGTACGCTTCCGCCTTCGCATGGTTGAACTGGACGATCGCCGGCAGGTTCAAGATGGCGTTGTTGACCGCCAGGAACGCCCCGATCTGATCGAGCGCCGCCTGGGCGGTGAACGCCGGCGACAGGCGCAGCGCCACCGCCCCCTGCAGGCGCGTCCCCATGCGTTCCGCCAGGCGCGCCGCCAGCGCCGTCTTGCCCAGCCCGCCCAGGCCGTAGACCACCGCCGCCCGCCATGCCCCGCGATCCGGGTCAAGCTGCGTCTGCAAGAGGCGCAGTTCCGCCGCCCGCCCCACGAAGTGCTGCGCCGGCGTCAGGCCGCTCAAGTCGCGCGGCGTGGACGGCGCGGCGCGCTTCAGCGCCTCGGCGTCCACTTTCAGGCAGTCCGCGTCGCTCAAGAACAGCACCGGCGTGGCAAAATCCACCTGGTTGGGGCTGCTCGCCTGCAGCGCAGACCGCGCCTCGCCCAGCGCCTCATCCAACGGCTGTCCGTCCGCCAGGGCGCGGTAGAACACCGCCGCAAAATCCGCCGCCGAACGGTTCAGAATCGATTACTGCATCGCCAACACCGCCGGCAGGCCGCCGCGCAGCAGGCGCGAGCCCAGGTCGGCAAAGCCGGCGGTGGACGGCGCGACGGCGCTCTGGCAGGCGGCCAGGAAGACCAGCCGCAGCGAACGTCCCTGGCGTTCGAGCAGGTCGGCGAACTCGGCGTTCTTCACCTGGCGCTGGCCGCCCTGGGCGTCCTCGAGCAGCAAATAGCCAGCGTCCCGCTCCTGGTCGAACACGCCGTGTCCCACGAAGTGCAGCAGGTGCGGGTCGTACTCCCGCAGCGCCGTGCGCAGCGCCTCCAGCGAACCGGCGGCGCTGAACTCCACCTGCAAGCGCCCGGCGCGGCGGGCGGGGGCGGTGGCCTGCAAGATCAGCTCTTCCTCGCGCCCGCTGTGGATGACCTGGTTCTCGGCCAGCCCGTGCGGGGCGGCGATCAGCACCAGCAGGCGCAGCGGTTCAGTCAGCGGGCCGAGCGTCTCAAGCTCAACCTCCCACGCCAGGCGCGTCAGCGGCGTGCGCCAGTCCAGCGCCAGGAAACCCTCCCCATCGTGCAGGTACTCCCAGGGCAGGTTGCGCAGCGGGCCGGCCTTGGCGGGGTCGAGGCGCAGCGCCAGGCGCAGAGGCGTGCGCCGCGCCGCCTGCCGCCGCTGCCGCCACAATTCGCCGACCGCCCCGCTGAAGACCGCCTGGTAGAGGCGCTGTCCGAAGCGCACATGCAGATCGTCGGCCGGCAGCGCGACCTGGGTCACATTGCGCGCCAATTGCCCCAGTTCGAGCGCCAGGGCAGTCGAATCGACGCGCCATTCGAAGGTCTGTTCGGCGGCGCGCCCGCCACGCCCGTCGGGGACGTATGCCACGTAGCGCCGCGCCTCGTCCGCGCCGGTGATGAGCAGTTCAAATACAGATGAGTTGGGCATGAGGTTTCCTCCCTGTAAGCCGAGGGTGAAAAGGTTTGTTACGCCAGGCCGCGCGGCCTGTGGGTTAATTTTAGCACAACAACCCGCGCCGCGAAACCGATTCCACATCCGAACATGGGTAGGGAATGTAAAAAATGTAGGGGCGCAGGGATGAATCCTCAAGGCGCGTGTTTTACCAATGCACCCTGCGCCCTGCCGCGGTGGAATGGCGAACGCGGATGGGCGATTCGTCCGCGGCAGGGCGCAGGGGGAGCGGGGAAAAGCCGCGCATTGGAGATTCACCCCTGCGCCCCCACGACCGATTCATCCTCCCT
>CAIQJJ010000469.1 GCA_903872065.1 uncultured Anaerolineales bacterium | reverse complement strand
TCCACGCCCAAAATCTGCATGATCTCGCCCACGCTGTCGCCCACCTTGGGGGTAGGGGCTAACGAAAGGTCCACCACGCCAAAAGGCACTCCCAATGCCTGCGCCACTTTTCGTCCGATCAGCTCGCCGGTGCGCGTGACGCGAAAGGCGGTGCGCTTGATCTCGTCCGCCAGATCGTGCAGCCCTGGTGTCGCCTCGGCATGGGCGATCTTGCGCTGCAAGGCGCGGGCGATCACCCCTGGGCCGCTGACGCCAACATTGATCGCCGCCTCTTGCTGTCCCACGCCGTGAATCGCCCCCGCCATAAAGGGGTTATCCCCCGGCTGATTGGTGAAGACCACGAACTTGGCGGCGGCAAAACCGCCCTGATCGGCGCTTCTTTGCGCCAGGTCTTTGATCGTCTGGCCCAGCAAGGCGATCGCATCCATATTAATCCCGTAGCGGGTGGAGCCGACATTGACCGAACTGCACACTTTTTGTGTGCAAGTGAGCGCCGGCGGGATGGAGGCGATCAACTGGCGATCGCCCTCGGTGAAGCCGTTGGCAACGTCCGCCGAAAAGCCGCCCAGCAAATCCACCCCGATCTCGCAGGCGACCTCATCCAGGGCGCGGGCGAGAGCCACAAAACCTTCCACATCGAAACCATCGCCCACCAGCGAGATCGGCGTGACGGCGATCCGCTTGTTGACCACCGGGATGCCGTACTCAGCGCTGATCGCCTCGCATGTCTGCACCAGATTGGCCGCATAGCGGCGGATCTTGGCCTGGATGGCCTGGCAGGTGCGGCCAACCTCTTCCTTGCGGCAGTCGAGCAGGCTGATGCCCATCGTCACGGCGCGCACATCCAGGTTTTCCTTCTGGATCATTTCAACGGTATTCAAAATTTCATCGGAGCGCATCATTGGCTTCTTCCTCTGGGGGATGCCCCGCCCAACTCGCCCCGGCGCAAGATCGGCGCGGGGGAGGATTGGGGTCGGAGAACATCATCGGACAGGTAAATTAATCTCGTTCACGGCGCGAAAGATATCGTAATGCTGCAAAGCGATATTCAAGCCGGTTTCCTTCGCAAACTGGCGCAGATCGAGGCGTGTTTCCTCGATTGAGCCGCCGTTTTGCACTTCAACAATCAGGATCATCACGTACACGCCCTCCGAAAGGGTCGTGGACATATCCAGAATGTTCAGGCGGCGGCGGACGCAAAACGAGGCGACCGTGGAGACGAGGCCGACCTTATCTGCGCCGGTTGCGGTGAGGACATAGGCGTTATCGGGGATGCGCGTGTGCGAGACCAGCGCGCCTTCGACCGCTGGTTCGACCACCGCGTTGATGGTGGTCTCGCTGTGAGCGTCCATTTCGGCCAGTTTGCGTTCCAGGTCGCGCCGCGTCACGCCAGGTGGAAACTCGGCCAGCAAGATCATGGTGAAATAACCGCACAAGACACTCTGGCGGCTGTCGGCAATATTTCCCTCCATCTGGCTGATAGCCGAGGAGAGATCCGCAATGATGCCGATCCGGTCGCGCGACATGATCGAAATGACAAATTGGGTGGGGGATGTATTCACGGTTAAGCGCCTTCGCCAAAAATTGACAAGAAATGATAGAGGGACATTTTACCCTATCCCTGGCCTGTTGGTGATACCCGCTGTGAAGCCAGTTTCCCTGTTATAATCCAGGCGTGTCCACTTTTTCGCGCTTCTTCAACACTGCCGGCCCGGTCAACTGCGCCATGCACTACTGCCTGCCGCCGCTCGAACGCTTTGATTTGGGCGATGTCCTGGCGCTGATCGAACAGCAGAAATACTTCGTTCTGCACGCTCCGCGCCAGACGGGCAAAACCTCCTGCCTGCTGGCATTGGCGGAATATCTCAATGAACAAGGTCGCAGCCTGGCCCTGTACGCCAATATCGAGAGCGCCCAGGTTGCGCGGGATGATTACGAGCGCGGCATCCCGGCCATTGTCTACTCGATCGCCATGGCCGCCAGAGACCGCTTGAATGACGAGGCCGCAGAGCCGTTGGCGCACCAACTGGTCACAAGCCGGCCGGCGCTGACCGTCCTGCAAGAATTTCTTACCCTGTGGTGCAAACGTTCGCCCCATCCGGTTGTTTTGATGCTGGACGAGGTAGACGCTCTGGTTGGCGACACGCTGATCTCGCTGCTGCGCCAGTTGCGCGCCGGCTACACCAATCGCCCGGCGCAGTTCCCGCAAAGCGTCATTTTGTGCGGGGTGCGCGATGTGCGCGATTATCGCATTCACTCCGACCGCGAAAAAGCCATTATCACCGGCGGCAGCGCCTTTAACATCAAGGCCGAATCGCTGCGCCTGGGCGATTTCAATCAGGAGGAAGTAAGCCGCCTGTACCAACAGCACACCGCCGCCAGTGGACAGGTTTTCACCGCCGAGGCGCTGGCCCTGGCCTGGGAACTGACGCGCGGCCAACCCTGGCTGGTCAACGCCCTGGCTTATGAAGCTTGTTTCAAGATGAAGGCCGGGCGTGAGCGCAGCCGCCCGATCAGCGCCGCCAGTTTTCAAGAGGCCAAAGAGAGTCTCATCCAACGCCGCGAGACGCATCTCGATCAGTTGGCAGACAAGCTGCAAGAACCGCGCGTGCGCCGTGTGATCGAGCCGATCTTGCTGGGCGAAATGTACGAGAAAGATTTCAACCCGCTGGATGTGCAGTACCTGGTAGACCTGGGACTGCTGCGCCAGGCGCAGTCTGGCGAGATGCAGATCGCCAATCCCATCTACCAGGAAGTCATCCCGCGGGAATTGACCTGGGGCGTGCAAAGCGGCATGGCCTTAAACAGCGCCTGGTATCTGCGCCCCGACGGAAAACTGGACATGGCAAAGCTGCTTGCGGCCTTCCAGGAATTCTTTCGCGAGCATTCCGAGCATTGGGTCGAGCGTTTCGATTACAAAGAGGCCGGCCCGCAGTTGCTCTTGCAGGCATTCTTGCAGCGGATCGTCAACGGCGGCGGGCGCGTCGAGCGCGAATATGGCCTGGGGCGACTGCGCACCGATCTGCTTGTCCTTTGGCCGCGTCCCCGGGGAAGCGAAAGGGAGGCGCAGCGCGTGGTGATTGAACTTAAGCTCTTGAATGGAACGTTGGAAAAGACCCTGGATGCAATTGAAAAAGTCAAGCCGAAATGGGTTTGCTCATGGAACAAACCAACGATATCCAGAACCAGGGTCTCAGGATCAGCATCACCAATTGCTGTAAAATCCAGGTCAAGACTAAATCGCCCCTGATTTCCCAAGTATAACTTTCGAATAGCAGTACCACCTTTGAACGCCATGTGCCTGAAAATGCCATGATCTGCCATAACTCGCAGCACGTATGTGAGCGCCACTTCGCGCTCAGCAATGTCCAGGTCTACCCCTGAATTTGCGGCATACCACTGTACCAGACGTTTTTCGATCATTACACTACCTCAATATCTGCCAAGAGTTCATGCCGTGGAATGTTATCCATTATTTTCCAGATTGAATTATGCTGACCGCCTGTTTGCCAGCGCGCAGGTTGTCCCAGATAACAAGTGTTTTTCCCAATCTTCGGCAAAAGCAAATCATGCAATATTTCAGTTCCAGGCAGTTTCATCAGATCTGCTAAATACCCCAGGCGTTGGAGCAATGATTGCGACCCAAAGCGCAGCGCTCCCATTGCCATTTGTGTCCAGTTCAAACGATCTTTGCCACGCCAAAGCATTGTTGCAACCTCTGGGATATTGCCAACATATTCTGGCCTATGCAGGCTATCCAAGATCGTTTTTTCAAGATTTGCCATCTGCACCACCGCGCCATAAGCGTTAGCGTCTCCAAAACCAAAGAAATGCCTGGACGAAACCAAAACGACTTGATAGATTTTCTCGCGTATTTGCAGCTTGCGCGTTTTGCCCTGCATGGTCGCCAGGTATACTGAGAGAGGCGCTTGGGTGGTCAATCCGTAATAGAATGCTGCGGTCGCGTAAGAGAAATAATAAGGGGATACCAGATAACTGCCAATAAACAAGGGATTAGTATCTGTAAAAGCATACTCGCCGCGTTCAGCAGGGATCAACTCATATTTGCCTGGGACGATCATTGCCAGCCAACGATCGCGCGCCAGGCGGTGGAGTACCTTGCGCGCATAATCGGGTGAACAGTTGAGAATGCGCGCCGCCTCTTCGATGGTCACTACCGATTGTTTCTCCCATTCAAGATGGAGGATTAGTTTTGATTCCAGTGTAGAGAGGGAACGGGGCATGTCAAATCTCTTAGAAATATTCATGAATGGGACAATTTTTGTCCCGAAAAGGAATAATTCTAAGAAAATTATAGCTTATTTTGTCCGTTTGTCAACTTTTTGCCTGGGGAGCTTAGTTCCTTAGGAACTGCTTTTTCGCTCTTGCGCGACTTTGATGTTTTACAGCGTACAAGGTTTGATATTCTTGCCTCAATGGCTGGATTAGGATAAAATTAAGACCAGGATTAACCCGCGTCAGCGGGTTAATCTTTGAGATTACTGCACGCCATCTAAGGAGGGCTATATGTTCCACTCTACACAAAAGTTTTTCTATGGATTGATCATTTTGCTGGCCAGCCTGAGCTTGCTGGGTGATTTCTTCTACGGGTCGCAAGCAGCCAACGCGCAGGCGCGGCTGCCAGGCGGGAAATCTTCCCTACCCTTGCAAGAGATGCCTTTGCCCTCTTCTTCCCACGATCAGGCGGCCTTACTCGACCGCCAGCCGCCTGTCCTGGAATCCCTGCCGCCCTATACAGAGACCAGAGCGCCTGAGGCGACGATTGTCTGCGGGGAAATCTTGACGGATACGGTGTGGAGCGCGGCGGCCGGCCCTTACCAGGTTGCGTGCGATGTGGCCGTTTCCGCTGGCGTCACGCTGACCATCGAAGCCGGGGCGCAGGTGCAGTTCCAGGATGCGACGGCTGACCTGATCATTTCCGGTACGCTGCAAGCCCGTGGGACAGAACTGTCCCCGATTTCCTTCCAGCCGTTGACCGCGACGCTTCCGGGCAGTTGGGGCAGTGTGTTATTCCTGGGAGGCAGTTCCGGCGTGCTGGAATATGCGCTTTTGGAATATGGCGGCGGCAGTGGAATGGTCTATATCGCCAGCGATCTGGTGCAGGTGTTGCATTCGACGGTTCAGCACAGTGCAAACACGGGCATTGTCATTCAAGCGGCTGCGCCGCTGATCAGCGCCACCCAGATTCTCACCAACACAGGTTCTGACGGCGGCGGAATCGCCAACTTTGTTGGCAGCCCAACCATTCAGAACAATGTCCTCGCCGGCAACTCAGCTTCCCGTGGCGGCGGACTCATCAACCTGGACGGCAGCCCAACCATCCAGAACAATATCTTCGCCGGCAACTCAGCTTCCGAAGGCGGCGGACTCTACAATTATTATGGCGGCTCAACCATCCAGAACAACACCTTCGCCGGCAATTCGGCTTCTGGAAGCGGCGGCGGCATCTACAACTACGCCAGCCCAATCATTCGCAGCAACATTATCGTCAATAACAGCGCCTTCGTTGGCGGCGGCATATTCACCTCTGGCGCGCCCATTCTGGACTATAACGACGTCTGGAACAACAGCGGCGGGGATTACGGCGGGATTTCTCCCGGCGCGCATGACATTTCCGCCGACCCGCGGCTGGTCGATCCCGCCCACGGCAACTTTCATCTCTCGTCTGATTCACTTTGCATTGACGCCGGCGATCCACAGGCTTATCCCACCGCCGATTTCGAGGGCGACCCGCGCCCGCAGGGCAATGCTCCCGACATTGGCGCGGACGAATATCGCGTATTCACTGTTGCCAAAACGGTGACGCCGGAAGAAGTACTGCCAGGCGAGGCGCTTACTTACACCGTGAAGTTACTCAGCCTGCACACAGCCCCTCTGACAAATGTGTTGCTGACCGACACACTGCCTATTCAGGTGGCATTTACTGGCTATCAGGCGGATGGGATAACTTGCGCTCACGATGGCTCCGCCTGGGGTGGGGCGTTGACCTGCGGCCTGGGCAGTGCGACACTGGCTGCCGGCGAGAGCCGCATCCTGACCGTAACGGCGCTCACAACCGCTACCCTCCCCGCGCCGCTAACTATCGTCAACCAGGTTGCGGCCTCGGTCAGCGCCGATGGGAAAACTTTCATGGCCCAAAGCCAGGCGACCTCCCGGCTGACATGGTGTGCGGTGCAGTTGAATAATGTCCCTATGGGCGGCGACCTCCAGGCGGCGATTGACGCCAGCACGCTAAGTGCAGATGTAGTCAAAGTCAGCGGTTACTGCCGCGCCCATGATCTGAATTTGACCAACACCTTGACACTGCAAGGCGGTTGGCGGCGCGACTTTGGCGCATGGTCGCCGGCGATCTACAGCACTACTCTTGACGCCCAGGGATTGGGAAGGGTGATCTCGGTGAATGGAAATGTGGCCCCACAGATCGAGGGGTTTGTCATCACGGGAGGAAAGGCGCAGAGCGACGGCGGCGGCGTCTATAACGGTTCCGGCAGTCCAACCATCCAAAACAACACCTTCACCGGCAACTCGGCTAACGACGACGGCGGCGGCATCTACAATGCTTCCGGCAGTCCCACTATTCAGAACAACATCTTTACCAGCAATTTGGCTGACCGCTATGATGGCGGCGGCGGTATCTACAGTGCTTCTGGCAGCCCCACCATCCAGAACAACACCTTCACCAGCAACTCGGCTGGCTGGGGCGGCGGCATCTACAACTGGGGCGGCAGCCCAATCATCCAGAACAACACCTTCACCAGCAATTCGGCTGTCTATGATGAGGGCGGATTTGGCGGCGGCATCTACAATCGGGATGGCAGCGCAACCATCCAAAACAACACTTTTATCCGCAACTGGACTAGCGACGGCGGGCTCGGCGGCGGTATTTACAACCGGGAGAGCAGCCCAATCATCCAGAACAATATCTTCTCTGGCAATGCGGCTTATTATGGCGGAGGCATCTTTAACCAGGATGGCAGTCCAACGATCCAGAACAACACTTTCTTCGCCAACTCGGCTCGCTCCTATGGCGGAGGCAGCATCTCGCATGGCGGCGGCATCTCCAACGCTTCCGGCAGCCCAATCATTCGCAGTAACATTCTTGTAAATAACAGCGCTCCTTTCGGCGGCGGCATATCCAACTTTGGCTCGCCCATCCTGGATTATAATGATGTCTGGAGCAACAACGGCGGAGATTATAGTGGGATTACGCCGGGCGCGCACGACATTTCCGCTGACCCGCGGCTGACAGATCCTACCCATGGCAACTTTCACCTGGCCGGCAATTCCCCTTGCTTTGACGCCGGCGATCCACAGAATTACCCCCCTGCCGATTTCGAGGGCGACCCGCGCCCGCTGGGAAGCGCTCCCGACATCGGCGCGGATGAATTCTTGCCCGTCCAGGCCGACTTCAACGCCGCGCCCGCTTCCGGGCCAACCCCCTTGCGCGTGAGCTTTACAAATCTGTCCAGAGGAGAGTATGACGCTTGCGCATGGGACTTCGGCGACGGTGGGACAAGCGATGTTTGTATTGATCCTACTCATACTTACTCCACCACCGGTGTGTACACTGTCACTCTAAATGTCAGTGGGTCGGGGGGAGCAGACGCCCTGGTTCGGGCGCGCTATATTTCTGTTGAAGAAGCGCCAACCGAAACGCCTACCCCAACGCCAACCACCACACCTACAGCAACCGAGACGCCTATCCCGACGCCAACGGGTACGCCAACCGAAACGCCTACGGCTACTGAGACGGCTGCACCCCCAGCGACCGAGACGCCTACCCCGGCGCCAACGGGTACGCCAACCAACATGCCTACAACGACCGGGACGGCTACTCCTACGCCAACAGTCACGCCGACCCACACACCTACGGCGACTGAAACGCCTGCCTCCCTGCTCACCCGGAGAATGTATCTGCCGCTGATCCTCAAAGACAGCGCGTTCACTCTGCAGCCCGCGCTGGACGCAAGCAGCGCTGCGGCGGGCGGCATGATGCCAGTTTCCATTTTTCTCACCTGGGTGCAGTGGATGCTGCTGAATCTTGGGTTGTGAAATTGAAAGGAGGGGGATCCGACAAGAGGTTCTTTGTAGAGCTAATCCGTGATTTATCCGATTAGCTCTACAAAGAATGCACGATCCCTTTACTTCGTTGCCATGTCCTACTGCCAGAACTGCGGCAGGTGATCGCGGTACGTGGTCAGGTAATCGTCCAAAATCTGGCGGGCGACATCGAGATCGGTGATGACCGGGTCGAGCAGCAGGCACTGCAGCGCTTTCTGGCGGTCGCCGGTCGCGGCTGCATCCACGCACAGGCGCACGCAGGTCAGCTCGCGGCGCAGCAGTTCGGCCACGCCTTCTGGCAGCGCCCCCATGGCCACCGGCTGGACGCCCATCCCGCTCAACAGGGCCGGCGTCTCCACGATCGCCCCGGCGGGCAGGTTGCTGATTTGCCCGATATTGGGGACGTTGACCGCGACGTGATAGGCGTTGCCGGCCAGGGCCAGCGCCTCCACCACCTCGGTCGCGCCCTCGCTGTCGGCTTCTTGGATCTCCTCAATGCCCTCTTCGCCGCTGGCCATGCGTTCGATGTGCGCATGGCCTCGTTCGCGCCCTTGCGCAGCGCCCTCCCAATCGTACAATTCGAGGCCGTACTTCTCCCAGGGTTTGGTCAGGGGGTCGGAACACCAGGGCAGGTATTCGTCGAGATGCCCATCGCCGGGGACAGGCATCAAGCCGAAGGCGTCGAACACGCGCCGCGTCAGCGGCTCGAACGACGCGGCGAACGAAGCCGCAGCGCGCCCCCAGGCCGCCCGCAGCGCCGGGTAGAGGTCTTCCCCTGTGCGCCGGTCGCGGATGTCTACCACCCAGGTGAAGTGATTCAGGCCGGCGGCTTTGATGTCCACCCGCTGTTCGGCCTGTTCGGCGACGTGCGCCAGGGTGTGCCAGTACTTGGGGTCGGCGTGCGTGCTGAACTTGCCCTCCGGCATCGGAATGCCCAGTTCCTCAGCCATCACATAGCCGACCATGCCATAGGCGGCGTGAATCTGATGACACAGCCCGACGACCTTGATCTTGCTGTAGCGGTTGAGCGCGTCGCAGATGCGCACCATCGGGTTGCTGAAGTTGATATACCAGGCTTGCGGGCAGGCCTGCTCCATGTCATGGGCGATCTCCAGCAGCGGGCGGATGTTGCGGATGGCGTGCGCAAAACCGCCGGGGCCGCCGTTCTCGCCGTAAGGCTGGCGCACGCCGTATTTGAGCGGGATGGCCCAATCTTGCTGCCAGAGCTTTTCGCGCGGCGGCACCTCGATGGCCGAAATGACGAACTGCGCCCCGGGCAGCGCCTCCTGGTGATGGGTGTAGGCGCTCAACTGCATTTCCGCGTCCCATTCCCGGTTGACGCGCTGCGCCAGGTTAAACATGCGCCCCAGGTTATCGGGGTTGCGATCCACCAGGGCAATTTCACTGCCCTTGAGTTTGCTGCTCTTCAGCAGAGAGCCCAACGTGTTGATGCCAAATGAGGCGCTGCCCGCCCCGATGACGACGACCTTGGTAGGATGATTTTGTTTCATGAGAAAACCTCAGCGATATTTTTGCCATTCGTCAATCAACGCCAGCACATTTTCCTGGGCGCGCGGCGTCCACTCGCGCACATTGTCCACTGGCGAAAGGATGAAACGCCCGTGAGGGGCGAAGAGATCAAGGGCGCGGCGCACTTCGGCGCGCACCTCCGCCGGCGTACCTTGCTCGACGGTCAGGTGGCCGTTGACGCCGCCCCACAGGGTGACTTTGCCGCCCAGTTTGGCGGCGGTCTGCTCCAGATTCCAGGTGTGCGGGTCTACGCCGATCAGCACGTCCACCCCGGCCGCCGCCAGGTCATCCAGCAGGGGCATGCAGTTGGAAGTGATGATATAGCCGAACTGCGCCCCGCGGGCGTGGGCCTGGGCGACATCCGCCTCGATGATCGGACGGATCAACCTGCGAAAGTGGCGCGGGCTGAAGAAATCGCAGTTTTCGTACCACGAGCGCTTGATGATCAGGTCTACGCCATGATCGAGCAGCACCTGCATGCGGGCGCGATTCCAGGTAGCGATCATCTCCAGCAGTTCAGCGACGAAGACCGGCGCATCGAAGAGGGCGTAAGGCAGGCGGCTCAAGCCATAGACCCAGCCGATCAGGTCTGCGCCCACGCCCCATCCGCCGGCCACCAACAGGCCGCGCTGCCGCGCAAACTCCACCACCGGCGCAGCCTCCTGGCGGAAGGCGGCGATCTCGGCCTCCGTGGGCGGGACGAGCAGGTAACGCAGCGCGGGCAGGTCTGCCGCCCCATCTACGATGAACTTGCGGCTGCGATTGGTGACGTAATCGTCCAGGAAAGGCACATGATCGCCCCAGCGCCACTCGCGATCCTGGCGCACTTCGGCGCGCAGCACCCCGGCCGGGGTCGTGTATTCTTTGATGAGCGTGGCTTCGGGCAGACCGGCGTCGGCGGCTTCTTTCCACTCGCGCACCGTCACCGCCGGGTGGTAACTGACCGGCAGCCCGTGCAGGTTGTAATAATCGTTGGCGACGACCGGCGGGCGCGGCGGAAGCTGGACGTAAGGTTGCAGTCCCAGGTCAAGCTGGCGCTGGATGAAATCGAGGTAATCTCGGCATTCAGCCTTCAAGCCGTTGAAGAGCATGAAGCTGCATGGCGTGGGTTGGTTGGGGGTTAGAAGGGACATGGCGCGTTATCCAATGCACTTGCGGATATAGGGCTTGTTGATCTCCCACAGTTCATCCAGCAGCTTGACCGCCCCCTCGGCGGTGTTAACCACCGGATCGATGAGCAGGGCTTGCAGGGCCAATTCCTTGGAAGCGTGGACGGCGGCCTCGACGGCAAGCTGCTGCACGCTGGCCTGCATGCGCACCAGTTTGGCGATCGACTCAGGCAAAGGCCCCAGGGAGATGGGGTGGATGCCGGCCGCGTCGGCCAGGACCGGCGTCTCTACGGCCAGGTCGGGCGGCAGGTTGGGGATGACGCCCTGGTTGTAGACCACGCCCGCCTCGATGAAGCGCTTCTGGTTGTGCAGGATGCTGGCAATGACCGCCACGCCGCGCTCGCCGGAGGGGGCGAACCAGGCCTCGGGCAGCGCCTCCGCGCCGGAGAGGATGGCGTCCAACTGTGTCTTCATCGCCACGCGCCCGAGCTCATCGCCGGCGAAGTCATAGCCATGCTCGCCGCCTTCCCAACCGTAGGCCACGTACTCGCCCATGTGATCATCCGAGCAGGTGACCCACTGCCCAAAGGTGCGGAACAGGCGGCGGGTCAGCGGCAGGAAGGTGGGGTCGAAGGAGGCTTCTTTCTCGCGCAGCCGCGGGTAAAGGTCTTGCCCGGTCTGGCGGTGGCGGATCTGCTGCAGCCACTGGAAATGGTTCAGCCCTGCGCCCCACACATCCACCTCATCCGCCGGCAGATCCATGATCTGGGCGACATCGTGCTGCCCCATGAAAATGCCGTGGCACAGCCCGATGGCGCGCACCTTGCTGTATTTGCCCAGCCCGCAAATGATGCGGCTCTCCGGGTTGGAGAAGTTGATAAACAAGGCCTGCGGGCAAATCGCCTCGATGTCGTGGATGAAGTCGAAGACCATTGGCAGGGTGCGCAGGGTGAAGAACAGGCCGCCCGGCCCGCCGTTCTCGCCCAACACCTGGCGGATGCCGTATTTGCGCGGGATCTCGAAATCGAGCTTCCACAGGCGGTTGCGGTCAATGGCCGTCGAGTTGACGACAAAGGCGGCCCCATCCAGGGCGGCGCGGCGATCGACGGTGAACTCGATCTTCAATCCCGCCCCGCTCTGCTGGTTCATCATCTGCGCCAGTTGCGCCATGCGCCCCAACGTTTCGGCGTTGGTATCCACCAGGGTGAGGGTTGAGCCGCGCAAAGGCGACTCGCCATCCACCACGCTGGAAAAAATATCGCGGAACATGGAAAGCCCGAAGGACATGCTGCCCGCGCCGATAAAGACGATCTTGGTAGTATTCATGAGAGTCTCCAAATGAAAGGGTTAAAGCCGTAGAGAAATGCGCTTCTTGTGCAGGGTATACGCCAGCAGCAAATTGAATTTAAGACATTCTCTTATGCGTAGCGCTGGAGCGAATAGTAGTTTGTGGTAATCCGCAGCACCTGGATAATGGCGCCGAATGCCGCGGCGCGGTAACCTAATTTTGACGCTTGAATGGGGGGAATGAGCGGGATAGCGCCTTGCAGGCGGCGCTGGATCGGTTCGATCAGCAGATCGGCGGACTTGGCGACGCCCCCGCCCAACAGAATCGCATCGGGATCGACCACCAACGTGACGGCTGCGACCAACTGCGCCAGGTAATCTATCGTCTCTTGCAGCACCGCCTCAGCCCAGGCCTCGCCGCGCCGCGCCGCCAGGAAGACCTCCTCAGCGGTCAGCGCCTGGGCATCCTCGGCCGGGCGTAAGCCGGATTCCATCATCGCTTGCCGCGCGGCGCGCCCGCGCCCGGCAATTCCTGTGCCAGAGGCAAGCTGCTCTAAGGCCCCAAAGCCGGGGTACGCCTTGCCCAGGTGGCTGCGGTCGGGCAAGAAATAGCCCACCTCGCCCGCCAGGTGATGCGCGCCGCCGTAAACCGCCCCGTTGATCACCACCCCTGCCCCAATGCCTGTCCCTATCGCCAGCAAGACCAGGTTGTTGATGTCGGCGTCTGTACCAAACCAGACCTCGCCCAGGGCCGCCAGGTTGACATCGTTTTCGATCACAATTGGAAGGGAATAACGCCCTGCCAAACGTTCCTTGAGCGGGAAATCCGTCCAATCGAGCGCCGGGGCAATCGTCACGACGCCGCTTTCGGGCTGCACCACCCCCGGCACGCCCAAGCCAATCCCGCGCACCGGCAGCGCCGCGCCCTCAGCGAAGCGCAGCAGCTCATCAATCATCTGGCACACCACTGCCAGGCTTTGCTCGGCCTGCGTCTGATAGTGGGTGTAGCTGATCTCGTGCAGCAGCTCGCCGTTGAGGTTGGCTGCCGCCCCGTAAATTTTCGTCCCGCCCAGGTCAATCCCGATCACCAGGTGCGCCGCTCCATTGAATTGCAGCAGGTTGCGTTTGCGGCCGCCGCTCGATTCCTTCTGGCCGCTTTCGATCACCAGGCCGGCGCGCATCAAATCATTGCTGATGCGCATGACGGTGGGCAGGCTGACGCTCAGTTCAGCGGCAATCTGTGTGCGTGAGATCGTGCCGTGGCAGCGGATCAGTTCCAGGATGGAGGCGCGGTTGATGCCGCGCATCTCGGCCGCGGTAATCGTGTGGATGGTTCGTTTGGCGGAAGACATGGTTTTGGGATTGTATACGATTAATGATTACTTACAGAATGTAAGTAATATAGCAAAATCGCACATCAAAGTCAATAGGCAATTGACTTAAGTATCCAATGATGCAATAATGATCAAAGTGCAAATGACCACAAAACCTTTAGGGTTTCTGAAACCCCAAAGGTTTCGTTTGGAAAGGATCATGCCATGTACAAAATTGACGCTACACAAACTATTGAAAAGCCCATCGAACAGGTCTTCGAGTTTGCTTCCAGGCCGGAGACCAATCAGCTTTGGTCGGGCGATAAGATTGAGCGAACGCCTCTGCCGGCCGGGCCGGGCCTGGTCGCTTGTACGCGCATCAAGGTGCACAGCCCGATCGGCGTTCCGCTGGAGGTGGTCGAAGAGATGACCGAATACACCCCCGGCGGCGGCTACGCCTCTCGCATCCGCGAGGTGCATGGCTGGGTTGCCTCGCAAAGCTCCTGGCGCTATACCGCCGTCCCGCGGGGGACGCAGGTGAGGGTGCAGCACGAGGTTGAGCTGCACGGCTGGATGCGCTGGCTCGGCCCGCTCTTCTTGTGGGGGGCGCGCCTCAAAACCAGGCGCGACCTGGAGCGGATGAAGATGCTGTTGGAAAAGTAATACAAAATGACCCTGCCCGCAATCTTTCTCAGCTACTCTCGCCGGGAGACGCCCTTCGTTGATCAATTGAGCGATCAATTGGAAGATGCCGGCGCTCCGTTGTGGTTAGACTACAAAAGCCTGGTGCCAGCGCAGCCCTGGGCCGTGCAAATTGACAATGGTATCCTGCAAGCAGATGTTTTCTTGCTGGTTGTGTCGCAGGAGGCTTTGGCCTCGCCCTACGTAGAACTGGAGTGGAAGCGCGCCATTGAACTGGGGAAGCGTGTGATCCTGGTTATTTACCAGGCCATTCCGCTGCCAGCGGCGCTGCAAAACTGTGAATGGGTAGACTTGCGGGTAAATTTCGAGAAAGGCCTCAAGCAGTTGCTGCAGCTTGTGCAAAATCCTCCCTCGCCGGCTGCGCCCCCGCCGCAGTCAGGCGTGCGCGCTGCCTGGCAGGTATGGGCCGCGATCGGGTTAAGCGCCTTGCTCATCCCGACCGCGCTCTTCAACGCCTGGACGCTGCTGATCCCCTATTTGCTCCTGCCGCTTCCGTGGCAAATTTACCGGCGGCGTTTTAATTTTGTCTGGGTGCGTTTTGCGCTGCTTGTTTTGCCCATGTTCACTTTCGTTTCCGGCGCAATCATCAGCATCCCCAACCTGCCGGGGCTTGAGACAGTTTTTGTTCTCTTATTTCTAACCGCGCTGTCGCTGAACTTCTTGCTTTTGGCCCTGCTGCATTCCAAAACCCTCGCTCGCTGGGTGCGTCCAGAAGCGACACGCGTACAATTTGCCAATCCGCTTGACCCTCAAATCCAAAACCCCCGCCCGGTGAAGTTTACGATTGAACACGCGGTTGAAGATGGACGCTGCGCAGAGGCGCTGAGCGAAGCATTGGTTAAGGCCGGCCACCACCCGGCGGCGGAGGGCGAGCCGGCCGAAGCCTCCTTCACATTGATTTCAACGTTTCAGAAAACTACCCGTTTCAATCCTGAAGAGCAGGTCGTCTATCCGGTATTGCTGCAAGGGGTGTCCGATATTGCGCCGCAGCTTGCGCGCATCCAGTGGATTGACTTTCGCGGCGGGCTGCGCAACCTGGATAAACTGGCGCAGCTTTTGCCCGACCCGCCGCGCTTACTGAAGGCCCTGGCGGTTGCTCCGTCGGGGAGCCAGGTGGTTTACCCGCGGGTGATCTCCATTTTGCTAAACTACGCGTTGGTATCCGGCGCGCTGACTGGGGGCAGCATTTTGGTGATCCTTTTCAGCCTGCTCGGACAGATTTTCAACCAGGGAATCCGCGGCGACACTTTGTTGGCGGCGACGGGTATTCTTTTCAACGGCGTTGTGTTAGGGCTGATCATCTTGTGGGCGGCGCGCGCCCTGGCTGCACGGCGCGGGGGCGCAGCTGCTTTGTATCCTCTGCTGATTATGTACATCTTCCAGTCCTTGAATGTACTGCTGATCGCCGGCCATCCGGGCGTTCAGCGCGAGACAGCGTTTAGTGGAGTGGTCGCCCAAGTGCTTAATTTGCTGTTTTTTTGGGGCGGCGGGGTGGTCGCGTTGTTCGCTGGCTTGCTGCGCTGGAAAGATGTCTGGCGCTGGCTGCCGCGCCGCCCGGCCGGCGGGCTGCACTCGCTGGAACGCGTCCTCTTGCTCTATACGCCTCCAGGCGCCGCCCGTCTGCTCTTGCACATTCTATTCCATGCCTTCCTGTTGGTCGCTTTTCTCGTCTTTGCCCTCATTTTGATGGGGGCCTCTGATTTGTTTTCCCTGGCAAATTTCTTGCTCTGCTTTTTGGGGATAGCAGGCATGGTTAATCTGCTGGCGCAATTTCTTGAACGTCGTCGAAACCTGCCATAGAACAAGATTAAATCACTTTCGGCAATCCCTCCCTGAGCAAGCGCTTGCAGCGGATAGTTATAAATTCTGGTTCTGTGATCACCCGTTGAACAAAGCCGAGTTCGCCATCCCTTGCGCTTGCGCCAGGCAGGGCGCGTTTTCGACTCTGTTCAACGAGTTCAATTGGAGATCGCTTAATCTGGGCGCAGCCGTTTTCTCAACGCCAGGGCGTAGTCTTGATAGCCGGCGGAGTGGTACAACGCCTGAGCGGCGTTATTTTTAAGGCCGGTGAAGATGAGCAAGTGGGACGCGCCGCGCTGCCGCGCCAGCGCCTCCACCGCCCGCAGCAGCAGGCGTTCGGCGCTGCCATCTTGCCGCTCTTTGTCGGTGTAGAATTCGGTGATCTCAGCGTGTGGGGCGGCGCTGGCCAGGGAGGGGGTGATCTTGAGGCAGGCAAAGCCGACAATGGATGCGGCGCTGGGGCCGATCGCGGCGCTGGGGCCGATCGCGGCGCTGGGGCCGATCGCGGCGCTGGGGCCGATCGCGGCGCTGGGGCCGATCGCGGCGCTGGGGCC
>CAIQJJ010000468.1 GCA_903872065.1 uncultured Anaerolineales bacterium | reverse complement strand
GGTGCTGAGTAAAAACGGCGGCCAGGGCGCGGTGCGTGAACTTTGCGAGCGGCTTCTATCTTCGCGATAGGAGCGGTGATCTGTACCGCACCCCACCCCAGCCCTCCCCATCGCGAAGAGCAGCGATGGAGAGGGAGAGTGGTGTTCTGTACTGCTTCTCACTTCCCACTCTCCACTTCCTACAAGGAGTTCCCCGTGACCCGTGAATTATATCTTGGCAAACGCCCGATCGGCGATGGCCACCCCTCGTATATCATTGCTGAAGTCGGCATCAACCACAACGGCAGCCTTGATCTCGCCAAACAGATGATTGACAGCGCCGTGCATGCCGGCGTGGATGCGGTCAAATTTCAAAAACGCACCCCCGAAATTTGCACTCCCCCCGAACAGCGCAATCAGATGCGCGAGACGCCCTGGGGCTACATTACTTATCTCGAATATCGCTACAAGGTCGAATTTGGCCAGGCCGAATATGCTGAGATTGACGCCTACTGCAAGCAAAAGGGCATAGATTGGTTCGCCTCTGTCTGGGATGAGCCGTCGGTGGATTTCATGGAGCAGTTTTCTCCCTTGTGCTACAAAATCCCCTCCGCCGCCCTCACCGATAGCGGCTTGCTGCGCCGCCTGCGCGCCACCGGCCGTCCCCTGATCCTCTCTACCGGCATGTCCACTACCGAACAGATTCGGACAGCCGTGGATCAGATCGGTTTCGACAGTGGTCAACCCTACCGCCTTGCCATCATGCACGCCACCAGCGCCTATCCCTGCGAGCCAGATGAACTAAATCTGCGCGTTATCTCCGCTCTGCGCGAGGCTTTTCCTTGTCCGATCGGTTATTCTGGTCATGAAGTTGGCCTCATCCCCTCTGTTGTGGCAGTCGTCTTGGGCGCGGCGCTGGTTGAACGGCACATCACCCTCGATCGGGCGCTGTGGGGCACCGATCAAGCTGCCTCGGTCGAACCGGGCGGCTTCGAACGCCTCGTCAAATACATCCGCGTTACCGAGCAATCCCTGGGTGATGGCGTCAAGCGCGTTTATCCGAGCGAACTTCCCTCGCTCAAAAAGCTGCGCCGCGTACAAAGCGCTTAAGTGGCAGCCGGGCGATCTTTGCCCGCGGGCGATCTTTGCCCGCCTGTACCACTCCCTACTCCCTACTGCCCACTCCCCATGCTCAAACCTCTTTCACGGCGGCTTGCGTCGCTGCTTCCCTTCCTCCTCCCAGCCCTTTTGGGTGTGTTTTGCGTTCTTTTCTTGACCCGTTTTGGCCCAGGCGTCTCAGGCGACGCGGTTCATTACATGGATGGGGCGCGCAACCTGTTGAATGGGCATGGCTATGCCCGCTCTGCCGCCGACGGCAGCTATAAACCGATCACTGGTTTTCCTCCCGTATTTTCGATTTTGATGTCTGTGGGGATGCTTCTGACCGCAGATGCACTGCAAGCTGGCCGTTGGCTGAATGCCCTGCTTTTTGGCTGTAACATCTTCTTGTTGGGCTTCTTAAGCTATCGCTTGACGCGCTCCTGGCTTGTAGGTCTGTTTGCCAGCTTGTTTGCCCTGACTTTTCGTGATGCGCTGTTGGTGCATTCCTGGGCTATGTCCGAAGCAGCGTATATCACCCTCACCTTGTTGGGTTTTCTCTTTTTCTTGCTGTATGTAGAGGGAGAGCGGTGTTCTGTACCGCCCCCCACTTCCCACTTCCCACTTCCCACTTCCTCTTGGCTCATCGCCGCGGCCCTGGCGTCCGGCTTTTCGGTCCTGGCGCGCTATGTGGGCCTGGCGCAGGTAGGCGCTTTGGGTTTAGGAATCTTGCTTTTGTCCCCTGGTCACTGGGGACAGCAGCGCTGGGGACAGCAGCGCTGGGGACAGCGCTTTAAGGATGCTTTCTGGTTTGGTTTGATCAGTATACTGCCCTTCTTCCTCTGGTTGGCGCGCAACGCCCTGGTCGCTGGCAACCTCACCGCCCGCAAAACCGCTTACCACCCCATTTCGCGCGCTATGTTCGTTGCCTTTTTCGACGAGATGTCTTCCTGGTTTGTACCGAACGCCCTGCATTTCTCCTGGCGGCCGCGCCTGGTTGTCTTTGCCCTCTTTTTGTTGGTTGGATTGGCTTTATTTGCCTGGCGTTTTTGGCGCAATCGCGCGGCGTTACAGGTTAACCTGGTCTTGCAAAGCGTGATGGCGATTTTTCTGGCCGCCTATTTGGCAATCGTCTTTGTCAACATGCTCACCCTCGACGCCAGCACCAGCCAGGAAGGGCTGCGCCGCTATTTGATTCCGGTCTATTTCGTCCTGGTTTTGTGGCTGCTGACTGTCTTTTACCAGGGCGGAAAACACCCTACCCCGGCATACCCCACCCCAACCCTCCCCATCGCAAAGGGTAGCGATGGAGAGGGGGCAGACCCCACCCCGGCCCTCCCCATCGCAAAGGGCAGCGATGGAGAGGGTAGGGTGAGGTGGGCGCGGCTGGCGGGTGGGCTGGTGGCTCTCGCCCTTTGGTTCGTTTACCTTGTGGGCGCGCTTAATTTCCTCCTTTGGCCGGGGTACGCCTTTGGCTACACCGACATTCGCAACACCGCCCCCGATCTTATCGCCGCCTTTCACGCCCTCGATCCGCAGCGCCCCCTGATCAGTAATGATTACGAGTTGATCTACTTCCTCGCTGGGCGTCCTCCTTACGGTTTGCCGCAAACCTACGACAACTTCACCCGCCAGCAGAATGAGGACCTGTCCGGTTATTACCAGAGTAAAGAGCAGATCGAACAGCTTTTGCGCAATGGCGCTGTCCTCGCCGCTTATATGGCTGATGCAAACCCTGAACTTGAAGCGCTGCTTCCTGCCCTGGTGCGCTGGCAGACCTTTGGCAATATTGTCTTCTACGTCCACCCCGACTTCCTCAAATAAAAGCCATTCTGTCCACTGCCCATCGTATGACTAGGCTTGCTCCTCCCTCTCGTGTTTTTCTTACGGTTGTTATCCCCGTTCACAATGAAGCTGCTACTCTAGCGCAGGTCGTTCATGAAACTGTGGATGCTTTGCAGGCGGTAGCTGCTACCGCGTTAGAAGCTGCCGCGGTTGATCCATTTTTCTTTGAGATTGTCGCTGTAGACGACGGCTCAGGCGATCAATCTTTTGCCATCTTGCGCCGCTTGCAGCAAGAATATCCCGGCATCTTGCGCGTTGTACAGCATATCCAGAATAAGGGCTACGGCGCCGCCTTGCGCACCGGCATCCGCTGCGCGCGGGGCGAAATCGTCGTATTGATGGACGCCGATGGACAGCATTCCCCTCGCCAGATTCCCCACCTGCTTGATCATATCCCATCGTATGACATGGTCGTTGGCGCTCGCACTGCTAACTACCAGGGTCATTGGTATCGCAATTGGGGCAATCGCTTCTACAACCGTTTTGCCAGTTGGCTTACCAGTTTTCAAATTGACGATCTGACCTCCGGCTTTCGCGCCATGCGCCGCACCGCCGTCGAACATTTCTTGCCTCTCTACCCCTCAGGTTTTTCCGCCTCTCTTACCGCTACCATAGCCTTTTTGAAAGCTGGTTACAGCGTCAAGTTCATCCCTGTAGAAGTGCACCCGCGCGCTGCTGGCCAGAGCAAAGTCCGGTTTCTGCGGGATGGCAGCCGTTTTTTCACTCTTATCCTGCGCATGGTCATGCTTTATGACCCGATGCGCTTGTTTACGCCATTAAGCCTATGTTCACTTGTTTTAGGTGTGATTGTCATGACTGCTGGCATTTTGAATGAGGGGCGCTTTTTCTTCTCGAATGCCGCTATCATGCTCTTCATTGCCGCCTTATTTACCTACTTAATGGGTCTTATCGCTGCCCAATTGGTCAGCAGCCGCATCCACTATTTCGGCGACGAATCGATTCGCGTGTTTGATGCGCCCGCAGCGGTGCAGCCCACCACTGCATCAGAGAGCGGAGACACCACTCCATGACAGACTTGTCGCTGGCCTCTCCCGGACAGGCATCCTGAGCAGCGACAAAGATCGTCGCTTGTCGAAGGATTGTTGAAGGACGGTGATCCATCCCACTTTCCACTTCCCACGGCGGTGGTCTGTACCGCTTCCCACTTCCCACGGCAGCGCTCTTTAGCGCCGCTCGCCTGGCTGTGTTGCTGCTGGCTTTTTTTCCTCTGGGACAAATGCTCTATCAAAACTGGCCGGCGGTGATTACTGCCTTGCAGGGGTTGGACTGGCTGCGCCTGGTTTTTTCTCTATTGGAACTGCTGTTGGTCTTGCCCATGATGGCCTCCATTTCGTGGGTTTGCCTGCGCTCTTTGGGGGCCAATCTGCCTGTCCGGCAGGTTTTCAGCTTGTATTTCATCACCCAACTGCCCAAATATTTGCCTGGCGGTGTATGGGCTTTTCCGGGGCGCATGGTCGCTTATCGCCTGTCCGGCCTGTCCGACGCTTATGCTATCTTGAGCGTTTTTCGTGAGGTGGCGGCCCTCTTTTTGGGCGCGGTGATGGTTGGGGCGATCGCAGTGCTATCACCGACCGTTGGGGGGGGGCAGGGCGCGGATGGGATAGAGCAGTGGCCTGTAGCGTCCTGGGCCGGCGCGGCAAAAGCAGCGCAGGCGAACGCCTGGTTGGTCATCTTGCTGGTTATCCTTGCCTGCCTCGGCGGGATTTTACTGACCCACTCCCCGGCTTTTTGGCAGTTCCTCAAACGGCGCTTTGCTGCGGCGGGGAGCGGCGCTGCTCCCCAATCCGATGATCTGACGCGGTACAGATCACCGCATCGCTCCCCGTTTCTTTCCCGTCGGCTGCAGGCGGCGCTCTTTGCCGCTGGCGACAGTAAGGTCCTCACCAGCTTAACCTGGCTGCCTGGCGCACTGCTTTGCAGTCTGCTCTTCTGGTTGGCCATGGGGATTCCCTTTGCCCAGTTGGCGGCGGCCCTGCTGCCAGGGCGCGAGCCGTTGAGTTGGCTGCAAGCCGCCAGCCTGTTTGCCCTTTCATGGAGCATCGGCTTTGTGGTTGTGATAGCCCCGGCCGGGTTTGGCGTGCGCGAATCCGCCCTGGTCTTGCTGCTCGCCCCCTTTCTGCCCCCCGCTGTAGCGGCCAGCCTGGCTTTGCTCTCTCGCCTGTGGTGGATGGCGGTCGAAGCGCTCTTGATCGGCGTTTCCATCTGGCTGATCGGCGACCCGCGCCGTTGGTTAGGGCAGGCAAGTCCGAAGGCATCCTGAGCTTGTCGAAGGATTGTCAAAGAACAGTGATCGGGCGCTCTTTGTCCGCGGGCGCTCTTTGCCCACGGGCGCTCTTTGCCCGCCTGTACCGCTCCCTGCTGTCCACTGCCAACTCCTTACTGCCCATTTCCCACTCTCCACTTCCCACTTTTCATTTCCGTGCCTCTTCTTCCTCATTTCCTCCACTCCCTTTCCCTACGGGCGCGACGCCTGGGCGTCAATTTGCGCCTCTGGCAGATCACCCGCGCCGTACTGCTGCACCGGCCCCGCCCGCAGCAGGATGGATCATCGCCAGGGAATGGGGCGCGGCAAACGGCAAGCCCTGCCCATCGCCTACTGCCCACTGCCCACCCTCCCGTCGTCTTCTTCAACGCCTCTACCCGCCTTGCCGGCATCAGCCAGAACGCTGCCTTCGCTTTATTGGCCTCCCTGGGACTGCAATTGGCTGGCGTCCCCGTGATCCACTTCGCCTGCCGCGCCGGTATGACGCGCTGCGTTTTGGGCGCGGCCTACCATGATCCCACCCAGCCGCCGCCTTGTCGTCACTGCATTGCCCAATCGCGCTGGCTGCTGCTCAATGCCCCCGTCGTCTCCTTTGATTACGCCCCCTCGCCAGAATTGACCGCCGCCTTGCGTGGATTGAGCGCCGCCGAGATGATGGAGTTTCACTGGCCGGCGGCCGGGGCCTGGCCCGTCCCCGGCGCCTCCTTGCCCATCCCATTAGGACCCCTGGTCCTGCCTGCCCTGCGTTGGGTGCTGCGCCGCCACCATTTAAACGATGACGAGCCTACCCGCGCCTTGTTTCGTGAGTTCATTCAATCGGCGTATCGCGTGGCGATGGAATTCAATGCCCTCCTGGCGCAAGTGCAGCCGCAAGCGGTGGTCGTCTTTAACGGGCAGTTCTTTCCCGAAGCCACCGCCCGTTGGCTGGCGCGGCAGCGCGGTCTGCGCGTTATTAGCCACGAAGTCGGCTTGCTTCCCTTTACCGCCTATTTCACTGAAGGCGAGGCTACCGCTTATCCCCTCGATATCCCTGCCGATTTTGAATTGAATGACGCTCAGAACGCTCGCCTGGACGAATACCTCTCGCGGCGCTTCCAGGGCCAGTTTAGCATGGCGGGCATTCAGTTTTGGTCAGGGATGACGCATCTGGACGAGGCTTTCCTGGCTCGCGCGGCGCAGTTCAAGCAGATCGTCCCCGTTTTCACCAACGTAATCTTTGATACCAGCCAGCCGCACTCCAACGTTGTCTTCCCGCACATGTTTGCCTGGCTCGATCTCGTTTTGGATCTCGCCCGCCAGCATCCTGAGACGCTTTTTGTCCTGCGCGCCCATCCCGACGAAACCCGCCCCGGCAAAGAGAGCCGCGAGAGCGTCGCCCAATGGGTAGTCGCCAACCAGGCTGCCGCCCTGCCCAACCTGATCTTCATCCCCTCGCAGGAGACTCTCAGCTCCTACGAACTGATCCGGCGCTCCAAATTTGTCATGGTTTATAACTCCACCATTGGCCTGGAGGCCTCCCTGCTGGGCGTCGCCGTATTGTGCGCCGGGCGGGCGCGGTTCACCCAATTGCCCACCGTTTACTTTCCCTCCTCGATCCCTGCCTTCCGTGAGCAGGCCGAAGCTTTTCTTGCCAGTGGAATGGCAGCCGAGGGGAGGAGCGCCCTGCCAGCCCCGTCTGAATTTCAGCGCAACGCCCGGCGCTTCTTATACACTCAGCTTTTCCTTTCCTCCCTCCCCTTCGGCGAGTTTCTCGAAGAAGATGGGATTTGGCCTGGTTTTGTGCGCCTGAAACCCTTTGCCTGGCAGCGCCTCCAGCCCGAAAACTCCTCTGCCATTCGCGCCATAATCAAAGGCGTGCTGCATGGAGGGCCTTTTGAACTCGATGAATAGCGGTATAGATCACCGCCGCGCTACAGATCACCGCCGCCGCTACTTTTCCAGGCGGTGGTTTGTATCGCGAGTCCCCCTCCTGCTGTGCTTGTTGATTATGCTGCCGCGTCTGCTGTCGCCCCAGTATGGTTTGTTTGACGATGGTCGCACCATCCAGACCGCTCACAATCTGTCGCAGGGCATCTGGGATCTGCGCGCCGATAGCGACCAGGGGCGTTTTCGGCCGGTCTATTGGCTCTTATACACCTTGCCTTACCTTTTGTTCGGCCCGCATCCGTTTTGGCCCTTTTTGGCGAATACCCTGCTGTTCATCTTCACCACAGAAGTTCTTATGCGCCTGGCGCGTCGCGTTGGCGGTGGGGAGTTTGCCGCCGGGGCTGTGGGCTGCTTATTTGCTTTATCTGGCCCGACGATTGAAAATTATTACACCCTATCCAAGGGCGAGGCGGTTCAGCTTTTCTGGTTGGCGCTTTCCCTTCTCTCCATTTCACATGCCAGCGATCGCTCGCCCAAAGAGAGTCTGTACCGCGGCACCCTCCTCTCCGCTGTCTTTTTGCTCCTGGCCTGTTTGTCCAAAGAAACTGCCCTGATCCTCGCGCCGATCAGCCTGGCCTGGCTGACGCTGCTTTGGTTAGGACGGAAAATTCTCCGCTGGCGTGCGCCGCAGACCTTGTTTTTAAGCGCCGGGGCTTATTTTCTGGCCAGCGTCTTGGCGGCCTTGGTCTTTGTCGGGTGGCGCGCCGCGGTTGTGGGCAAAAGCCTCACGGGGGGATCCTATAGCAATCATTATGATCTGAGTTTGCAGCGCATCATCGACTCTCTTTGGTGGCGGCATTGGTGGATGCAAGACTTTGCTTATCTCATCCCCTTGCTCCTCTTTGTGCTGGTCTGGTACCTGTTCTTGTCTCAGCGCGCCGGCATCCCGCCCCGGTATCCTGAACTGCGACACAGCTCGTCGGCGGTGGTTTGTACCGCGGCTTTGGTCTGGATGTTCGGTTGGATCGCATTGTATTTGCCCTGGGCTTATGCTCTGGAGTATTATATGCTGCCCCTGGGCGCCGGGGTGGCTTTTCTGGCTGGTTTTGTCCTGGATTTGTATCGCGAGATCAGAACCAAAGTGAAGGTTTTTCCCGCCGCAGAGATCGGGCGGTCTTTGCCCGCCATCGGGCGGTCTTTGCCCGCC
>CAIQJJ010000467.1 GCA_903872065.1 uncultured Anaerolineales bacterium | reverse complement strand
GGGGCACCCGTAAGATCGAAATTACCGGTGTTCGGATTATGAACAGCCAAAATGCTGATGAGACCATTTTTTATACAGGTCAAACTCTGGTTTTGAGGATAGAATATATTGCTCATCAGCCAGTGCAGTCGCCTGGTTTTGGTATGGCGATCCATCGCAATGATGGAGCGCATATTACCGGTCCGAATACCGGGTTTGCCAGGCTAGATGTGGGGATGGTACAGGGGCGTGGTGTGATCACCTATACTGTTCCATCGCTTCCTTTGCTTGAGGGTTTGTATCATATTTCTGTTGCTGCGCACAACCATGAAGATACAGAAATTTTCGATTACCATCATGTTGCTTATGATTTTCGTGTACTTAATTATGGGCATAGCAATATGGAAAAGTATGGCCTGGTAACTCTTGGCGGGATTTGGCAGCATAGTACAGGCTCTTAGGAATGAACCTTAAACGTATGGCCAGTCGTGTGGCCTATTTCGTACAGATTATCGAAAATCGGGGATTAATCTTTTTCTTGCATCTAGTCGTGTGGTTTTTTAAGACCAGGTGGCTTAAGCTGTGGATCAGATTTGAAGATCGCTGCGGGTTGTTCAGTTATGTGCGTTGGATTCGGGAGAATGAAGCGCGCTTGCAACCATCTGTTCCTGGTAAGCCAGAATCTATTTTTAGTGAAACAGAAGAACTTCACGCTGGACAGAGAGTTCGCCTGAGCTTTGTAATTCCATATCGCTGGGGAAGTTCGTTGCGGGTTGCTCTCCTTGCCCAGACCATTCGATCTCTTCTTGCTCAAACTTCCCCAGCCTGGGAAGTTTGTTTGTTTGGCGAAAAGTCTGAAGTTTTATCTTCTTCCATTGCTGGTTTGGCCGCTAGCGAAGCAGATTGTCAGGGGCATATTCGCTGGCTTACCGATTTGTATCCTGGTGAAGATGGGTTGTCGAATGCTCTGGCAAATGCGCGTGGCGAGTGGGTCATGCTCTTGTCTCCGGGTGATACCGTTTCGCCTGAGATATGTGTCGAGTTGGCGCAGCTTGCACAGCAGCCTGCGTCGCCGGAAATTGTCTATTTCGATCAGGATCAGTTGGGTGCAGATGGTTCGACCCGAAAGAATCCCCTCTTAAGACCCGATTGGTCGCCCGAATTGCTCTTATCAGTGAATTATTTGGAGAATGCCTGTTTTCGGCGTGAGATTTTGCGAAGTTGTTTGGAGCAGAGTCAGGGCAGCGGCGAAGCCGTTTTGCGCTGCGTGGAGCAAGCACGCCAGATAGTGCATGTTCCGCGTCTTCTCTATCATCAGACAAACATGGCTTCAACCGATGGTTTGTTCTCTCTAAAATTTACCGCGGCTGATGCTGCGGCTCATTTGCAGCGTTTGGGAGTGGCGCAGGCTCAGGCTGTAGAAGACGCCTTGAAGCGTGTGCGTTTTTCCTGGCCGGCGCGTGATCAGTTAGTGTCTATTATTATCCCATCCAGAGATCATCGTGAATATCTTGAACGGTGTATTACCTCGATCCACCATTTGACGCGCTACCGAAATTATGAAATTGTCATCGTGGATAATAACAGTCAGCAGGCAGAAACGCTGGCTTACTATGCTCAATTACAGCAGATGTCGAATATAACGATTTTGCAAAACCGGACCCCTTTTAATTATTCAGCTTATAACAACTTGGGAGTGCGCCATGCTCGCGGTGATTTGCTGCTTTTTTTGAACAACGATGTGGAAGTGATCGATTCGGGCTGGTTGGATGAACTCGTGCAATGGGCCGCGTGGAGCGAAATTGGCGCAGTGGGCGCAAAATTGCTTTATCTTGATGGTACTATTCAACATGCTGGAATTGTGGTGGGGATGGAGGGACATGGCAGCCATATTTTTATGGGGGTGCGGGAAGGATATAACAGCCTATTTGGCTCGGTTGAGTGGTACCGAGATGTATCGGCTGTGACGGGGGCGTGTTTGATGATGCGCCGGGATGTATTCGAGCAAATTGGTGGGTTTGATGAAAATTACATTTTGGCTTTTAACGATATCGAGATCTGTGTGCGGGTTTTGGCGCATGGTTATCGTGTGCTGTACAATCCGTTTGCTCGTCTGATTCACTATGAGGGCAAAAGTCGAGGGCGTTATATCCCCTCGCAGGATATCCGACTTGGCTATGAACATCTTAAAGACTATGTTCGCCAGGGCGATCCATTTTACAATCCCAATTTATCCTATGCTGTTTGTCTGCCTACATTATGCCGCCGCAGCGAACAAAGTCGTGCAGAGCGGTTGGCGATGATTCGGCAGTACATGGGATAATTTGCCTGTAGTGTAATTTTAGAGAGAATGCAATGCCTGAGAAAGGGAGTTTGGAATGACGCAAGTCTTGTTCATTAGCGGCGATATTGTTGATGAGAATATGGGTGGGGTGGGAGTGCGAAACTGGGAATTGGCTCATGCTCTGGCGCCTCATGTTCAGGTCACATTGGCTGTCCCCGGCGAAACAAAGCTGACATCGTCGAGTGTGCGCCTATACCCCTATGATTTGCAGCATGGCGACCTGCGTCCAATTGCCCGACAAGCGCAAGTGATTGT
The DNA here is from genome assembly GCA_903872065.1 of uncultured Anaerolineales bacterium. Classification (GTDB taxonomy): domain Bacteria; phylum Chloroflexota; class Anaerolineae; order Anaerolineales; family UBA4823; genus CAIQJJ01. The sequence continues at coordinate 2,244 of CAIQJJ010000467.1, read as the reverse complement.
TCTACATGGGTTTGCCTTGCATTTTCATCCTTATTTGCGCACGATGGACATCCCTCTAGCCGTAGATTTATATGTTCCCAACCTTCTGGAAAGTTTGGTCTGGCATGATTCTGATGACTGGGGGCAGTGGATTCCGGCTTATGAAGAATATTTGCGTGTGCAGTTGGAATTGCTGCGCGCGGGTGATTTCTTCTTTTGCGCCAGTGAACGTCAGCGTGATTATTGGTTGGGATGGCTTCATGCTCAAAAACGGATTAATCCTCATACCTACCGGCATGACCCGGCCTTGCGCAAATTAATTGATGTGATTCCTTTTGGTTTGCCAGCAAATTCGTTAAACATAACCCGGCGTGTGCTGAAAGGGGTTCACCCTGGCATTGGAGCAAGCGATCGTTTGATCCTTTGGTCTGGTGGGTTGTGGGATTGGCTCGATCCCTTGACCTTGATCCGGGCTGTTGCTCAGTTAAAGCCACGTTTTTCTGATCTGAAGTTGTATTTTATGGGCACGCGTCATCCCAATCCGGTGGTGACTGGTATGGCGATGCCTGAACGGGCGATTCGCTTAAGCCAGGAATTGGGTTTATATCAGAATACCGTCTTTTTTGGCGATTGGGTTCCTTACGAGGAGCGTGATAATTATTTGGCTGAGGCTGATCTGGCGGTTGTCTCTCATCCTGGACACATCGAAACACACTTTTCATTTCGCACACGGGTTGTGGATTGCATTTGGGCCGGGATTCCGATCATCACCACTTCGGGTGATGCAATGGCAGATTGGGTGAAACAGGATAATCTCGGTTTAACTGTGCCGCCAGGTGATGTCGGCGCTATGGCGCAGGCAATTGCGACGGTGTTGATTTCAGGTGGGCGAACAGCGTATGCTGCGGTGTTTCAGCGTTTGCAAGCAACGCTGCGATGGCCTGTGGTGGTACGTCCTTTGGCTGATTTTTGTTTGTCGGCTGCGAAATCTCCCGATGCAGGCTTGTATCGTACAGATGCTGAACGGATGGAGCAGGCAAAAGACGCGTTCCTGGCAAAAGTGGTAAGTGAGAAAGATGCGTTTTTGGATCAGGTGGTTCATGAGAAAGATGCGTTTTTGGATCAGGTGGTTCATGAAAAAGATGTGTTTTTGGATCAGGTGATCCGCGAGAAAGACGCATTTTTTGAGCAGGCGCTTCAGGCCAAAGACAACCGTATCCAAGAACAAGAAATGTTGATTGAACACTACCGGCAGCTTTTTCCCATGCGGGTCTATCGAGGTCTGAAACGTCTAATAGGAAAATCCTGATGGAATTCCCTTTCGTTTCAATCGTGATTGTTAATTATAATGGGGCGCATTATTTGCCGGCTTGTTTGGATGCTTTGCATCAGCAGACATATCCGGCGGATCGTTTCGAAGTGATCGTATCGGATAATGGTTCGACGGATGGCTCTCTAACTTTGCTGCGTCAGCAATATCCGTGGGTGATAGTGTTGGAAAATGGGCATAATCTCGGATTTGCGACCGGGAATAACGTTGCCTTTAAACAGACGCATGGCGACTATGTCATTTTACTGAATAATGACACTGCTCCTACACTTGGATGGCTGGAGCAAATGGTTTCTGTTGCTCAGTCTGATGCAGAAATTGGGTTGGTGACCGGTCACTTGCAATTGTTTTATCCACAGCTTGAAGTGGAATTAATCGCTGAGACTTATATCCCTGAAGGGGATGGGCGCGAGTTAGGGGTTGTGCTTGCCTCAGTGGATAGCGGCGCAGTGCGTGGGGTGGTGCAGTATCTGGATGGATTTTATGGGCGCGAGGCTTATTCGCTCTATGGGCACTTTCGTTGGTCTCAAGGACGTGCTCTCTTAGGGGTTCCTGCGCCTCCCGGCAGCGATACATGGTCTTTGACGCTCAAGCTGGCAGCTCCTCGGCCCGATGATCGTCCTGTTGCGGTGAAAATTTTGGTTCAAGGACATCTGTTGGCTGATTGTGAATTGGTTGGTCGAGAATTAAAAACTTTGACCATCGAAATGCCGGCATTTACTCGCCAGGCAGCACGCCCGGTAGAACAAAATACCGGTTCATTGATTTTCTCTAGCGGCGCTGGACGTGACCGCGGCACGTATGTTCGCGATTCTGAGGTTATCTATGAAGACGATACGGGGCGTTACACTGCGGTTGAAGAGGTTTTTTCAGGTTGTGGCCTGTTGGCGCTCGGTGATATCACGAATGATCACTTGTGAGGCAGGTTTGCCCTG
>CAIQJJ010000466.1 GCA_903872065.1 uncultured Anaerolineales bacterium | reverse complement strand
GGTGGGGCTGCAGCGCTTTCCGATCACTTCGACCACCACGCGCACTTTGGTGATCTGGATCCCTATCGAAGGGACGGCGGCGCCGACGCCGGATGGCGGTGGGGGGGGCGGCGGCGGCGGTGGGGGGGCTACGACTTTGGTGTACCTGGGTCAGACCTCGGCGAGTGTTAACGAGAGCGGGGGCAGTGTTACTCTGAATGTGATGGCCGACCCGGCCCCGACCAGCGCGGTGACAGTTTATTTTCTATACACAGGAGATGCGACGTACAATACAGATTACGCCGATACGCCTATGCCAGTGACGATTGCCGCCGGCGCTACCCAGGCCTCGGTGACGATCAATATTACCAATGATACGGCGGATGAGATTGATGAGGTTGCGATATTTACGATTGCCGCGGTAACGAACGCCAATATCGGTTCGCCCAAAGAGTATCAACTGACGATTATAGATGATGACAACCCGCCCAATGTCTATTTTGCGACAGCCGCCCAGAGTATGCTCGAAAACCAGGGGATGACTGTGGCGGTGTCGTTGAGCCATGTATCAGGCAAGGAAATTAGTGTGCCGTTCACCGTGGCTGGGACGGCGCTGAGTCCGGACGACTATACGATCAGCGCCAGCCCGCTGGTAATCCCGGCCGGTCAGAGCGGCGGGTTGATCAGCATTGCGGTGGTGGGCGATGTCCTCGATGAAGATGATGAAACGGTCATTATCACCCTGGGAACGCCGACCAACGCCGCGCTGGGCAGCCCGAATGTGCATACGGCCACCATCCTGGACGATGATGAAGCGCCCACCGTCAGTTTCAATATGGCGCAGGAATACGCCTCGGAGGCTATTCAGTTTGTCACGTTTCGCGTTGAATTGAGCGCTGCTTCGAGCAAACCGGTCACGGTACCTTATGTCCAGACCGGCACGGCGCTCAACCCGGCCGACTATACGATTGCGCCGGCCGCCTCGGTGCTGATCCCGGCCGGCAGCCTGTCGGCGAATATCGTGATCTCCATTGTGGCAGATTCGGATGAAGCCGAAGGTGATGAAACGATCCTCAGCACAATGGGTACGCCGGTCAATGCCACGAAGGGCGCGATCACCGTGCATACCGTGCTGATTCAGGCCAAATTGAACCAGCCGACGGTCAGTTTTGAGCTCGCCTCCAGCAGCGCTTTGGAAAGCGCCGGGACGGCGACGATCCTCGTGCAGCTTAGCAATCCTTGGACGGCGACGGTGACAGTGCCTTTCAGCGTGATCGGCGGCACGGCGCTCAACCCGGACGACTACACGCTCTCCGCCAGTCCATTGACCTTTCCTGTGGGCGGCGGCACGCAGCAAACCATCCTGGTGACCATTAACAACGATACGCTTTATGAACTGGCCGAGACGGTGAGTTTGAAGTTGGGTACGCCGACCCAGGCGACGTTAGGGACGATCACGCAGCATGTCTTTACGATCGACAATGACGATTCTCTTCCGACGCTCAGCATTTCGATCTCGCCAAGCAGTGGGACGGAAGCGATCGGGGTAGTGCCGGTGGTCTTCCACTTAAGCGCCGCTTCGTCTTTGCCGGTGACGGTCAATTACACGGTGGATGCGACCGTCGCCAGCGCGGCCACGCGCGGCTATTCCTCTACGGAGGGCGACTACCAGTTGACCGCCAGCCCGACGACCATCCCGGCTGGCAGCACCTCGGCCTCGGTCAACCTGACGGTGCGCGACGATGTGGTGTATGGCGAAGCGACCGAATATGTCAAGGTTGACCTGGGCGCGCCCACCAACGCTCAGTTGGGAACTACCAATATCAGCGCTCAATTCGCCATCTTTGAGAATGACGCCTGCCCGAACTCGCAAGTGCAAATTTCGGGGCCAGGCTTGAATGAAAGCAAGTTCTCGATCACAATCAGCAATCCCTCGCCGTCGCCGGTCTATATCGCCAGCTTGCAGGCAAGCTGGGTCGATTCTCCGGCGCAGCAATTAGAGTCTATTTTGATGGATACTGTGACCATCTGGGATACCACCGACGGCGACCCGCCCACCGACATCCCCACCGAAGGCGCCTGGGCGGTGGCGGATGGAAGCCGTCAGATCAATGGAAATTCGGCGACGATCTTGTGGTTCTTCTTCAAGAAGGTGTTGGTCGTCAACCCGGCGACGGATAATGTGGTGGTGCGTCTGAACAACGGCTGCGTGGTCACCGCGGTTCGTTGAGCGGCTGTCCTCAAAAAACTCCTGAAAAACCCTAAAGGTTGGAAAAACCTTTAGGGTTTTTTGGGGATAGTTACGAAAGGTGAATGATGAAGAAAACTTTATTCTCCCTGTTCTTTTTGCTTGGCGTCCTGGGTTGGGCTGCGACGGCGCAGCGGGCGCAGATTCCGGCGGTTTCGGCTGCGCCTCTGATTCAATCGGCTGCGGGTTTGTCTGACACAGCGCCGGAGAGCGCCTTGCCCGCCGAGAAAGCGCCGGAAAGGGATGCTTCACAGCGTTCGCTTTCTTTTCTGGAGACGGCGACCCAGGATCAGTTTGGTTATACCTGGATCACGCAAACGGTGCAAAGCGCCTTCTGGCTGCACGGTACCTCGGCGCAAGAGTTGACCTTTGTCAAGGTTGATGATGATTACACGGGCACCCTTCAGTTGGGCTTCGATTTCCCGTTTTACCAAAAAACCTATAATGCGCTGTATGTCAGCACGAATGGATTGGTTTCATTTGGGGCTGCCAATAGCGACAGCGTTAATCAGCCTTTTCCGATTACTGAAACCAAAGCGCCCAAGAACCTGGCCGCCGCCTTGTGGGATGATTTGGTGCTTTGCATTGATCCAGAGAAGTGCGTTCCCAGCCGCCGCACCCATGTCTACACGGCGACGGGCGTCAGCAACGGAAAACACTACCTGGCGGTGGAGTGGTTCCAAATTGGGCGTTTGAATTATGACGAAAGCCCGCCCTTGACGTTCGAGGTTATTTTGTTCGAGAATGGCGATATTGTGTTTCAATACCTGGGTTTGGATACCAGCGAGAGAACTACCATCGGGATCGTTGATTCCACCGGCACGGATGGGCTGATGTATTCTTATAATGCGGCCAGTTTTAGCGGCGACCAGGCGCTCAAATTCATCCGCCCGCCGTCTGGGGCGCGAGTCCGCGTCGATCCACCTTACAGCAGCGGTTTTGTGACCAATCATCGTGGTCTTTTTTCTCTGAATATTGTCAACACTACCGACCAGGCTCTCAGCGACATTTACAATTTGAGCTACACGGTGGATTTGCCCGCCTGGAGCGCCGCCTTTTACAAGGCGGATGGCAAGACGCTTCTGATCGACAGCGCCGGCGATGCGGATGCGACCGTGGACACGGGCAGTATTGCGGCCGGGGAGATGACGACGGTGACGGTCAAGGTCCTCGCCCCGGCGGACAGTTTGGTTGGCGATCACGCCCATTTTCGGGTCAATATTTGTTCGGCGCGCGACAATACCCACTGCACCAACGCCGCCATCGAGGCGGTGTCGCCGGCGCGCTTTGCGCAGGGCATGTCGGATGGCGATATTACCATCGGTGTGAACCTGATTCTAACGCGGCGGGTGAGCCAGGAAAAAAAGTTTGTGGATTTGTGGTTTTCAGGCAGTAAGATGGCGGTGGTCATGTTGGCTGAGAATCGCTATCTCTTTGCCTGGGAACGGAATAAGTCAGTGACGTTGGATAGCGGCGCGCCGCCGGAATATCACAATGATCTCTATACCAATGCTGAATATGTCATTCGAAGTAAGCGCGGCGAACTGGTGCGCGGCACGACCCAAGTCCTTGAAAACAGCCCTTATTACACGGATACCCAGGGCATTGTGCATCAAAGCGATCCCAATCTATCGGTTTTCGACCGTGCGCCTTCCGCGTATGGCGCGGCGGATGGCAAGATCGGTTTGATCTGGCTGCATCGCATTGCGAAGCAGGCAGAGATCAGCAACAACTGGAATGTGTATTACACTGTGTTGGATAAAGATGGGAATAAACTCCTGGCCAACCCGGTTAATGTCACCGAAAATACTACCTGGATCAAGACCGGTTCGCTGGATACGCCGGTGTACAGTGCGCCGCGCATTGTGGCGATGCCGGGCAATCAGTTTTGGTTGTTTTGGTATGAACAGCGCGAGACCAGCGCCGGCACGCTGCAAAATGTGGCTTATGCCATTTATAACGCGCAGGGGGAGCCAATTAAGCCGCCGACGTATTTGACGCAGAGCGTTGCTGATACGATGCTCTACGGTGAGCCCAGCCCGCTGCGCCTGCCCGATGATCGTTTGTTGGTTGCCTACGATCAAACGGACCAAGATTTCAATTCGAAGATAGTTTTTACAGTGTTTAATTCGGATGGCAGCCTGAGCCAGGCTGAAACGGCGATCCCAGGCGCAGATGGGTCGGGGGTAGATATTTGCCTGTTGAATGATCAACATCTGCTCTTTGCCTGGACCAAGTCGAATCAGAGCAGCATTGCGTATGCGGTTCTCGAGAGCAGCAATTTTTCTGTGGTTCACAATGCGACGATTTTGCCCAACCCTGATTTGCGCGCTTCAGACAATGTCTCTGTCACCGACGATGGGCATGGGTATGGCATTTTGACCTGGCTGGACAGTACCTGGAACCGCTATCTCTATTATGCCCTGGTGGGGCCCGAAGGGGAGCTCATCAATACCCCGATTATTTTCTACATTCCTACCAATAAAAACTCGTTGGTTGCCACCAGCATTACTGGCCAGGGCAACGCCCCCTACTATATGTCGGAGGATGTCTTTGCGCCGGTGGTGGTGAAATAAGACGGCGGTGAAAAAAAAGACCTTTAGGGTTTTCTTAAACCCTAAAGGTCTCGTTTTCAAAGCAGGGGGTCTGCTGTGAAAAAGGTCTTACCATCCGCTGGAGAGACGCTGGCTGTGACGTTCGGGCAGTTTGGCGGTTTTCATGCGCGCCTGTACGGCTGGAATGTCGTAGGCGACGCGGCGGTATTCCCAGGTGTTGTGGTCGGGATTGTAAATGGCATACGAGGCGCGTGGGTCGCGATCGCGCGGCTGTCCCACTGAGCCAGGGTTGAAAATGGCGCGCGGTGCCATGGTCAATTCAAGCGGGGTTTCGGGGACGACCAGGCGGGCGATTTGGGCTTCGTCGGGCAGATAATACTCTACCGGCAGATGAGTGTGGCCGACAAAGCAGTAGGGGGTATCGAAATGGCTGAAATTGAGCGTGGCGGTGCGTGTATCGAGCAGGTATTCCCACACCGGCTGGCGCGGGCTGCCATGCACCAGGGTGACGCCGTTGATCACCTGGCGTTCAGGTAAAGATTGCAAGAAGAATACACTGCCATCGGTTAAGGATTGCTGAGTCCAGTAAATGGCCAGGCGCGCCTCGTGATTGAAGGTGTCGGCGTCAATCACTTTGAGGGCGGCCGCGTCGTGATTGCCCAACAGGCAAACCAGGTTGGGGAAGGCGCGCACACGGGCGACGACTTCATTGGGATCAGGCCCGTAACCAACCAGGTCTCCCAGGCACCAAACTGCATCGAACGCGCCGGCGTCGGCGATGACTGCATCCAGAGCAGTCAGGTTAGCATGTAGATCGGAAATGACTAAGATGCGCATAGAGGGTTAAGAGGTAAGTAAGTCAAGAAGAGAGTTGATTAAGGTTGATTATACCTTTAACATTCTGGAAGGGGGGCGTATTCCCAGATTTGATATAACCCTAATTGATTGTTTGCGCCGTCTGAGTTGAAGCTTTCACGCAGATGGAAGCCAAAACTGGCGGCCAGGGTGGGCAGTTCATCGGGGGAGAAGTGATGGATGTAGCGCAAGCCTTCGCCGCCGCTGCGCCAATCCAATAAGAAATCGCCCGGTTCAACGTCCTGGGCGGTTAAGCCGATTCGCTCCCAGGGTTGAAGGCGCGCCGCCAGGCGCGGGCTGTTGAGAAACTGCCAGTTGGAAAGGATCAGGCGGCTGCCAGGTTTCAGCAGCCGGCTGATCTGCTGCAGCAGTTGGCGGCGCCGCGCGGCGCCGGGGATGTGGTGGAAGACGGCGAAACCGGTCGCGGCTGTCTCATGGCCGGGGAGTTGGCCGGCCTGGCGGCTCCAGGCGCTGTCGGTCAGCCGCCTGGGCCAGTCAGCAGAGGTCAGGTCGGCTTGCACAAAGCTAAAACGCTCTGGCAGGGCCAGACGGCGCGAGATATCCAACAATCCAGGGCTGAAGTCAACGCCTACATAGCAGCCTTGCCACCCCTGGTGGTGCAGTTCATGCGCTGCTTCGCCATTGCCGCAGCCCAGGTCGAGCAGCGCGCCGCCCGCCGGCAGACCCGCCAAAATCCGCCGCACGCCAGGCTGAATCCGCTGGCGCGTTGCCGCAAATGGGGCGGCAAAGGTCTGGTAGAATTGCGTATTGCATTCGATTAAACGTTGGATAACTTCTGGACGCATGCTCTGATTATATACTCGGCGCGGATAAATCGCGTGATTTTTTGCTAAAAATGCACCGGGTCTTCGCGCCAGGCAGCGTCGAATGGGTTGAGAGGAATATGGATCGAAATACCTGGTTAGCGGCTCATCGCCATCCCCCTGAGCATTTCGCGGCTGCGCAGCAGGCGCTGCAGGCGATTCGCGCCGGTCTGACGGTGGAGCAGGCGCTGCGCAAATATCGTTTGCCCGAGGGGGGCTTTATGCCGAAACATTTGTTGGTGGCGGTCTACCAACAACTGGTGGAGAAGGGAACCTGGCCGCCCGACCCGGCGTTGTTAGAGCGCATCCGTCTCAAGCCGGTGCGCACCTTGTCGGGAGTGACGACAGTCACTGTATTGACCAGGCCCTATCCTTGCCCGGGCGAGTGTATTTTCTGCCCCACCGATGAACGGATGCCAAAGAGTTATCTGCCGGATGAACCTGGGGCGCGGCGTGGGTTGGAACATGGCTATGACCCCTACACACAGGTCGCCTCGCGCTTGCAGGCTTTGGGCGAGGTCGGCCACCCTACCGATAAGGTTGAACTGCTGATCTTGGGCGGCACGTGGAGTTGTTATCCGCGCCGTTACCAGGAGTGGTTTGTGCGGCGCTGCTTTGAGGCGATGAACGAACTGCCCTCGGCCGCGGCAAGCCAGGAGCCTGGGCGCGAAGCGGCGTTTGACGAACAAGCCGCGGCATTGGCGGAGGCGCATCTCTTTAACGAAACTGCTGTTCATCGCAATGTGGGTCTGGTGATCGAAACGCGCCCCGACCAGGTGGATGCAGCGGAATTGATCTGGCTGCGGCGGTTGGGGGTGACGAAGGTGCAAATGGGGGCGCAGGCGTTGGATGATCACATTTTGGCGCTCAACCGGCGCGGCCACACAGTGGCTGAAACGCGGCGAGCGGCTGCTTTGTTACGCGCCGCGGGTTTCAAGATTGTGCTGCATTGGATGCCCAATTTGTTGGGCGCGACCTGGGACTCTGATCACGCGGATTTCGCGCGGCTGTGGCATGATCTTTGTCCCGATGAAATTAAAATTTATCCCACCCAGTTGTTGGCGAACGCCGAACTGTATCACTATTGGCAGCGCGGCGAATACACTCCCTATACCACGCCGGAATTGATCGCGCTGATCGCCGATCTCAAGCCCACCATCCCGCGCTACTGCCGGGTGAACCGCGTCATCCGCGATATTCCCTCAACGGAGGTGGTGGAGGGCAACAAGCGCACCAGTTTGCGACAAGATGTGCAGGCGGAAATGAAGCGTCGCGGGGCGCAGTGTCACTGCATCCGCTGCCGTGAGGTGAAAGGTGAAGCGGTGGATGCGGCCGCCCTGCGCCTGGATGACCTGGTCTATGAGGTTGGCGGGGCCGAGGAGCATTTCTTATCGTTTGTCACGCCTGATGATCATCTTGCCGGTTTTTTACGCCTGTCGCTGCCGGGGGCGGCTTCTCCCCAGACCGGCATGGCCGATTTGCAAGGGGCGGCCATCGTCCGGGAGGTGCATGTGTATGGTCAGTCGCTGCCGATCGGCGCCGATCGCCAGGGTTCAGCGCAGCATACCGGCCTGGGAACGCAGCTGCTGCAAGAGGCCGATCAGATCGCCCGCCGGCGCGGCTACTCCCGCATGGCGGTGATCGCCGCGGTAGGCACGCGGCAGTATTACCTGCGCCGCGGCTTTGAGCGCGGCGAGTTTTATTTGGTCAAGCGATTATGAGTAAGAAATTGTTTCTTAGGGTACAATTCATGGTATGACTTGGGATATTTTGGGTCACGAGTGGGCTGTAAATTTGCTGCAAGAGCATGTCGCCAGAGATCGCCTACGGCATGCCTATTTGTTGATCGGCCCGCGTGGGGTGGGACGCCGCACGCTTGCCCTGCGCCTGGCGCAGGCGGTGAACTGCCCTCAGCCTGCTGCGGCCGGCGATCCCTGCCGCGTTTGCCGCGCCTGTCTTCAGATCGAGCGGATGCAATATCCTGACCTGACGGTGGTGCAGGCGGAAACAGAAGGCGGCGTTTTGAAGGTCGATCAGGTGCGTGAATTGCAGCACAGCCTGGCCCTGGCGCCGTATGAGGCGCGCTACCGTGTGGCCTTGCTGCTGCGCTTTGAAGAAGCCCACGCCAGCGCGGCCAATGCTTTGTTGAAGACGCTGGAGGAACCCCCGGCGCAGGTCATTATGCTGCTGACCGCATCCAGCCAGGAGAGTCTCTTGCCCACGATCGTCTCGCGCTGTGAGCCGCTGCGTCTGCGGCCTCTGGCGCTGGAAGATGTCGCACAAGGCTTGCAGACCCGTTGGCAGGCGCCTGAGGCGCAGGCGACTCTGCTGGCGCATCTGTCCGGCGGCCGCCCCGGCTATGCTCTGGCGCTGTACCGTGAGCCTGAACGCCTGCAGCAGCGGCAGGAGTGGGTGCAGGCGCTTTTTCATTTGTTGAAGGATGGTCGGGTGCAGCGTTTTAACTATATTAAAGAGCTGACCAAAGATTCGAACAAAGAGAAGGAGAAGCCGAGAGATCGATTACGCCAGGTGGTTTTGGCGTGGCTGCCGGTCTGGCGCGATGTGCTTTTGCGCGCCGCGGGTTCTGCCGCGCCTTTGATCAACCCCGATCTGGAGGCCGATGTGGCGCGCCTGGCCTCAGCCCTGGGGCCGCAAACTGCTCGTCAGATCGTGGCAAATCTGGATCGCTCACTCGAACTGCTGGATAAGAATGCCAATCCGCAGTTGGTGGGCGAGGTATTGATGTTAGATTTGCCTCGCTTTTGATGTTCCGTTTACTCACGGTATTGAGGAGTTGTGCTATACTCAGATGTAGAATCCCTCTCGTGATAGATGACCCATGAGTCCCTTTTTATCGAGTAAAAAGCCTCCCGAACCTGAAGCCGCACGCGCCTCTCTTGAACTGCTTTATGATGTCAGTCGAGAGCTGACTTCTGCGCTAGAATTGCGCACGGTGCTTCAACGCGTTTTGTTTCTTTCGATGAAAACCGTGGGAGCTTCTACGGGAACGTTGATTGTGTTGGATGACAACTATTTGCCGGTTGAGTCGGCGATGATCAGTGGGGATGTGGTGACCAACCAGTCAACGCAGCGATTGCGCATGACGATTGAAAAGGGGTTGGCCGGTTGGGTCATTCGCAATCGCCAGGCAGCTTTGATCTTCGATACCAGCCAGGATGAGCGTTGGGTTCATCAGCAGTATGATGAAGATTCTAAAAATACGCCGAAGTCGGCGGTGAGCGCTCCGCTGATGGTGCGCGATCAGTTGGTGGGGGTGATTACGCTGGTGCATTCTCAGGTGCATTTCTTTATGCAGGATCACCTGGCGCTGGTCAAAGCGATTGCTGATCAATCAGGGATTGCTGTGTTGAATGCGCGCTTGTATGCGGAGAGTCAGCACCAGGCGCAGTTGATGAAGGCGCTGGCTGAAAGCGCCACGGCGATTACCGCGACGTTAAAACTGGACGATGTGCTGCAGCGCATCCTGGCGCAGATCAGCCGCGCCTTGCGCGTCGAAGCAGTTTCTTTGGGGTTGATTGACCACGAAAAAGACGAACTGGTATTTCATGCGGCTATCGGCTGGAAGACCTTGCCAGATGACAAAGCCCGCGTCCGGCTTGGGCAAGGTGTGGCTGGCTGGGTAGCCAGCGATGGGCATGGCATGATTATCCCAGATGTGCATATTGACGCCTGTTTCGATCCTGAAACGGATCGCCGCACCGGTTTGAAGACCCACTCGATCGCCTGCGCCCCGATCCGGGATGCCGATCAAGTGATTGGGGTTTTGGAAGCCATCAATCCAGCAGACGGTGGTTTTGAGACAGATGCATTGTTGATGCTAACGGGCATTGGCAGCATGGCCGGCACTGCGATCCGCCATGCGCAGTTGTTCGAGCGTTTACAGGCCGCGCATAAGAGTTATCGCGACCTGTTTGATGATAGCATTGACCCGATCTTTATTACCGATTGGAGGGGCAATATCGTCCAGGTGAACCGCCGCGCGGTGACGATCACGGACTACAGCAAGGAAACGCTGCGCGGGATGAGCATCTTTCAACTGCACGCGACGGATGTGGATCAATTGGGGGCGCGCTTTGAAAAGCTGGCCTCAAATGAGACGTATTCCTATGAATCGCTTTTGCGGACGCGCAGCAAGCATGATTTGCCGATCGAGGTGCATGTTAATCAGGTTTTCCTGGAGGGGGTGTCGCATATCCGCTGGATTTTCCGTGATATTACCGAGCGCAAGAACCTGGATACACTGCGCGAAGATTTGATCGCAATGATCTATCATGATATGCGCGCTCCGCTGGCGAACGTAGTCTCCAGCCTGGATGTATTGAACACTTTATTAGAGACCTCGGGGGATTCGGGGTTGATCTCGCTTTTGAGCATCGCTTTGCGCTCGACGGAGCGGATTCAGCGTTTGATTAACTCGCTGCTGGATATCAAACGCCTGGAAGCCGGCCAACCGCTGGGCAACCGGGTGTTGATGATGCCCAATGATCTGCTCAATGATGCGGCAGAGACGGTGATTCCGGTGGCAGCCAATAAACAGCAAACCATTACGGTTAGCCCGGCGCTGCGGCAGTTCCCGGTCTTTGTGGATGGCGAAATGGTGCGCCGTGTGCTGATCAATTTGTTAGAAAATGCAGTGAAATATACTTATACAGCCGGCAAGATCGAAGTTGGCTGCGAGTGTAATGAAGAATGGGTGAAATTTTGGGTGCAGGATAATGGCCCAGGCATTCCTGCCTCAGAACACGAGCGGGTTTTCGATAAGTTTACGCGTTTGCCCAATAAGGATTCCCAGAAGGGGCTTGGTTTGGGCTTGGCTTATTGTAAGCTTGCGGTGCAAGGGCATAGCGGGCGAATCTGGGTTGAGAGCCAACCCGGTACCGGTTCGCGTTTTCAGTTTACGCTGCCAACCGCGCAGCCTGAAAACGGCGATGAACATGTTTAACGAGGCAGCAGCCTATGGTTGATTTTCAGCGAGTGAACAGTGGATAAATTCTATGCAGGAGATTGAAAGCGATATCTATTATGAAAATTCTTACCCTGGGGTTACGCTAGGGGTATTGATCTTGCCGTTAGGCACTTTGTTGATTGATGCGCCGCTGCGGGCTGAGGACGCGCGCACCTGGCGCAGTGCGATTAACGGCCTGGGGGGTAATGCTAAAAAGCTTTTGGTGAATATCGATTCCCATACCGATCGCACTTTGGGGGCGCGTGCGTTGGAATGCACCATCATTGCCCACCAAAAGACGGCTCAGGTATTCCGTACTCGGCCCTCGATCTTTAAAGGACAAAATGCCGAGAGCGGCTCAGAATGGGAAACCCAAAACGAGTCGGTCGGCACCCGTTGGGCCGTTCCCGACATCACTTTTTCGCAAAATGTTTCTCTTCATTGGGGCGAGCCAGATGTCATTTTGGAACATCACCCTGGCCCGGCGGCGGGGGCGCTTTGGGTGGTAATTCCTGATAAAAAAGTGGTCTTTGTGGGCGATGCCGTGCTGGCCAATCAGCCGGCGTTCCTGGCAAATGCGGATATCCCGACCTGGCTTGAGGCTTTGGATGTTTTGGCCTCGTCTTACAGCGGCTATGTGATCATCAGTGGGCGCGGTGGGCCTGTGGCGGCGGTTGAGATTAGAAGACAGCAGGAACACTTACGACACATACAGGCAGAGTTGCAAAACCTCGCCGGGCAAAACGCCAGCGTTGAAGCGACTGAAATGGCGATCCCTTATCTGATGGCTGATTTTAAAATTTCTGCCAAGTTGGAAGAACAGTACACCCAGCGTTTGCGCCACGGGCTGTACCAATATTACATCCGTTATTATCACCCGGCTGAATCCGGTGATGCGGCTTAAACCCAATATATGAATACTTCTTACGCTCCCATTTTTGAGCTTACCCGCGGGAAACTTCCCGAATCATATCATTTTGGCGCGGCGGCGGTGGTTAACGCCCGCGGCCAACTGATCGCCTGGTACGCCAATCCTGAAACAGTGACTTACCTGCGTTCGTCAGCGAAGCCTTTTCAAATCTTGCCGTTTTTGGAACATGGCGGTCAAAAAGCTTTTGAATTAAGCTTGCGTGAACTGGCGCTGATTTGCGCCTCGCATCATGGCACCGACGAGCATGTTGAGGTGGTGCGCGGCATCCAGGCCAAGACCGGTGTGGTGGAGGCGGATTTGCTGTGCGGGGTGCACAGCCCGGCTCACAAACCCACGACGGATGCCATGCGGCAGCGCGGCGAGAAAGCCACCCCTAACCGCAACAATTGCTCCGGCAAACATACTGGCATGGTGGCGCACGCCCGTCTGCACGACCTGCCTTACGAGGATTACATCAACCCGGCGCATCCCATTCAACAAGAGATTCTGGCCGCGTTTGCGCAAATGTGTACTGTGCAGCCGCAAGATATTGCCATCGGCATTGATGGCTGTTCGGCGCCCAATTTTGCCCTGTCGCTGCGCAGCGCGGCGCTTGGCTTTGCCCGTTTGTGCGATCCAGAGGGCCAGGCATCCGCTCGTGCGGAGGCGTGTCAGACGGTGGTCGAGGCGATGACTTCAAACCCCTACATGGTCGGCGGCCCGGAGAGTTTTGATACAGACCTGATGCAGGCGACGCAAGGCCGCATTTTGTCTAAGGGTGGGGCGGAAGGCTACCAGGCGATGGCCGTTCGTCCGGGCGTCTTAGGGGCCGGGTCGCCAGGCTTGGGGATTGCTTTCAAAGTTTCAGATGGCGATTTAGCTGGTCACTCGCGCTCTTCTGGCGAGCCGCATGGCACGGCGCGCCCGGCGGTGGCGCTGGAAATCTTGCGCCAGCTTGGGGCAATCACTGCTGCAGAACTCCAGGCGTTGGCGGACTATGGGCCATGTTTTGAACTGCGCAACTTGCGCCGGCTGTTGATCGGCCAGGCGCGCCCGTGTTTCACGTTGCAGCGTGAGTAGACCATGCCGCTTGCCCTTGCGATTCATGAGCGTTTGTTAGAAGCTTATGGCTGCCCGGAATGGCGCAATCCGTTCCCACCGTTGGATGAGTTGGTTTCGACGATCCTCTCGCAAAACACGAACGACGCCAACCGTGACCGGGCTTTTAACGCTTTGAAGGCGCGCTTTGCCGATTGGCCGGCGGTGCGTGATGCGCAGGCAGAGGATGTGATCGCCGCCATTCGCCCGGCTGGCCTGGCGAACCAAAAGGGGCCGCGCATTCAAGAAGTGCTGCGGGCTATCACCGCGCAGCGTGGGACGTTGGAATTGGACTTTTTGCGCGATTTGCCGTTGGAAGAGGCGCGGGCCTGGCTGATGCAGTTTAAGGGTGTGGGGCCAAAGACAGCGGCAATTGTGCTGCTCTTTGCGCTGGGCCGTCCGGCTTTTCCGGTAGATACCCCATATTTATCGTGTGAGCGGGCGAATTGGCTTACGGCCTGAGACCATTCCGGTGGAGGCGGCGCATCCTTACCTCGAAGCGCTTTTTCCGCCTGAAACCTATGGGGCGGCCCATCTCAATCTGATCCGTTTGGGGCGTGAGGTTTGTACTGCGCGTACGCCCTTTTGTGAGCGCTGTCCGGTAAGAGATTTGTGTGATTACGCTGGCCGGCGCCCTTTGTCATCGAGGTGAGGCATGTCTAAAGATACTCCACAAAATCATATTGCGGCTGTCAAAAAGGTTCTCGATCGGGTTTCGGGATATTCCTGGCCCGATGATGTGCGCGCCGCTCTGCAGGATGCTCAACAGCGCCTGGCGCAGTTGAATGCTTATGTTGAAGCCAACACCGAAGAAAGCCGCCTGGCAGACCTGGGTCGCAAGTCGCTGGCGCTGGGCGCATCGCTTAACTTGAATGAAGTGCTGACCCAGGTGATGGATACGGTGATTGACCTGACGCATGCTGAACGCGGCTTTTTGATGCTGCTGGAACCGCAGACGGGTGAGTTGAAACCCTATGCGGCGCGCAATATTGAGCGGGCGACGCTGGAGCAGAAAGATATGGAATACAGCCGCACGCTCATTCAGGGTGTGATTCAAAGCGGCGTTGGGGTGTTGACGACGGACGCGCAGAATGACCCGCGGTTCGCCGCCCAGGCCTCCGTGGTGCTTTACAATCTGCGCTCGGTGATGTGCGCCCCGCTGCGAGCGCGTCAGCAGGTGATTGGGGTGATTTACGTGGACAATCGGGCGCGTTCGGGTCTCTTTACAGACGTCGATCTAAAGCTGTTGAATATTTTCGCCTCGCAGGCGGCGGCGGCGATTGAGAACGCGCGTCTGTATGCGCAGGCCGACCAGACCCTGGCCGTGCAATTGGCAGAGAATCAGCGCCTTTTCCAGGCTTTGCAAGAATCCATTCAGTCCAAAACCAAATTTGTCTCGACCGTGACGCATGAGCTGCGCGTGCCGATGACCTCGATTAAGGGCTACGCCGATTTAATGCGCCAGGGCGCGGTCGGCCCGGTGAATGAGATGCAGGTCAGTTTTCTGAATGTGGTGCGCAACAATGTGGAGCGCATGTCGGCCTTGATCTCTGATCTTTCTGACCTTTCGCGCATCGAAAGTGGGCGCCTCGCCCTATCATTGGAGATGTTTTCACCAGGGGATAAAATCCTTGAAGTGTTGAATGCCTGGCGCGCCAGGTGGGATGAAAAACAGCAGTTATTTGAGCTTCATTTGCCTGAAGGCTTGCCGCAGGTTTATGCGGATGCGCTGCGGGTGGGGCAAGTTTTGAATAACCTGCTCAGCAATGCCCATCGCTACACCCCCCAACGAGGGAAAATCAGCGTTCAGCTTAGCCTGGAAGGGGGCTTTGTGCGCCTGGAAGTGAGCGATACGGGGATTGGGATCAGCCCTGAAGACCAGGCGAACCTGTTCAACCCGTTTTTCCGCGCTGAAGATACGGAGGTGCGCGAGCAGCCGGGCTGGGGCCTGGCGCTGAGCGTCAGCAAGGGCCTGGTTGAGGCCATGGGGGGGAAGATCGGTTATTCCAGCGCATTGAAACAAGGCAGCGCTTTTTGGTTCACTTTGCCCACCTCTGCGCCATGATGAAAACCAGACCTTTAGGGTTTCTGAAAGCCTAAAGGTCTGGTTTTTATCCTTTGGAGTGTTGCAGCAACAGGGTCTCTGGGATGGGTGACAAGATAGTGAAAAACGTCACGAACATCTTATGATCTTTAGCAATATCCAAGAATCTGGCTCTGGAGTAAGATTGAAATGTGTCAGGAGCCAGGACACCTCCTGATGTTCATCGCTGTTTCCTCCTTTGGCGAACGCCTCCGCTGGGAATTCCTCACCGCCCCAGCGGAGGCTGATTTTAAGGCTTTTGTTGTGTGATTGGCAGTACGATGGTAAAAGTAGTGCCAACACCCAGGGTCGATTCCACCCAAATGCGCCCTTGATGATCTTCAACAATAGATTTGACGATTGCCAGTCCCAGGCCGGTGCCGGCCACTTCGTTGGCGACGTTGCTGGCGCGATAAAATTTGTCAAAGATGTAGGGTTGATCGCTCGGCGGAATGCCGGCCCCGTTATCAGATACCTGAAGAATAATTTGTCCGCCGTTGGCTTGAGCATGGATGGCCAGTTTGCCGCCGTGTGGGGTGTATTTAATGGCGTTCCCTAGCAAATTGGCGACCATTTGGCGCAGGCGGATGGGGTTGCCCAGGATGGTTGGCAGGTTATCGGGAATGACAATTTCTAGCTGCTGACGCTTGTCAGTCACGCGCCCGCGCAGCCCCTCGGCGGCGTAATTGATAATCGCAGCCAGGGGGACAATCTCTTTGCGTGCATCAAAGCCGGCTTCGATGCGTCCCAGATCTAGCAAATCGTTGATCAATGAGGTGATATTGCTGACGCTGAACTGCACGCGGCGGACGAATTCACGCTGTGTTTCGTTGAGCGGCCCCACCCGATCAATTAATTCAATATACCCTAAAATCGCGGTCAGGGGAGAGCGCAGATCGTGCGAAACGGCGTTGACAAAATCGCTCTTGATGCGATCCAGTTCTTTGAGGTGGGTGATATCTTGCATGGTGATGGCGATGCCGATCTCAGCAATTGGCGTCAGCATGGCGTTGAAAACGCGTCCATCTTCGATGTTGATCTCGCCGCGCGTAGGCTCGGTGCGCGGCTCATTGCCGATCAATTCCAGCAATTCGGGATGGATAAAGACTTCTTCCACAGATTTGCCCACCAGGTTGCCATCGCCCAGCTTGAAAGCCGTGCGCACCGTTGGATTGACAAAGAGGAGTTTCCCATCATGATCGATCACCAGCACCCCATCTTCGACATGGGTCAAGATCGTTTCAAACCGCTGGCGTTCAGCCTCGGCGCGTGAATAAAGGTGCGAGTTTTCAATGGCAATCGCAGCGTAATCTGCCAGGGTAGAAACGAGGGTGACATGCCCATCGTTGAAAGGATGCCCGCTCTGGCGGTTATCCACGCCCAGAACGCCGATCAGGCGTCCATGCACTTGCATGGGGACGTAGATCAGGGTGTGGACAAGGTAGGATGTTTTAATTTTCTGGGGGGATTGGGCGTCAATGACGATCGGTTTGCCCGTGCGCAGCACCTGCCCGGCCAGTGAATCGTGGATGGGCAGGCGGAATTTGCGCACAAAATCGTCCTGGAAGTTGCGCGCCGCGTGCATGTACAGGTCGCCTGTATTTTCATCTAGCAAGAGCAGGCTGCCTTCTTCAGCGCCGGTGAGTTCGACCGCCGAATCGACCACTGCGGTTAAAATGCTGTCAAGGTCGAGCAGCGCCGTCACATTGCGCCCGATGCGGTGCAGGGTTTCAAGCCCGTCGACGCGATTTTGCAAGGTTTTGGTGTGCCGGCGTATTTCGAGCAAGGACCAATCGCTGAATGTTTTGGCGCGCTGCAAGCCGTGGGCGACAGCTTTGGTGACGTCATCTGTGCGCAAGGGGGGGAACAGATAATCTACCAGGCCGGCGCGCAAGGCTTGCAAGGCCAGAGTTTCATCGTGACTGGTTGTCAGCAGGATGATCGGCAGCAAGGGATAGCGCCGCAAAATTTCGGCGGCGAATTCGAGACCATCTCCATCTGTCAGACGATCCCCCAGGATGATTAATTGTGGGGGCGATGCTTTGACCAACGCCGCGGCCGCTTTGGCTTCGGACATGAAGGTGACTTCATAGCCTGCCGGGCGTAAGATACTTCGCTCGATTAAACGAGCAATTTCAGCATTCGCGTGGACGATCAGAATGTGTTCATTAGCCATGCTACGGGGTACCTATAATTCAACTAGATTTCGTTGGTGGAGGATTGCCCGCTGTGGAGGGTGCTTGTAAGATTGCTTTCAAGGATTGCAAGCTTTCCGCTGCAATGCGCAAGGAGCGGCTTTGCTCACTGGTCAGGTTTGCATTCCCCTGGTTATTGGCCAGTTCCAACTGCGCCATTGCCATATCCACCGCACTGCTGACCTTCTGGCTAAAATTGCGCAGCAGTTCATCCTTCGCGCGCTCGTTGTTTTGGGCGCTTTCAGCAGCTTGTTGCAGGCTGCGCGCCCGATCTTCGAGGGCGCGGAACAGGCGGGCATTGACCAGCGAAATGGAAGCGTAGTCGGCGACAGCTTCTAATAAAGCCTGGTTGCTCGGGCTGAATGGCTGCGCGGCTTTGCGAATGACGACCAGGATGCCAACGACCTCGTTTTTGACCTTGACTGGCATGACCAACGCCGATTGCCCCAGGCGAGCGACTTTGAAGCGTTTGAGTGATTCTCCGTGAATGGATAAAGCTTCTCCTGAAAGCGCCACCAGCGAACTAATGCCATCGTCCCAGGGTTGGCCGGTTTTTTCTGCAATGGTCTCTGGTAGATTGCGGCTGGCGCTCAACACATAGGCTTTGGCGCGCTCGTCTTTGACCAGGAACCAACAGCTATCCGCCTCGGTAACGTAGGCCGCCCCTTCGAGAATCTTATCGAACAGGGCGCGTGGATCGGTGACTGAGGTGACCGCTTTGCCAATGGCAAAGATGGTGGTCAGTTCACGCACGCGGCGCTGCAATTCCTGGTTGGTTTGTTTCAACTGGCGCGACAGGCTTTCACGTTCGGCGCGGGCGCGCACTTGTTTAAGGACGCGCTCGACGGCAGAAATGACTTCCGCTTCGCGCACCGGCGAATTTAAGTAATCGGATGCGCCCAGCCGGAAAGCCTGGATGACCTCACCCTCGGCCCCTTTCTTTGCCAATACAATCACCGGCACTTCAATCCCCTGGGACGACAAGGCTACCAGTAAATCTTTGCCGCTCAATCCGGGGAGATGCAGATTGGCGATGATGACGTCCGGGGCGAAGCGCACGGCTTCTTGAATGGCCTGGGTTGCGCCTTCGGCAACCGCAACCCGATAACCCATCGGTTGCAGGGTTTGCCGCGCAATTAAGTCACTGATATCGGGATCATTTTCAACAATTAGGATACGTTCTTGAGAAGCGCTCATACTGTTAATCATAGCACGGAATTGCAAAAATCGGGGAATACTTCACGTGTTTTTTAACTTGGGTTAGAGTTTTATAAAAACTTGCCTTATCCACTTGACTTCATTCACGTGCCGCGCATACAATCAAGATATGGAATATAAGGATTATTACAAGACTCTAGGGGTTGACCGTTCGGCCGATGATGCCGCTATTAAGAAAGCTTATCGTAAATTGGCCATGCAATATCACCCCGATCGCAATCCTGGCGATAAAAGGGCGGAAGAACACTTTAAGGAGGTGAATGAGGCATACCAGGTATTGAGTGATGCGGAAAAACGGTCGCGGTATGATCAATTGGGAAGCGCGTATTCTAATTGGCAGCAGCGCGGCGGCGAAAGGGGCGGGTTTGATTGGAATCCGTGGGTGAATACCGCCGGCGGTTCAACGGTGGATATTGGCGACTTGAACGATCTATTTGGCAGCGGCGGCTTTTCAGAGTTTTTTTCGCGCGTCTTTGGGGGGATGGAGGGTGGAGGGATGCCTGGCGGCGCTTATCGTCGCGCCTGGCCGGGCGAGCGCCCGGCAGTGCATCAAAAGGTGACGATCAGCCTGGCGGAAGCCTACCAGGGGACGACGCGCCGTCTCGAGCGCGGCAATCGGCGCCTGGAGGTGAAGATTCCACCCGGGGCGCGCAGCGGTACGCAGGTGCGGGTGGCTGAAGCTGCCACAACCTCAGACGGTCAAAAAGGCGATCTCTTTTTGGATGTAGAAGTTTTGGAGGATGCGGTCTTCGAGCGCAAAGGGAACGATTTGCATATTAATCAAGTCGTTGATATCTATACGGCGGTTTTGGGCGGCGAGACGACTGTTCTGACCCTTTCAGGCAATGTGGTGTTGACAATTCCTCCCGGCGTTCAGCCGGATCAAGTTTTTCGCCTGGGCGGGCGCGGCATGCCGCACCTGAAACAGCCTTCGGTTTACGGCGACTTGTTTGTTCATATCAAAGTCTCCTTGCCGCGCCAGCTCAGTCCGGCGCAGAAAAAATTATTTGAAGAGTTGAAAAAGCTTTCGTGAATGTGTGTCAGGCAAGAGGTTATCATAACTTGAAAGGAGATTACTATGCTTACGGAAAAAGATTTGCGCGAACTATTGGCTTTTCAGACGAAACAGCCAGTTTTGAGCGTCTACCTTAATACAGATCCGGTGGAGGGCAATGCGGATGCCTATAAGCTTCGTTTACGCTCCATGCTCAAAACGGTCAGTTTGCCTGAGGATGTGGCTGCGGTAGAGCAGTATTTTGTTGCGGAATATGATCACAGCGGGCGAAGTGTGGCCGTGTTCTCTTGCCAGGGGGAGAATTTTTTACGGGCCTATCCGCTGGCGGTGCCGGTGCGTGGGCGGGTGCAGGTGAGCGACCACCCGCATATTAAACCCCTGGCAGATTTACTGGATTCGTATGGCGGCTATGGCGTCGCCCTGGTGGATAAGCAGGGGGCGCGCTTGTTTCACTTTCACCTGGGTGAACTGCGTGAGCAAGAAGGCGTTTTAGGAGAAAATGTGCGCCATAGTAAGAGCGGCGGGGCCTCGTCGCTGGCCGGGCGGCGCGGCGGATCAGGCGGGGTGGCGCAGCATGATGAAGACGTGATTGAGCGCAATATGAAGGAATCGGCTGAGTTCGCGACCCGTTTCTTTTTGGAGAAGAATATCCGCCGCGTGTTGATCGGCGGTACAGATGACAATGTCTCCTTGTTTCGGGCGCAGCTTCCCAAGTCGTGGCAAAGCCTGATCGTGGGTGTCTTCCCAATGAGCATGACCGCCGCCCACACCGAAGTGTATCAACGCGCGATGAGTATTGGGCAGGCGGCTGAAGAGCAGCGCGAGGCGCGCATGGTGCAAAAGATGATCACCAACGCTGCCAAAGGGCGCGGCGGTGTGGTGCAGCTTGAAGATACCCTGCATGCGGTTCATGCCGGGCGGGTGCAAACCCTGGTGATTAAAGATGGGTTGCGGGCGTCCGGCTATCGCTGCCAGGGCTGCGGCTATCTGACGGCGCAAGAAACCAGGCGCTGTCCTTATTGCAGCAGTACCTTTGAGCAAATTGTGGATGCGGTGGAAATGGCGGTGTATACGGTGATGCAGCAAGGCGGCGAGGTGGAAGTGCTGCATGATGAGAGTCTGACCAAAGAATTTGGCGATATTGGGGCGCTGCTGCGCTATTGAGCCCCAGGCGCGCTTGCATCTTTGGCCGGGTCGTGGTAAACTAAATTTGTCGGTAAAATTTTTTGCTTGAAAGGAGGCGCACTCAATATGTTTACTATCCAAATGCTTGTGGTTGATCAAGTGATTGTGGTGCGCCTGTTGACGACGGGGTAACTTTTCCTGCGAAGAGGATTTCCTTGGCCACGGGCGCACCCGCCCGTGGCTTTTTTTATTCTCCCTGCCCTGCATGGGAGGAATGTTTTTTGGGATCGTTGTTCTTTTTGTGGAAATCCTGCAATGTTTTCTTCGACACTTTCTAATATTTCTGTTCATACTTATCAACAACATACTCATT
Source organism: uncultured Anaerolineales bacterium (assembly GCA_903872065.1). GTDB lineage: Bacteria > Chloroflexota > Anaerolineae > Anaerolineales > UBA4823 > CAIQJJ01. The sequence continues at coordinate 3,472 of CAIQJJ010000466.1, read as the reverse complement.
CTACTGGCATTGTCTATAAGAAGACTACCGGTCATTATACTGTCCATGCCGGTGGGCGGGTGATCACTTGTACGATGTCGAACCGTTTGCGCAAACAGCTTATCTACCCACTGGCTGACCCAAACTCGCTGCGCCATGTGGTGCGCGAAGTGGAAGAACTGGATGTGATTGACCCGATCGCGGTCGGCGATGAGGTGCATTTCGTTGAGGCGGCGGAGGGCTCGGCAATGATCGTTGAGGTGCTGCCGCGCCGCAACCGCCTGGCGCGTAAATCGGCGGTCGCTATGCCCACCGCCCATCCCTTTGAGCAGGTGATCGTCGCCAATGTGGATCAGGTGGCGCCGGTCTTTGCGGCCGCTGCGCCGCCGCCGAAGTGGAATTTGCTCGACCGTTATCTCGTCTCCGCGGCCTCGCTGGATCTGCCGGCGCTGATTGTGATCACCAAGTTCGACCTGCTCAAAAAGGCCAGTGAGCGCGACGAACTTTTGGCGAATGTGGAACTCTATCGCCAGCTTGGGTATCCGGTCGTGCTAACCAGCACGGTCAATCAAGAGGGGCTGGATGACCTGCAGGCGGCTTTGCAGAACCGGGTGTCTGTGTTCGTCGGTAAATCGGGGGTGGGGAAGTCGTCGCTGCTAAATGCCATCCAGCCTGGCCTGGGGCTGCGCGTGAACCAGGTCAGTGAAGTTACTGGCAAGGGCAAACACACTACCACCCACCTGGAAATGTTCCCGCTCGAGGGTGGGGGGGCGATTGTGGATACGCCGGGGATGCGCGAATTTGGTTTGTGGGATGTGGAAAGCGACGAATTGGCGCTTTTCTTCCCTGAAATGCGTCCCCTGGTAGGGACGTGCAAATTTGGCTTGAACTGCCGTCACATCGAGGAGCCCGGCTGCGCGATTCGCAGCGCGGTCAACCGCGGCCAGGTTGCGCCGCGACGTTATGAAAGCTATCGCAAGCTGTGCGAGGAGGGTTAGCAGTTCAACCGATGCGCACCGAGCGCATGGAAAGTGAGCCTCCCCAAAGCCTGGCGGCGAAGAAGCTGACCCGATCGCCAGGCTCTTGGAGGGCCAGGCTGTAGAGCAAGGGCAGGTAATGTTCGGCGCTGTTCACCGAGAGCAGCGCCGCCTGCCCATGCTTTTCGTAGTGGATGATCGCCTCGTGGTTGCCTTCGACAATCCACTGCGCCACTTGTTGGTCGTAGGCCGCGGCCCAGTCGAACACGGCCTCGCCCCAAACCAGGGTGCGCAGGTTGTGGACGATGTTGCCGCTGCCGACAATCAGCACTCCTTGTTGGCGCAAAGGTTGTAACTGGCGCGCCAGGTCGTAGTGACCCTGGGGCGATAAGGCGCGATCCAGCGAAAGCTGTACAACAGGCGCGTCTGCCTGGGGGAACATGGGTTTTAACACCGACCACGCGCCGTGATCTAGCCCCCAGCTTAAATCGAGCTGCACGGGCGCGCCTTGAATCATCTGGCGCACATCCTCGGCCAGGCCAGGATCGCCGGGGGCGGGGTACTGCACGTCAAACAACGCTTGCGGAAAGCCGAAAAAATCATGGATGGTGCGAGGGGCGGGCATGGCGGTGACCTGGACGCCGTTGGTTTCCCAATGCGCCGAAATGCACAGGATGGCTCTTGGGCGCGGCAGTTCGCCGGCGGCGGCCTGCCAGGCCAGGCTGAATTCGTTCTCTTCGATGGCGTTCATCGGGTTGCCGTGTCCGATGAACAGCACAGGCATTTTAATGGGCATAGCGCCTCCGGTAGGGGATGAAGGATCATGCTTTAACGATTATAGCCGAGGAAATTTGATTTTTGCCAATTAAAACCCTTGACAAATTCTGAGTTGCGGTTAAAATAACAAAGTAATTCGCCTGGGTGCCCCCCTCACTCAGGCGAATTATATTTAACCTGCGGGCAGGGGGTATTCTGGCGGTCGGTCTTTTTCTTACCCACTCTTAAGAACAGATTTAGAACAAGCTAAACTTGCCGGTTTATACTAATTCGTTGTTAAATGTCAAACCTGAGACCCTCAAGGTTAAAACGGATTGGACGATTTAAAAGACTTTTAGGGCCTGGGTCATTGAAAGGAATACTTATGAATACTCATTCCGTATCTCGTTGGAAAATGTTTGGCTTTTTGTTCAGCTTTTTGCTATTTTTTCCGTTGGTTTCACTGGCTTGTGCGGGTTTTTCAGCAAGGGCCGCCAAAGCGCCAACTCCTGCGCCGGTGGATGCGCTGGTCGTTCCCACGGCGGAGGTAGCGCCAGTTGTCTTGCCGGCGGTAGTGACCGATGAGCAAACCGCCCTGATCAATCTGTATACTCAGGTCAATCCCTCGGTGGTCAATATCACCATTTACGCCAACCATCAAGGTGAAATGACGGCGATGGGGCAAGGCTCCGGTTTTTTGTATGATGATCAAGGTCACTTTTTGACCAATGCGCATGTGGTTCAGGGCGCGGAACAAATTGATGTCACCTTCTCGGATGGAACGATCTCGCCGGCGCAATTGACCGGCATTGATTTGAACAGCGACCTGGCGGTGGTGCAGGTAGAGAAAATCCCAGATGGGCTGCGTCCACTGCCTTTGGGCAGCATGGAGGGCTTGGCCGTGGGGCAAACTGTGGTCGCGATCGGCAACCCCTTTGGCCTGGCGGGAACGCTGACGCGCGGCATTATCTCTGCCCTGGGGCGCGACATCCCCGCCCTGACGCAGTTCTCCATCCCTCAATCCATCCAGACCGATGCGGCGATCAATCCGGGTAACTCCGGCGGCCCGCTGCTCAATCTGCAAGGGGAAGTGATCGGGATTAACGCCCAGATCGAAACGGGCGGTACTACGAACGCCAACAGCGGGATTGGCTTTGCCATCCCGGTCAGTATTATCAAACGGGTAGCCTCCGACCTGGTTGAGAAGGGCAAGACCGAGTGGTCTTACCTGGGGGTGCGCGGCGGTGATTTGAATATGTATACGGCGCAGGCGATGAAGTTAGATGTAACGCAAGGCGCTTATCTCTCGACAATTACCCCCGGCGACCCGGCCGATAAAGCCAACTTGCGCGGCTCAACCGGCACAGAAACGGTGAACGATCGCACTGTGGAAGTCGGCGGGGATGTGATCATCGCGGTTAATGGTGAGCCGATCAGAAGCTTTGATGATTTGTTGATCTATATTGCTTTACAGACCCGCCCCGGTCAGGATGTGACCCTGACGATCTTGCGGGATGGGAAAGAGCAGGATGTGAAACTGACTTTGGGGGCGCGCCCGGATACACTGCGCTGATGGTATCCGGCGCAAAATCAAACGAGCGGCTCTACAGCCGCTCGTTTGATTTAAAATGGCGCAATCTCAATCTCATTGGGTGGGGCTGTCGCCGCCCTGCGGCTCGGGCGAGCGGGCGGGGCTGGCGGGGGCCTGCTTTTTGATCTTGCGCGCCTGGCTGCGGAGAAAAACCACGATGAGAGTCAAG